>DATCHE010000128.1:0-26709 GCA_036508535.1 Bacteroidales bacterium | reverse complement strand
AGTCTGTAAAGTCTGTAAAGTCTGTAAAGTCTGTAAAGTCTGTAAAGTCTGTAAAGTCTGTAAAGTCTGTAAAGTCTGTAAAGTCTGTAAAGTCTGTAAAGTCTGTAAAGTCTGTAAAAACTACTATCCCTCCAGGCTTTTGACTTTATTTATGTCCAGTTCTTCCTGAAAAACCAGGCGAAAAGATAAGCAGAACCGAATATTGCTATCATTGTTACAAATCCTGCAACAGAAAGAACAGCCATTCCTGAAAGAGCGGCACCGCTTGTACAGCCCCGGGCAAGCTGAGCTCCGTAAACAAAGAACAGTCCTCCCAGGAAAGCAAAAATCAAACGTCTGAGATTAGATATTTTTGGAGATTTTTCAATTTTGAATTTCAACCTTTTTGAAATAGCTCCGGAGATAAATCCTCCGATAACGACTCCAAGTATTTCTAATGTAAGCCAGTTTTCTAAAGGTTTTTTTCCTCCTTCAAAATATTTACTGTAGTATATTGATCCTTCAGCATGTGGTCGGTCAACAGCGCCTACTACTGATACAACACAGTATTTCAGACCTCCGCTTGCACCGAGTCCCCGGCCTGAAAGGTACATTGCCAATAGCAGTACTATCCCCAGCATGGTACCTGCAAGATAAGGATTCATGTATCTGTTTTTCATAATTCCGGTATTCCGTAATTGGTAAACTATTTCATTACAAAATTAGCAAATATGAACGACTGGCCAAACTAATAGTTGTCGGGGTTCGTGCGTCTTACGTTATCATTTTTTATAATACCTTTATGGCCTAATAATTAATGACAATGGGCAGATTTAAATTGACATTAGAATACGAAGGAACGCGCTACTCGGGATGGCAGATACAAAAAGGAGGCAGGACGGTTCAGGGAGCTATGCTTGATGCATGCAGAGAGCTCTTTAAGACTGAGGTGCTGGAGATTTATGGAGCAGGACGTACGGATGGTGGCGTGCATGCCTCTGGTCAGGTAGCACATCTTGCAATTGATACAGATCTGCTGCCCCTTAAAATTAAATATGGCCTTAATGACAGGCTTCCTCCGGATATATGTATAATTAATGTTGAAGAAGCACACCCAAAGTTTCATGCCCGACACGATGCAAATGCCCGAAGTTATATTTATCAGATTAGCAGAAGACGTACAGCTTTTGGGAAAAAGTACGTATGGTGGATAAAAGATCAGCTCGATCTTGACCTCATGAATAAGGCTGCGGCACATTTTCCCGGTCTCAAAGACTACAGGTATTTCACCGACGAAGAGGGTGAACAGTCAACAACCAAAGTTGAGATTCTTCATGCAAAGGTGAATGATTTTGGCGATATGCTTGTTTTTCATGTAGTGGGTTCACATTTTCTGTGGAAGCAGGTCCGACGTATGACTGGAGTTCTGGTTGAAGTTGGAAGAGGAAAACTATCGCCTGATGAAGTTGCTAAGTTCTTTAAATTCAAGACAGATGTTCCAGCAAAACTAACAGCTCCGCCAAGCGGATTGTTTCTGGAGAAAGTATATTACAAAAATGAGGAGATCTCATATGAGACTAAACCTGTAATAAATATCTGATGATGATGATGTTCAAAAGTCCTAAATTTTTATTAGCCCCTAAATCCCTCCGCCAGCTGGCGGATGGACTTTCTGATAATCAGTATTTTAAAGAACCCCCTTTAGGGGGCAGGGGGCAAAAAAACAGCTCTTGTGACAGCCACTTTTATCTCAAATATTCAGAAGTGTTTTATTCTGAGATCAATGTTCCGGTCATAAACAAAATAACAGGGATTATTGCATTGATTCTTCTCATATTTGACCCCCGGAGTTGCTGAATCTACAGCAATGTAATAATTATTAGCAATATAATAAGTGGCAGTTACAGTGTACTTCTTATTTATTGTAACCGGAATAGTAGTTGTTGTACCGATAGCTGAAAAAGAGCTATATAACACACTATCCTCGAGATTACCTTCATAAACATTTATTTCTATTGAACTTTGATATGAGGATACATCAAATTTTATTTGAAGATCGGTTTTTGAAGGTTCATCTGTAGTACAATCGGAGCAATTTACAACTAATCCCTGTTTTTCGCAGGAAAGAGAAACCGCTAAAATAAGAAGGGATATTATTCTGATAATTTTTCTCATAGATTTTAATACCAGGGTATTGGTTTGATTTTCATTCTGACATCATCGAAGAAATGGTTATATGAATAGCCAAGTCTGAACCAGACTGGCCCGGTATGATAATATTCAGTTTTTGTGTATTCGAAACCCAAATTGATCGAAGAATTTAATTTAGATATTTTTAGATTAACTGAAGGAATAACCAGAAATTTATTCCCGGGGTTAATGAGAGTACCTTTAAGTTGGTTTCCAAAAGAGTAACCAGCTGAAAGTGACGTTGAAATTGAATAATTAAAGCCGAACTGATTATCAGTTAATGCAAAATCTTTAAATAATCCGGCATAAAAAACCGATCCCTTATCCATATATTGGTAAAACACGTGATCCGAACTCCTTATTAAAATTCTGGTATACCATAATTTAGTATCGAGACCGAATTTTAAACCACCATTTAAATAAGGTTCTTTAAACGCAAGACTGACTCCGGTGTAAAAATCATTTGATAAAGTTCTCATCGAAGCTGTTATTGATATCTGGTCTATTCCGTATTTTAATTTACCTTGTATGTTATTTATTTTAAGTAGATTAAGCATATCTTTTCTTTGGTATCTTGACATAACAATATATGGATCAATTGCATTTCTTGCCGGATTTGTCCAATTATTACCCATTTTTAGTAAAAGTGCAGTAGTCTCGATATGATTAGCTAAAATGGACAGTGATAAAGCATTATGATGATATTTATTGGTAGCATAAATATCAACACCATTTTTAAACAGGATATTTAGTAACAAGGTGTCGCCAAAGTATGCTGCCATCAGGAATGGAGTAAACCCATCATTGTCTCTCGCTTCCATATTTGCTCCATTCTGAATCAGGTGCTCAGCTACATCTGCATATCCTGCCCATACTGCCGCAAGTAAAGGTGTTGTGCCTTCATTTGATTTTACGTCAATTGATGCTTTATAATATAAAAGCAAGTCAACAAAATCCAGATTTCCATTTATAGCTGAATAATGAAGAGGTGTAGCTCCGTAACGGTCTTCAAAATTAATTTCTGCTCCTGCTCGTATCAATACCTCCGTAATCTCAAAATTCCCGTTTTTCACAGCAATCAAAAGTGATGTTTCACCACTACTCGTAATATTATTCAACCCGGGATTATAGTTTAACAGTGTTTTTACTGCCGAAAGTCTGTTATTAGATACAGCAAAAATAAGGGGAGTAGCCCACTCATTTGTTTCCGCATTAATGTCAGCGCCTTTTTCGATTAATCTTTTTATCTCCGTATCATTCCCTCTCGATGCTGCTATCATTAGATTATAGTCAAGAGCTCCTTCGTAACTTGCCGGAATATAATCTGATGTGTCGGTTGTTGACCATTTATAAAGGATGCTGTCTACTGACTGCCATTGAGAATACAGATTGCCTGAATTGCATACAACTGTAGCAAAAATAATTATACTCAGGAATGAGACTCTGGCTAACGACATAAACACAAAGTTAATTTTTTTGATTCTTTTTTCATGACTTTAATAAAATTGATCAGGAAATATTTTTCGAAAATCTGCGTTTAAATTTTTTATTGTATTATTTATGCCATACTTGCACAGTAAAAAAGAATAGTGTTTATTTTTGTATTTTGAAAAACTATTATCTTTTGAAGAGAAGAAGTAAAAGAATATTGGTTATTGCACTTTTGCTCTCATTGGTTAGTTTCTACCCGGGTGCGAAAGAGAATAGCATAATAATTGCGGACAAGCTGGTACCAAGAAATGTCAGACTTACAAATAGTTTATCCTCAGGGAGAGAGTTTGCCGGTGCAGAAAAGACAGTAGATTCTTTTTTACGGAAATGGTCTATTGAAGGAGCCTCATTAGCTATCGCAAAAGATGGTAAACTGATATTCGCCCGAGGTTTTGGACACGCGGATACTGCATCAAAGACTGAGACCCAGCCTTATAGTAAATTCCGGATAGCAAGTATTTCAAAACTAATTACAGCTATTGCAACAATGAAACTGGAAGAGGCAGGTAAATTGTCTCTCAATGATAAAGTATTTGGTCCCGATGGTATTTTAAATGATCCGTATTTCAGCCAACCAAAAGACAAGAGAGTATTTGGTATAACAGTTGCACATCTGTTAAGTCACGAAGCCGGATGGACTCAAAGGTATGGAGACCAGATGTTTATGCCCGTAATGATTGCTGAAAAAATGGGGGTAAAACCACCCGCCGACACTAAAACTATCGTAAGATTTGCCCTTGATAAAAACCTGCATTATACTCCGGGTAAAGGCCGTGCTTACTCAAACCTCGGTTATAGTATTCTTGGATTGGTCATAGAAAAAATATCAGGAATGTCTTATGAAGACTATTGCAGGCAGACAATTTTCGAGCCGTTGGGTATTTATGATATGAAAATTGCAGGGAACCTGCCTTCAGAGAAAAATCCTTTTGAAGTTACCTACTATGAGCCTTCTGATATCGTGCTCAAACCATCAATATATGGAACAGGTGAATTAGTCTCGCCTACATATGGCGGAAATGATATCAGGTCTCTCGGAGGTGCAGGAGCCTGGCTGGCCACGGCTCCCGATCTCATGCGTCTGTTGCTGGCAGTTGATGGTTTCAATACACGACCTGATATTCTCAACGATCAAAGTATCAGGTTCATGACTGATAATAATAATGGGTTTGCACCGGTGGGATGGAAGACAACCGTTTTAAACGGAACCTGGTGGAGAACAGGCTCGTTTCCAGGCAGCGCCGGTATGATGAAAAGACAATCGGACGGAATTTCCTGGGTTGTATTGTTTAATTCAAGTGCGTGGAATGGACCTGAAATATATTCCTATATTAATAATATGATGACCAGGGTAATATCACAGATAAACCCGTTGCCTGATAAAGATCTTTTCAACTATTCCATTCCTGTACCGCTTAATATTTCGTTGTCCGATTATTCAATTAAATAGTAATGTGTTTTGCAGTTAATGTCAACCTGGTAAAGGAGGAGCTTGAAAACAGATACGGAGCTACCCTGATCGACCCTGACAAATACCGGCCAAGTTATTATTACCATGCTTTTGGTCTTCCTGAATTACCTGCTATCTGCTCCGGGAGTCCTGAAAAGATAAGTCTGCTCCGGTGGGGATTAATTCCTTCATGGGTCAGAACAATTGATAATGCCAACGAAATCAGATATAAGACCTTTAACGCGAGATCTGAAAGTATAGAAAATAAACCTTCATTCTCTTCTTCATTCAAATCAAAAAGATGTATAATTCCTGTGAAAGGTTTTTTTGAATGGCAACATATTGGAAAAGAGAAGATTCCATGGTATATATATCATTCCGGAAATGAAATACTCTCTTTAGCAGGTCTATATGATGAGTGGACTGAAACTGCTACCGGTGACCTTATACGAACGTTTTCAATTATTACCACAGACGCAAATGAGCTAATGGCTGAAATCCATAACTCAGCTAAAAGAATGCCGGCGATACTGGATAAATCTGATGAAACCCGGTGGCTTGATATTTCAACTTCACCAGATATTGTCCGGTCAATACTAAATCCTTACCCTAATGAGTTGCTAAAGGCTAATACCATTAGTCCACTCATAAATGATAAAACTGCAAATCGAAATTCTCCTGAGGTAATACGACCGTATATATATAAGTCAGATAATCTGTTGTTTTGAAAATGGCTCAACGGCGCAACGGCACAATGGCTCAACGGCTAACTTGGATTCAGCTGTTGTTAATAAGGCAGGGGGAAATTTAAGATTTGTATTATATTTGGAATTGAAGCAAAACATGTGGAATTGTTTTGTGTATTCAATTATTCATTTAAAATCGCTGCTTCATGGGAAACTTTCAAAAACTTCGTGTATGGCAACTTGCCAGAGTATTAGCCGTAGAGATCTACAAATTGACATTACAACCTTCATTCTCAAAAGACCTCGGACTAAAAAGTCAAATCCAAAGGTCAGCTGTAAGTATTCCTTCTAATATTGCTGAAGGTGATGATCTGGAAACCGATAAACAGTCTATTCGTCATTTTTATATAGCGAAAGGTTCATCAGCGGAATTATTAACTCAACTTATCATTGCAAATGAAATCGGGTATATTGACTCAGCAACCAAAGAAAGTCTGGTTAATGAGTGCAAAATAATTTCAGTGATGCTTACAAAATTGATTAAAGCCAGAAGTTAGCTATCATCGTGCCTTTGCGCCCTTGCGCCATTGTGCCTTTGCGCCTTTGCTTCTTACTGTGCCACGAAAAGATAAGTCAGTGTTCCATTCTGAATTCTTGGTGAATTTACATCTGAATTAAACCTCGAAATAAGAGCAGTGTTCACTGCTGTCTCAATCAGGCAGGCATCAGCTGTATTGCTTTCACTTTCAATTACAGATGCTTTTTCAACTTCTCCCTTCTGGTTAACTTCAATGGAAAGGACGACTTTGCCGGATCCCTGACATTTATAAATTGGAACCGGCAGAGAGGTATGAATACGTCCTTTCAGATCGTAATATATACGTGTGGGACCCTTGTAATTTGCTGCCATTTCCTGCGAATCCTTAGGTTTTTCAATTTGATTCTTTTTAGCTGTATCGTTCTTAAGAGTAACATTCTCGTTTGCCTTCAATTCTTCGAGTCTCTTCTGTTCATCTATGTAGTTGTCAGCTCCAAGCTTACCGCTTTTTATCAACTCCTCTTTTACCTTGTCAATATAATCTTCCCTATTAATCTTCACTTCAGACATATTCGCCATATTTCGTGCAATATTGAGCATATTTTCATCTCCCTGAAGAATCCTTTCGATTGTTGTCGGAGGCAATTCAATCAGTTTATCTTTTGAATTTATTTCATCTAAAGGTGCAAGTTCTACTTCGATTACATCCGATAATTCCCTTTGAACAGATTTTAGCTGAAAGGACATAAATATTATTCCTGCAATAAGATGAATTATTACAGTACCGAGAATGCCTACCAATCTTCCATCATTCTTTTTCATACTGCGCGAAATTATAAATTATTACTTTTACATTTCTGATATTAAAGAAATACTATGAGAAAAGAATTAATTCTGGAAATAATAGAGGAAAGATGGAGTCCTTATTCATTTTCTTCAATTCCGGTGGAAGAATATAAATTAAAAGCCATGCTGGAAGCAGCAGGTTACGCTCCGTCTTGCAATAATGAGCAACCATGGGTATTTGTTCTTGCAACTCAGGAGAACCGTGCGATATTTGATGCTTTTCTCGGTTTTATGAATGATCCAAACAAAGTGTGGGCTAAAAACGCTTATGCAATTATTATCAGTATGGCCCGGACAAAGTTTTCACATAACGGTAAACCCAACCGGTTTGCTTTTCATGATACCGGAATGGCTGTCTCTAATCTCCTCCTTCAAGCTTTTGCTATGGATATACATGTTCATCAAATGGGCGGGTATTCTGTTGAAAAGGTAAAGAACTATTTTAACCTGAACGAAGATATGGAACCTGTTGCTATGATGGGAGTTGGTTATCTTGGTGATGGTGATTCTATTCCTCCTGAACTTTTTGAAAGGGATGAAAAGAGAAGACCACGGAAATCTTTGAATGAGTTTGCATTCAAAAACACACTTTCCGATCCGGCTTTTTGAATTATATAATTATACTTTATCTTTAGTTATTTGGGTTTTTGACCTTTTTTCGCACTTTCGCATTCACAGGTTTATTAAATTTCTGGTTCTTGAACAAACCGTTTTTTATACTATTTACGAACTTTGCCCAGGCAAAGGGGTTCAACAGATTATTTATCGGAAATTGGTTTTTCGTAGCGTTAGCGCTGAAATTCTGCTCCATTGCGTATCTGTAGCCCGCTTCTGGTGATATTGTTGTGTTTGTCTGATTCGCAATTGCCACATAAATTGATGCAATATTGTCATTCATATTCTGAATTATAGGGTCAACCGGACGTTCTTTTGTCATATCCTTAATAAATTCGCTATAATTCTTCCATGGGAAAATTGTAACTTCTAAGATAGAAATAGTATCGATATCCAATACAATATCTACTTTACAATGTTTATCCTCATATGACTCAGGAATGATTGTGTGATATCTTTTGAATCCTAATGCTCTGAAATATATGGTATCGCCCGGAGTACTCGTTATTGAATAAATACCGGTTCTTTCACTTACAGCGCCTTTTCTTAGTTTCCTGGAAATTATTGCAACGCCAGCTACCGGCATATGTAACTCGTCGGTAATAATACCACTCACCTGTACGAATCTGTCTGGTACAGTTGACTGACCTGTTAAAGCCTGAAAAGAGCAGATAATGAATGCGATCGTATATATTATTCTGTTCAACAAGAAATGTGTATCAATGGTGAAAGCTGAATTGAGAGTACAAATTAAGCATTATTGACTGTAACCTTAAAATATTTAACTATAATTTAACGTCATTCACAAACAGATATCTGAAACTTCTCCGCTTTTAGTAATGTTTTTAAGGTTCTCAATCATTCGTCAGAATAAAAATCGAAAAATATTTCAATATTTGCCAGATAAAGAGGGAAGACCCGATAGTATGTTATATTTCAGAATTTCGGGAACAAATAAATTAATCTTCTTTGTTGAATATTACCCCCTTTCTAATTTCCTCCAAGGGGGAAAGGTTTTGCTCCTTCCCCCATGGAGGAAGGTTAGTAAGGGGTGGTTAAATAAGAATAATAACATATAACCAATATGAAAAAAATACTTTTACTTGGTGATGAAGCGATAGCACAGGCGGCATTAGACGCAGGGTTAAGCGGTATGTACGCATACCCCGGAACTCCTTCAACCGAGATCATGGAGTATGTACAATCGTCGAAAGATGCTTCGGATCGAAACGTTCACAGACAGTGGTCTTCAAATGAAAAGACTGCCACGGAGGCTGCTCTTGGAATGTCTTACACAGGTAAAAGGGCTATGGTCGCTATGAAACATGTTGGCCTGAATGTTGCTGCCGACAGTTTTATTAATTCAGCCATGACAGGCGTAAATGGTGGACTAATTGTTGTGTCAGCAGATGATCCTTCCATGCATTCTTCCCAGAACGAACAGGATTCAAGGTTTTATGCGAAGTTCGCTATGGTGCCCTGTTTTGAACCTTCAAACCAGCAGGAGGCATATGATATGGTTTTTGACGCCTTTGAGGTATCTGAAAAATATAAACTTCCGGTTCTTTTCAGGATCACAACACGACTGGCTCATTCAAGGGCAAATATTCAACTGAAAGAAACTATTCCTGAAAAAAAACTTACTCTTCCTAATGATCCATTTCAGTTTGTACTACTTCCTGCTATTGCAAGAGAAAAATATAAAACCTTGCTATCATCTTATGAATCATTAAGATACGACAACAGGATATCTAAATACAATATATTTACAGATGGAAGTAAAAGAGATCTTGGTATAATAACCTGCGGAATTGCTTATAACTACTTGTCAGAGAATATAACAGACTCTTCCAATAGTTTTCCGGTTTTAAAGATATCAGCCTACCCGTTTCCAAAAGACCTCATTCTTGATATAACCAGCAGGTGTAAAGAAGTACTTATTCTTGAGGAGGGGGCGCCGGTTTTAGAAGAAGCCTTAAGAGGAATTCTGGACAATGGCATAAAAATTTATGGCAGGCTTGACGGAACTGTTCCACGCGACGGGGAACTCAACCCTGCAATTGTAGCAAAAGCTCTTGGCTTACCAGTAAGTTATGGAAAAGATGTACCCGGGCTTGTTAAAAAGAGACCACCATCATTTTGTAAGGGATGCGGCCATGCAGATATGTTCAATTCTCTGATCGAGGCAATTGCACCGTTTGGACCGGGAAGAGTATTTTCTGATATTGGCTGTTACACACTTGGCGCAATGCCTCCCTATAATGCAATTAATTCATGTGTCGATATGGGCGCTTCGATTACAATGGCGGTGGGAGCAGCCGATGCCGGATTATTTCCTTCAGTTGCAGTGATTGGTGATTCAACATTTACCCATTCCGGTATGACCGGCCTCCTTGATGCGGTAGTTAAAAAATCCTCCGTTACAATAATAATATCTGATAATTCTACCACAGGTATGACGGGTGGTCAGCAATCGCAGGCAACAGGACGAATTGAACAGATTTGTGAGGGTATCGGAGTGGAGCGGGAACATATAAAAACAATTATTCCTTTGCGCAAAAATCATAAAGAAAATATATTAGTTATGAAAATGGAATTTGATTATAAGGGAGTCTCAGTAATTATTGCATCACGCGAATGTATCCAAACGGCAACAAAAAGAAAAAGAACTGAAACTTCAAACGAATAATTTCAAATTGTAGAATAATGAAAAACGATATAATATTATCAGGAGTAGGAGGACAGGGCATATTATCAATTGCCGCCACAATAGGTTTAGCCGCTGTAGCCAATAGTCTCTTTCTTAAGCAGGCGGAAGTCCATGGTATGAGCCAGAGGGGCGGAGATGTTCAGTCGCATCTGAGGATTTCTGACAGGCCGGTCTCTTCTGATCTGATCCCTTATGGAAAAGCCAGTCTGATAATATCTGTAGAACCTATGGAATCTTTAAGATATCTGCCCTGGCTCTCAAAAACAGGCTGGCTGGTAACAAATTCAACCCCGTTTGTTAATATTCCGGACTATCCACCTATAGCTGATATTATTAATGAGATTAAAAAGATAAAAAATCATATCATTATTGATGCAGATGGCATTGCGAAAGAATCCGGATCAGCACGCTCAGGAAATATGGTAATTCTTGGCGCTGCTTCATCATTTATCGATATGTCTTATCTTAGTCTTGAAAATGCTGTCGCCAAACTATTTGAGAGAAAAGGCAAAGAGATGGTTGAAGCTAATTTGAAAGCTCTTAAAGCCGGAAGAGATTTCGTTCTCAGAACTTGAACATTGCATTTACAAAAATGGCACCGGTAATTTTTCCCGGAGGATTATATGGGAATTTTCCCTGGTAATCCAGTGCAATTTTAACATTCTGACTAAAAGTGCGCTGCAGGCCAAGGACCAAAAAACTTCCATCCATATTATTGTTCCATTCCATTGTTTCTGCCGGAACCAAAACTGAAGAGGAATAATCGTATCGTACAAACAGTTCGGATTTTTTGGTGATGCTTACGGCGCCTGTTCCGGAAAGCCCCCAGGCATTATGCCCCCCTGCCATATCAATATTCGATTTGAAATTTATATCAGCTCCAATCGTTATAAACTCATTTTTAAACCCGGCAAAGCCAACGAGGGTAGATTGCCATATTCCTCTTGGTTTGTCAATGTCACCATACAGCCTGAAAGCCAGTTGACTGGAGGGCGTTATTGTGAGACCGGCCGAAGTTTTTACACTATTGTCAAGCTGAAGATCAGAAAAACCTTCTCCATTCATTATGGTGATATCCGTACTGAAGATATCATTAATTTTATAATCAATAACAACTCCCAGATCTGCAACTATACCATACCCGTTTTCAGATTGGAAGGAAGGCGCAATATATCTTTTTCCCCAGAATTTTTGTTGATAATTAGTAATCCTGGTAGTTGTAATTCCAAAAGAAATGTTAATCTTTTCATTTGTCCAGGACATAGAGGCTTCTCTGAAAAATGCGTATCTGCGATGTTCTGCCCCTGGAGGAAGTTCATCAGGACTGCCAATATTTAAAATTACTGATCCTGAAAAATTCCCCCCGGGAATATAATTATAACCCAGATAGGCTCTTTCAAGTCCAAATCCTGTTGTCTTCGCAGAATCGTTTAAGTTTAAGTGAAAATCAGTAAAAATTTCAGTAAATGGGTTTCCTTTTAATTCAATTGTTTGAGAGTAAGTATATTGTAGTGATACAACAACGAAGATCAAAATCGGGAGTATCTTTTTCATTTATTGTAAGTATCAGAATTATAACAATCCTTTATAGTTAAGGAGGGGTTGCAAAATTTTGCACAATTATAGTCAAATAATCTTTCAGACATAAATGTTTTTTATGCTTTTATTATTTAAGTTATTATATTACATGCCCTTTTTAAAATAACCCAAATTAAGTAAATATGAAACAACTGTTGTTTTTTCTTATCGCGGTCAGTCTCTCAATTTTTACCAATGCTCAGAAAGCTGATTTCAAAGCAGCTGAAAAATTCAGTGAAGAAAACCTGACTTCAAAATATGGCGATCTGGACGTTGTCGGAAACTGGATTGAGGAAAGCGATATTTTCTGGTATTCTTTTAAAACTTCTGCAGGAAGAAACTATTATTACGTTAACGCAGCAACAAGATCAAAACAACTTATGTTCGACAGCCGGTATATGGCAACAGAGTTACGGAAATTTACATTTCATCCGTATAACGAATTGGATCTTCCGATTAAAGAGATAAAATTTGAGAAGAAAAGTACTTCAAAATTTACTTTTGTAGTTGGCCCAATTAAATTCCTCTTCGATATTTCAAATCAAAAGTTGGTTTTACTAGATTCTATCGGAAAAGTAAAAAGAAAACCTGTTTGGGCAAACTACTCCCCCGACAGCGCATGGATTGCTTACTCAAAGAACTATAATCTTTATCTCATGCGGGCAAACGACAAGGATAGCATTGAGATAAAGCTTACTGAAGAGGGTGTACGCTATTACAGCTACGGAAGGTATGTCAATACTGAAGATTCTGCCAGAAATCGAAAAGTAAGAGCAAATGTAAGCTGGTTTAAGAATTCAAAAAAACTATTTATAATCAGGGAAGATGAAAGAAAAGTTAAGGATTTGTTTTTGGTGGATGTTCTGACCCAGGCCCGTCCAAAACTTGTTACTTACAGATATTCATTACCCGGTGAGGAATTCGTACCTCAATCTGAACTAATAGTTTTTGATGTTGATTCGAAAAAACGTACAAACATCGATCTGAAGAAATGGAAGGATCAGACCATTGCTGTTGAATGGTCGTCGCAGAAAGCAGCAGATAAACTTATCGTCATACGCAAGGATCGTCCTTTGAAAAATCTTGATGTGTGTATGGTTAACGCTGAAACCGGAGCAGTTACAGTTCTGTTCAGCGAACAAACGTGGCCGTACTTTAATAATGAGTATTCCGGTTTATCTGTATTAAACGAAGGCAATGACATAATCTGGTGGTCAGAGAGGACAGGGTGGGGCCAGTTATATTTGTACGATGGGAAAGGAAATCTTAAAAACCAGATTACAGACGGTTATTTTGTTACAGGAAATGTGGAACGAATAGACACAGCAGGCAGAATAGTATATTTTGAAGCATTTGGGAAGGAGCAGGGAGTGCATCCATATTACAGTATGAAATATAAAACTTCAATCGATAAAGGACAAGTAACACTTCTCACCAAAGAACCTGCGAATCACTCATTTTCTATGTCGAAATCAAATAAGTATTTTATAGATACATACTCAACTGTTGACAAGGTTCCCTTAGCTGTATTGAGAGATAATAGTGGCAATATAATTTTGAATTTGGAGAAAGCAGATCTCTCTCAGTTATTTCAGGCAGGATGGAAAATGCCCGAGACATTTGTTGTTAAAGCAACTGACGGAGTTACTGACCTATACGGAGTAATGTATAAACCATTTGATTTTGATTCAACAAAGAGTTATCCGGTAATATCCAATGTTTATCCCGGACCACAATACGAAAGAGTACCCTATCAGTTCTCGGTAAACAGTGAGAAAAATGTTGCTCTGGCTCAGGTTGGATTCATTGTCGTTAACTTTGGACATCGGGGAGGCAGCCCAATGAGAAGTACATATTATCATACATTTGGTTATAACGATCTCAGGGATTATGCACTTGCAGATGACAAATATGGTATTGAGCAACTTGCCGACAGGAATAAATTCATTGATATTGAAAGGGTTGGTATTTATGGCCGTTCGGGTGGTGGGTTTATGTCTACAGCCGCTATGTTCTCTTACCCCGATTTCTATAAGGTTGCTGTCTCTTCTGCAGGGAATCATGATAATAGTATCTATAATCAGTGGTGGGGAGAAACGCATAACGGTGTAACTGAGGTTGATAAGAAGGTTACAGTAAAAGGAGAAGGAAAGGACAGCCTGAATAAAAAATCGGAAACTGTAGTTTCATTTAAAAGCAATATTGAGAATAATCAGGATATAGCCAGGAACCTGAAAGGACATCTCCTTCTTATCCACGGAGATATGGACAATAATGTACATCCTGGTAATACACTCAGAGTAGTCGATGCACTTATAAAAGCAAATAAGCGTTTTGATTTAATGATTGTACCTGGTCAGGGCCATTTATACGGAGAGGATACACCCTATCTTGATAAAATGATGTGGTATTATTTTGCTGAACATCTTCTGGGCGATTACAGAACAAATGTTGATATTAATGAATATTGATAAAAACGTTGGTAGAGACGCAAGATTTTGCGTCTCTTCTTAACAAAAAATAGAGACGCAAGATTTTGCGTCTCTGTCCTAATTAGGTCGAAAATACAGAATAGGCACATTGTTTTAAAAAATAGAGACGCAAGATTTTGCGTCTCTACAATCCTGAATAACCGGAAATGCAGCAATATTTGATTATTCATCTTTACTCGTATCATCCTTACCCGATTCTTTCCCATTTCTTAGGAGAACAAGGTCATTAAGTACAATCTCAGTGATATTCTTTGTTACACCTTTCTTGTCTTCGTATGTACGATAGACGATCCTGCCTTCAACAGCTACTTCTTTACCTTTTTTCAGGTATTTTCCGGCGATATCAGCCAGCCCGTTCCAGGCTACAATATTGTGCCATGTAGTCTCTTTCACTCTTTCGCCCTCATTGTTTTTGTAACCATCGTTGGTTGCAAGAGTGAAAACGGTAATTTTTTTTCCTGTTTCAGTTGTTTTTGTTTCAGGATCTTTTCCGAGATTTCCGATGAGTGTTACTCTGTTTGCTAATGAATTCATGATTTTTAGTTTTTAATTTGACATTAAGTTTAATTACGCAGCAAACTTACACTGCCCTCAGAAACTGTCCCGGTTATTAAGCATTTATACCCGATTTGTAGTCATTTATAGTCGTTTGTATCCATTTGAAAACGGTTTATTATTTCTATTTCAGTTTAATGCACTCAATTTGTATTTTATATATCTTTATGAAAACATTAGTGCTGTGGAAAAGAAATGTCTCGATTGCGGCGATACCTTACGTGGCCGTACCGATAAAAAGTTCTGTTCCGATCAGTGTCGGAACAACTACAATAACCGGTTAAACAGGGATTCGAATAATTTTGTCAGAAATGTTCACGGGTTATTAAGAAAAAACAGAAGGATCCTTGGCGATTTGTACGATGAGGGCAAAATTAAGGTTCATAAAGATGCTCTGTTTGCCCTTGGATACAACTTCAGCTTCTTTACCCATATCATAGAAACCACACAAGGCAACAAGTTCCATTATTGCTTTGAATATGGTTACTGCGAAATTGGTGACGATTTTCTTGAATTAAGACATAATAGTCAATATATTGAATATCAGTAAACTTACCAATTAGTATTAGCAAGTTCCCAGACATCGGCGAAACTGATCCTGATTATTTTTTCCATTATATCCCAATCAATTGTCGACAATTCATCTTTAGGTGTATGATACTCTTCCCTGTGACCAGGTTTAAACCTCATAATAGGTATCCCCACTGCAACAAACGACCTGTGATCAGTACCTCCCGGAGGATTATCAGAGGGCTGGTAATCCATAATAATATCAATCCCATACTTTTTAAGATTGGTAATTGTAATGTCCTTAAACAAGGGAGCTGAAGCGGTGTAAGTCATTATAACCTTCTTTGGCTCACTTTCTGATAAATATCTAGAGATCATATCAAAGTTCACATTAAGCTTTACATTCTTAATCGGGAGAGTCGGATTCTGCACCCAATACTTCGATCCCAGAAGACCCTCTTCCTCAGCAGTCCATAGAGCTATGATTATTGTTTTTTCAGGTTTCTTTCCGGTTTCCATAATTGCTTTTGCCAGCGTCATTACACCCACCGTCCCCGATGAATTATCGTCTGCGCCATTCCAGATAAATCCATTCCCAATCCCCATATGATCATAATGAGCACCAAGAACAATAACCTGATTGGGATTATTCCCCTCAATAACTCCTATTATATTTTTTACCGCAACCTGTGAAGTTTTTACAGTAGTTTTGAGATATACTGATTTATCATCTACCGGGGGAATTACAACAGTTTCATTTTTATCGGCTTTTTTCATATAGTCTTCCATATCTATTCCTGTACCCATAAGTATTTCGTTAGCTGCTTTTACAGATACAACAAGCCTTAAAAGATTATCGGAGCTTTTCTTTCCGGGAATTGAATAACCTGAAGTAGGTTTCCCGGAGCGTGGAGGTCCCTCGTTGGGAGACATATTCATAAAATCCTGCCTCTCAGCATTGCCAACCACAGATGCCATGGGATTAAACTCGATTATTCCAATGGCACCCATCGACTTTAGTGTGGCTTCGTTATCTGCAGAAATTGTTTCTATCTCAGCAGCAGTCAGTGTTTTTCTGATAAAATCAGGGATACCGGAAATTCTTAATATGAATTTCCCTTTTACATCTATTTTATTGAAGTCGTTGTATTTGAGTTTTTCATATTTAAAACCATATCCTGCAAAAACAACAGGCGCCTCAATTTCAATTCCCGGATCAGATGGTCTTACAATAAAATCTACATTAAATGTAAAATCTACGGTCTTAGTCATTTTACCATCGCCCGACTTTACTTTAAATATTTGTTCGGCTCCTGCCTGTGTTTTTAAGAGGGTGAAATTCTGAAAATATGATCTTTCAGGTTTTACTAAACTGCCTGATAAATTATTTGTTTGTAACGGATCACCCGCCGGTTTTACTCCATACAACAAAAGCATACTTGCGATATAGTCAGCTGAAAGAGACTCCCCTTTTTCTCCAATCATTCTGCCCTCTGTCCAGTCAGATGCCAAAAAACCAAGTTGTGCTTTCAGGACATCCGCAGTAATTCCCTGAAGACCTTTATCAATTGGAGTAACCTGACAGTAAATCAGAGATATAGTAATTAAGCTAACAGTTATAATTGAAAATATTTTCTTTTTCATTTGACAGGATGTTTCTTGTTTTAAGGTTAAAGTTGAATTTACTAAGATAATTATTTATTACAATTTGGTTTACTGTTCTATCTTTGAAAATAAATAAAAATCGTTTGATTTATGAAGAAGAGCCAGGTGTTTATATTGTCAGGTTTGTTGTTATGTTCGTTAGTATTTGGACAAGAGAAAAAAGTGGTTGATGCAGGTTATATTGTAAAAGTCGGAGACAAAGCACCTGATTTTACGATCAATGAAGCAGGAGGTAAATCTTACAAACTTTCCGACCTGAAAGGGAAAGTTGTTATGCTTCAGTTTACTGCAAGCTGGTGCAGCGTTTGCAGAACTGAAATGCCTTTTATTGAAAAAGAGATCTGGCAGGCAAAAAAGTCGGCTGGTTTGGTTGTAATTGCTATTGACCGCGACGAGCCTGTTGAAAAAGTTTTGCAGTTTAAAAAAGATATTTCAGTTACTTATCCTTTGGCCCTGGACAGAGGTGCAGATATTTTTGGACTTTTTGCTCTGAAAGAGGCTGGAGTGACAAGAAATGTAATCATTGACAGGTCGGGGAAAATTATCTTTCTTACCCGTTTATATGACCGGGCAGAATTTGACCGGATGAAAAAGGTGATCTTTGATCAACTGGCTGCAAAATAAACAGGATAATAAACCGTTTTGATTAAACAGGCAATTAAAAGTGTTCTGCTCTTGCAACCTTTTACTACTTGTAAACGTTAAATTAATAAATGATTTATTAACCTTAAACTTAAAATGATGAAGAAACTATTAACAATCGCCCTGATAGCTCTTATCTCAATTCCTGCTTTTTCCCAATTAAAATTTGGTTTGAAAGCGGGAGTAAGTACAAGTTCGCTCTCAATGGCTACTCTGAAAACAGTTACATCAGGCACTACTACTTATACAGTGGATGCTTTAACAACAGCAAAATATGGATTTCATGGAGGAGCGTTTTTAAGGCTTACCATTTTTGGTATTTATGTTCAACCCGAATTTTTGTTCAGTACAAGATCGAATGAATATACCGTTAAGAATGTTACAGCTGCTACACCATCTGAAGTTGTGAAACAGAATTTTAATAAACTGGATATTCCTGTAATGGTTGGTTTTAAAATTGGTCCGCTTCGTTTAAATGCAGGACCTGCAGCATCACTACTGATAAATACTCCCAAAGAACTTATCAATAGTGATGGTTTTAAAAACATGTACAGCAGAATGACAATAGGATACCAGGCAGGTGTGGGACTCGATATTTTGAAGACTCTTACCTTTGATGTAAGGTACGAAGGAAGTCTTAAAAAGTACCAGAACCAGATTGAAAATGCAACAGGCACCAAATTCAATCTTGACGACCGTGCAAATGCATTTTTATTCAGCGTTGGGCTGATGTTCTAGAAACATAAAAATATAGTAGAGACGCAAGATTTTGCGTCTCTGCTAATCATTGTTACATTGGAAATGCTGTAGCTTTATGAAATTTTAAAATATAGAGACGCAAGATTTTGCGTCTCTGCTATTATTTTGATAACAACATCTTTGCAGCAACAAGCAGTAACAGGACACCAAATATTTTCTTAAGCATTGCCTGTGGGATATTCAATGCCAGCTTTGATCCAAAAAAAGATCCCACAAGGAAAAAAGCCGCGAGTATTAAAGCAAATTTGATATTTACCTGTCCTGCTTTATAATAATTGTAAGCAGCTAAAATTCCAATAGGAGGAAGCATTACCGCCAGACTTGTTCCCTGTGCAGTCTGCTGACTGATTCCAAGAAAATATATCAGAGCTGGAATCATTATTATTGCTCCGCCTATACCCAGCATTCCTGCCATAAACCCTGTGATAATCCCTATAACGATAAGAATCAGTAGCATTGATGTCGACATTTTCATAGGTTATTAGTTAAAAATAAATCGAAACAAATTTATAAAAAAAATGGAATAGTAGGAGGATGGGAAAATGGTATTTATTTCGCATTTTCAACATTTCAAGTAACTTTGCAGTCTATTTGATGCACTTAGATGAAAAAGAAATTACTTATCGTTCTTGCCGGAAGTGGACTTTTGATTTTCTGCATTCTATTTCTGATTTATAAAACTCTTTTTGGCTTAGGAATTAGCCCCAAACAAAATAACAGAGTCGTATATATACCTACAGGATCATCATATTCTCAGGTACTCGACACTCTTGAAGCCCATTTTACCATCAAAAACCCGAAAATTTTAAATTGGGTAGCAGACAAAAAGAAATATCCACTTTTGATTAAACCGGGAAGGTATATTATTGAAAGTGACTTAAGCTACATTGGATTAATTGATCTTCTTAGGTCGGGTAGGCAGAGCCCTGTTAAAATAACCTTTAATAATGTCAGGACACTAAATCAAATTGCCGGCAAAATCAGTAAGCAGATTGAGGCTGACTCTTCGCAAATATTAAGCTTTTTTTCAGATGAAAGCAACTTTCGGGATGATGGATTTAAAAAGGAGACCATTATAGCGCTTTTTATTCCTGATACTTATGAGCTATATTGGAATTCCGATGCCAAAACTCTTTATGAAAGAATGCTAAAAGAGTATAAGTTATTTTGGGATAGTCAACGACTCGCGAAAGCAAAGGAAAAGAAGCTTAGTCCGATAGAGGTTGCTATACTGGCATCAATAATTGACGATGAGGTAGTGAAGCAGGACGAGAAACCACGCATAGCCGGAGTATATCTTAATCGGTTAAGACTTGGGATACCTCTTCAGGCATGTCCGACAATTAAATTTGCTTTAAATGATTTTACGATTACAAGGGTTTTGAAGAAATATCTGCTGGTAGACTCTCCTTACAACACTTATAAACATAACGGATTTCCTCCCGGACCTATCGGCTGTCCAACTATTGGAGGTATTGATGCTGTGCTGAATGCAGAGAAACATGATTATCTTTATTTTGCTGCAAAAGCTGATTTCTCGGGATATCATAACTTCTCAAAAACGCTTTCCGAGCATAACCATTATGCAACTCTTTATCAAAGAGAGTTAGATAAAAGAAAGATATTCAAATAGTTCCAATTATTTCAACTTCTCTCTCCAGATCAACTCCAAATTTTTCATGCACAGATTTTCTGACTAATTCGGAAAGGTTATAAATTTCTTTTCCGGTAGCCTTTCCATAATTTACAAGAACTAACGCCTGATTCTCATGTACTCCTGCATCTCCCTTTCTGAATCCTTTCCATCCACACTGATCAATAAGCCAGCCTGCTGCCAGTTTGGTACTACCAGACTTATCATCATAAACCGGCATCTTTGGAAAGATATGCTTTAGTTTGTCAGCTGCTGAATTGTTTATAACGGGATTTTTAAAGAAGCTTCCGGCATTTCCAATAATTTCAGGATCAGGAAGCTTACTTCTTCTTATATTTATTACGGCTTGTCTTATATTTTTTAAAGTAACATCCCCGAGTTTTTTTATTTCTTCGGTTAATGATCCATACTCAAGTTTTAGTAAAGGATTGATATTCAGCCTATAAAACACTTTGGTAATCAGATATTTACCTTGTAATTCATTTTTAAAAATACTGTTTCTGTAACCAAACAGACATTCCTCATTATTGAATTCGGTAATGGATCCGTCTTCAATGGAAACGGCTCTGACTTTCTCAATGAAATTCTTAACTTCCACTCCATAAGCGCCTATATTCTGAACAGGAGTTGCTCCAACAAGGCCATGTATCAATGAGAGGTTTTCTAATCCTCCAAATCCGTTTTCAACAGTCCATTCAACCAGTTTGTCCCAGTTAACTCCTGCATCGGCCGAAATAATTACATTTTCCTGATTCTGTTTCTCAATTTTAATTCCACCTGATTCCGGATGAATAATTGTACCTTTATAATCTTCAGTAAACAACAGGTTGCTTCCGCCTCCAATTATAAGAAATGTTTTATCGGGAGTGATCTCTCCCCTGAATAGTGAAACAGCTTCCTCTTCACTATTAATATGTATCACACAATCAGCCTTATAATCTAATCCAAAAGTGTTATATGTCTTGAGTGAGACATTTTTGAATATCATTTTCCTGTTTTTTGCCAAAGTATACAAACAATACTGTTTTTTATAAAGATAATTCCAAATGATTCATCATTTGTTTTTGCAGATTGAGAAGAACAATGCGCCATCCCTCTTCGCCTCCATACTTCCCTGAAGGTGGGTCAGTACATGCGCTTTTAGTGTTGATTATCGTGATATTTTACCTGTAGTCCGTATAGGAAATTACGAAGGATCTGGTCTTCGCAAAGGCGATACTGATTCTGATCGGGTTTACGGAAAAATGCGCTTAATTCGTGTTTACTGAAACGCATATCCACAAGTCCGAGGATACCCAGGATATCATCATCCTTCAGATTTAATGCAATTTTTAGTTTTCTGAAAATGATGTTGTTATTCAGCCTTTTTTCCGGAAGTGGTTGAGCTCCTTCCTTCTTCCCGCGTTTGTCGTTTATAAATCCATTAAGGAAAATTGCGAGCTGCTGGTCATAAAGTTTCTGATAAGCCGGATCATCATCTTTTTTTAACCAATTGCTGATTTGGGCCCTTGTTACCTCATAATCGGCTAATCCAAACAGGTCAATCATTTTCGAATCATTGAAATCGAAAGTGAAACGAAGACGGCGAAGTATGTCGTTGTTGGTCATTAGTTTCTGTTTCTACAAATGTGGGTGAGGAAAACTCTTCAGCCTGTTACAGTGTAACTAATTAGCTATGTTAAGTTTTACTGCTGCTCCTTTTAAACCTTTCGAGTCAGCTTTTACCGTAATTGAACCAGTTGATCCTCTTTCCGCAGCTACTATCACAAGGCATAATCCATTATAAGCTTTTCTCGATTTCGATTGAAATAGCTCATGACTTGTGGCATCTCCGTTATCCGTAGCAACAACCCTTCCCGGACCTTCAATGCTAAAATTAATTACATTATTGCTCCGCGGTACCATTAGCTTATTTTTATCTTCAATCCTTAGAGTGATAAAGATAAGATCGGTACCATCAGGCCGGACAGCCGGTCTGTCAGCTGAAAGGGAGAGAGAGGATGCTTTTTCAGTTGTGCGCATAATATCCTCTGCCCATTTAGCGCCTTTTTTATAGGCTATTACTTTAAGTTCACCCGGCTGATAGATAACGCTATCCCACTTCAAGCGGTATTCATATTGGGCTTTCTTCTTTTTTCCCAGAGATTTTCCATTCAGAAACAGTTCGGCCTCATCACCAGATGTGTAAACATGAACAGGTGTTACAAGTCCCTTTCTTTCCGGCCAGTTCCAATGAGGAAGAATATGAGCCATCGGCAACTCAGGTCTCCATTTAGACTGATACAAATAGAAACGGTCTTTTTTAAAACCTGCGATATCAAGAATTCCGAAATAGCTGCTTCGTGATGGTACTTCTGTAACCCCGTTATCTTCAAGCATTTTTTTAGTCTCTTCAAATCGTCTTGACGTCGGCCCTTGTCCTGTAAGATCTCCGGAATATGGAGTTGGTTCGCCGAGATAGTCGAAACCTGTCCATACAAATTCACCCATTACTCCCGGGTATTTATCCTGCATTTCCCATTGTTGATCAGCTGTTGAAGCCCATGCAGGATAGGCAAGATCATAGGATGATACCTGGAAAACTCCTTTTCCCGGAAGGTTATTGCTAAGATTGCCCTCTACAACAGGGAAGAAATATTCACCTCTAGAACTTACTGTTGAGGCCGATTCAGTTGAAAGGAATGGAAGGTTAGCATTGTCTTTAAATTTAAAAAATGCATCATATCTGTAAAGCCTATAGTTGATGCCAAACACATCTACGGTTTTCTGGAAACCATTGGTTCCTGATTCATCTGCATTGCAACCAACAGTTACAGGTCTGGTATTGTCTTGCGATTTTACAATTGCATTCAGGGCAGCAGATAGATAAGGATTTCTCTGGTCACCCACTTCGTTTCCTGTGCTCCACATAAATACGGAAGGGTGATTCCTGTCGCGACGTACCATTGCTTTCAGATCTTCTTCATGCCATGCATTAAAGAGAAGATTGTAATCTTTTGGTTTCTTTCCTAATCTCCAGCAGTCGAATGCTTCTACCTGGATGAGAAAACCCATCTTGTCGCATAAATCAACAAGCTCGGGAGCAGGAGGGTTATGACTTGTACGGATTGCATTGCAGCCCATTTCTTTGAGTATTTCAATCTGACGCTCGGCTGCCCTGGTATTAAATGCGGCCCCCAGTGCTCCCAGATCGTGATGGTTGCAAACGCCCATGATCTCAACTCTTTTCCCATTTAATAGAAACCCATCGCGTGCCGTGAAATTTAATGTTCTGAAACCGAAATTTGTTTCATACCTGTCAGTCAGTGTTGTTCCCTGCAAGACTGATACAACTACCCTGTAAAGTTCCGGAGTGTAAACGTCCCACAAAACCGGATCTTTAACCGGAATATCTAATCTGAAAGAGTGTCCTTTCATTGCCTGCAGAGTGGCTGTTGCTGCAGAAGATTCTGCCACTGGTGCACCTGACATTTCAAATTTGTTATTAAGCTTATAAACAGATGCTTTAACGGTCACTGGTACTGCCTCATTAATGTGGTTTTCCACTTCTGCCTGTACACTAAGCATTCCTCTCTCTTTTTTAATCTCAGGCGTAGTACAGAAAACCCCATTATTTGCGATGTGCAGTTGCGAAGTTTTTACCAGCCATACATTACGATACAGGCCCGCTCCCGGATACCATCTTGAATCCCAGTTCTTTGTGTCGAGTCTTACAGCAATAATATTTTCTTTCCCAATAATAATATAAGGTGTTAAATCGAGACGAAACGATGTGTAACCATAAGGCCATTCTCCAACATATTTTCCGTTTAGCCATACTTTTGCGTTTGCCATTGCACCATCGAAATCTACATAAATACGTTTACCCTGATCGTTTGTATTTAAAGTAAAATGTTTCCTGTACCATCCGATACCCTTCCATGGCAGGAGGCCTGTATTATTCTCAAGAGTATCACTGAATGGCCCCTCAATTCCCCAGTCGTGGGGCAGATCGAGCGAACGCCAGCTATTGTCGTTAATAGCTGGCAGCTGAAGATTTACGGGTTCTTTATCAGTTGTAACAGCCTCGTCGGAGGCATTAAAATATTTGACAAATTTCCATCCAATATTAAAAGATTCCCTTGAACGTGACGATTCCTGAGCCATCAAAGATTTACCTGTACAGATTGCTATTACAATCATTAAAAGTGATAAGGCAAGTGTCTTTTTCATAGACTAGGTTTAATTATTGATTACCTGTAAAAGTACAGTTTTTGGGAGAAATCCATATATTTGTTTTAAGTTTAAATTATAGACTATCGATTATTTCCAATCCATAATTCAATGAACCATAGATTTATCATTAATTGTTTTGCAGTACTTATTTCTCTGCAGTTACATTCACAAAATGTAATTTTTACCCGGCAGGATTCACTTCGCGGATCAATTACTCCGGAAAGGGCATGGTGGGACCTTCTATATTACCACCTCGATATTGTTGTAAAGCCTTCTGACAGTACAATATATGGAACTAACACCGTTACGTACAGGGTTGTAAAACCTGCAACAATAATGCAGATCGACCTTCAGGAGCCTATGATTCTGAAGCAAGCAGTTCAGAACAATAAAGTGCTTGAGATGAAAAGAGAGGGAAATGTATATTGGATTGAGCTCTCGGATAAACAGGAGCAGGGTAGGATCTATTCCGTAATACTTACTTACGGTGGAAGACCAAGAATATCAACACGACCTCCCTGGGTTGGCGGGATAACCTGGTCAAAAGATAACAAAGGTCTTCCTTTTGTTGCGACTGCCTGTCAGGGTGATGGAGCCAGTTTGTGGTGGCCATGTAAAGACCATATGTACGATGAGCCTGACAGTATGCTCATTAGCGTAAATGTGCCTGAAAATCTTATAGATGTATCGAATGGCCGATTAAGAAGCATTGTGCAGCAAAAAAACAAAACAAAGACATATAACTGGTTTGTATCCAATCCTATCAGTAATTATGGTGTGAATATCAATATTGGAGATTATGTTCATTTCTCAGAAGTTTTTAAAGGTGAAAAAGGCCCACTTGATTGTGACTATTGGGTATTGACGGAGGATCTTGAGAAGGCAAAAATACAATTCAAACAGGTTCCATTAATGCTTGCTGCATTTGAGCACTGGTTTGGTCCATATCCTTTTTATGAAGATAGTTATAAACTTGTAGAGGCACCCTATCTGGGAATGGAACATCAGAGCTCAATAACTTATGGTAATGGCTTTAAGAATGGTTACCACGGTACGGATCTCAGCGGTACAGGTTGGGGTCTTAAATTTGACTTCATCATAATTCACGAATCGGGTCATGAGTGGTTCGCGAATAATATTACCTATGAAGATATTGCTGATATGTGGATTCACGAAAGTTTTACAAATTATGCTGAAAATCTGTATGTGGAATATTATTTTGGGAAGGAAGCAGGAAGTGAATACGTTCTGGGGACCCGTGCTAACATCAAAAATGACAAACCCATAACAGGTTTTTATAATGTGAACAATGAAGGTTCGGGTGATATGTATTACAAAGGAGGTAATATGCTTCACACTCTGCGTCAGATTATTAATGATGATGAGAAATGGAGGGGTATTCTCAGGGGCCTTAATAAGGATTTTTACCATCAGGTTGTAAAAGGATCTCAGATCGAAAACTATCTGAGCGATAAAACAGGGATTAACCTGAAAACTTTTTTTGATCAGTATCTCAGAGATGTCAGAATTCCGGTATTTGAATATTTTGTCAAAGGAAATGAACTCAGTTTCAGGTGGAATGACTGTGTCTCCGGATTTGATATGCCATTGAAGATTTTTGTGTCAGGAAAGGGTATGAATGTAAGACCAACCGGACGATTTGCAACAATAAAACTTGATGTTGAAAACGCAGTTATAAAAGTCGATCCGGGTTATTATGCCGGATCGTTGAATATGACAGGAAAGTAAGGCACAGGGCACGGAGCACAGGGCTCAAAACACCTTCGCCGAGGCTTCGGAGCTCAAAGGGCACAACGGCTCAACGGCATAACGGCATAACGACATAACGACATAACGGAGCAACGGCAGTTCGGGTTTTTTATGGCTTGATTAGGATTGGTTTACCGAAGCCTATTTTTTCAAGTTGTTTGATCTGAGTTGTAGCATCACCTACTATTACATAATACATTTTATCAGGTACTATATATTTGTCAGTGATTGTTTTATGCTCATCCAGAGTTATGTTCTTTAGAACCTCTTCCTCTTTTTTAATGTAATTATCAGGAAACCCGTATTTCGACATTGTTGCAAGCATTCCGACCAATGATCTGTTTGTTTCAAACCGGAGTGCATT
>DATCHE010000127.1:0-14894 GCA_036508535.1 Bacteroidales bacterium | reverse complement strand
TCAGGCCAGGAAAAAGGAGAAATAGTTCTTGAACTTGCCAGAAAAGGAATTGACGATTATATTATCAAAGACAGTAATCTGATTGATAATCTGAATGTTGCAATAACAGAATTGTTTGATAGGATGCAATAAATTTTATTTTAGGATAAAATTATAGGTTATCGTACCCTTTTGGGTAACCGGCGCATCAGCCTTCATTGCAAAACGTGCTTCAAGGGCAGCATCTTTCGCGACTTTTAACAGGTATTCATCAAGAGTTGTAGACCCTTTAATGCCGGGTGTAGCCTGGGTTACTTTACCTGATCTGTCAACGCTAACCTCAACCACTACTCTTCCCTCGCCCTGATAATCATATTTAGGTGGAGGTAATTTCTGAACTCCCCGTCCCCCCAGCTCGTAAGAAATCCCGCTATTGCCTGTTCCACTACCTTCACCTCGCACTTTAGAATCTACAGAACCAGTTAAAGAGCCCTGGTTTCCTGGACCACCAGCAATGCCTTCGCTAGTGGAAGAAGTTCCAGCATTTTTTGAGTTAGCCAGAGCATTTTTAGTCCTGTTTATGATATCAGACTGACGTTGCTGTTCTGCTTCAAAACGCTTCTTTTCAAGATCAGCCTGTTTTTTCAATATTTTTTCTGCTGCGAGCTGTTCTTTGATTTTTTTATCGGCTTCAGCTTTCTCGAGTTTCCTCTTTACTGCTTCAGGATCAATCTTTTTAACTTCAGGAGCCTCCTCAGTGTTTTGGGTAAGAAGAGGGTCTTCTTCCGTTTTCACAGCTGCTTTGGTTGCGGCAGGAGTGGAGGCATCTGTCTGATTAGCAGGAGGAGATGGTTCAATCATTCCCAATCCGGTTTCATCGGTACCGAAATTTACCATAATACCCTCTTCCATTTTCGGTCGCGGCGGTACAGAGAAACTGACAAGTACCAACAAAGCAAACAAAACCAGATGGATAAGAGCTGTTCCTGCAATTCCTTTCCCTTTTTCGGAAGGAAATTTATGGAGATCGTTATTTGGGTGAGGTTGCAATTATTAACTTATAATTATTTGATTGTGCAATATTCAAAACTTTTACGACATTTTCAAAGGGAACACTTTTATCTGCATGAAGTGAAATATAAGTGTCGGGTTTATTTCCAAGTTTTTGTTTCAGGACTGCCTCAAGATCTTCAATTTTTACCGGTTGCATTTCAACAAAGTAATTAAGATCACTTGTTATTGATACTGTTGTGAGTGGTTTTGCTGATGTTTGGTTACTACCTTTAGGTAATAAAAGTTTAATTGCAGAGGGATGGACAAGAGTTGAAGTTAACATAAAGAAAATAAGCAAATTAAATACGACATCGGTCATGCCCACCGAACTGAAATTAATACTAATCTTGTTTCTTTGAGAAAGTGCCATATTAACGTACAGTTTTTACCGGTTCATTTAAAATATCCATAAATTCCGTTAGTGTTGCTTCAAGGTTAAATACAACTTTTTCTACTTTCACAACAAGTGTATTATATGCAAAATAACCAATTATCCCAACGATAAGGCCTGCAACGGTAGTTATAAGTGCTGTATAGATCCCATCGGACATCATTGAAACATCTATATTATTTCCTGCCTGCGACATTGCATAAAATGATTGTACCATTCCGATAACTGTTCCCAGGAAACCGAGCATTGGTTCTGCTCCAGTGATAGTAGCCAGGGTAGGGAACCCTTTTTCGAGTTTTGAAATTTCAAGTTTTCCGACGTTTTCAATTGCGGTACTGATATCCTGCAACGGTCTTCCTAAACGTGTTATTCCTTTTTCAACCATTCTTGCTGACGGGCTGTCGGTCGATTTGCAAAGTGCAACGGCTGCATCTATCTTCCCATCATGAATATAGTCTTTAATTCTGTTCATAAAGTTAACATCTTCCTTAGTAGCTTTTTTTATAACATAATATCTTTCAATAAATATATATGCAGCAACAAATGATAATAATATAATCGGTATCATTACCCATCCTCCCTTAATAGCCAGATCGAACAGAGTTAATTTCATTGCAGCTGCTTTTTCAACAGGAGCTGCCACATCCTGCATTACGAACTCTAAAAATGCCATATTCTTAAATTTGTTAATTAGTTTCTAAAATTTTCAATAAGAGTCATTTAAAGTTTAAAATAATGCCCGAAGTTATTAAAAAACGGTACGATACTCCGCACAATTGCACTGTGTTAATAACAATAGAAGAATAATTATTAACTATCCAGATCAATTATGGCTCAATTATAACAAGATTATTCTTTATTTATTGTTGGTTCCTCTTTCTTCTTTTTATCGACTTTCACTCTCTTTTTGAATAGATCATAAAACTTATTAAAATCCTGTTTGTAGAAAATTCCGACTCCCTGTGTATAGCCTTCGGTTCTTCCCGTATATGGATTATTATACCTGTTGAAGACTTTGAATTTTATCCTCTCTGTTATTGTGGTTTCAATATCGAAGTCGCCTGTTATAGGGGCATTTGGATTACCCGGAGTACCAGAACTATTACTTGTATTAGTACCTGTCCCTCTCAAATCTATATTACTGTTTATTTTTACTTTATCATTCAGCAATTGTGTCGATAAAGCTAATTGAACCTCTTGTGGATTCATTGCATCATATCCAGGCCTGTAATTAACCATAATATCGAAATCCTGATTTATTTGCGATAGCCAGTTGCTTAACTGGTTTGAGAGCATTTCGAATGTTGTGGCTGCCATTGCAGTCGTTCCTAGTGTTGTAGTAGAACTGATTGCTGATCCCATTGATATAAAGTTACCCAATATTAGCAGAGAAAAAACCTGTCGGTTTAATTCCTCTTCTGTCGAAATAGCATTCCTGAGGTATGTTCTGGTTTCCTCGTCGGCAAAAGGTAAATAAATATCGAATCCGACTATCGGATTGAATAGGCGGCCAGACAAACTAAGTTGAGGTTCAACAGATATTCTTTCAGTATAATTTGGATCCTGGAGTATCGGGAAAAGTGAGGTTTTTAAGTTTTTATAGATAGCTTTCAATTCAATTTCTGCGTCCTTAACATCTCCAAAAAACATAATTCTGCCTCCGTTTTCCACACTGAAGGTCTTATTCAAATAATTGGCAAGAGTGAAAGTATAGTCGCCACTTTCTATAATATAATCGCCATATATATTGAAATCGCCATTGCTGTTGATGTTTACGTTTAGATTCTCGCTTGAACCGTGGCCTTTCATTACATCACCCGCCTTTGAATCGAATATTAGCTGTATCTCGGCGTCAGGAGTGACCTCAAGATTCAGATTCAGGTCCATCCCGATCTGATTTGAAGCAGCTGATGCGCTTCTGATCGAATCAATTATAAACTTATTTCGTTTAGCAGTATCTGATTTTAAAAATGAAATGAAGGAGTATTCAGATACTGAAAGATCGGTATTGAGAGGTATGATAAATTTGGTGTTTGGACCGGTTTTTGCCGAAATATCAAATGAAAGCGAATTTGGACCACTTTTAATTATTACAACTCCGGAAGAAACATAAGCAGTTCCAAAAAAAAGTGGATTGTCTTTTGGAACTGTATTTAATACCAGAAATTTATTTGCATTCATGTAAATTCTCAGATCAGCATAGTAATCATGCAGGTTATTATGGTTAACAGAACCTGAGAGAGTCGCAATGTTGCCATCTTTGTCAGTGAGTTTTATATTGTTGAACTTAAACCCGTTTTTATCGAATCGGATGGTATCGTTTATTTTGTATTTTGTCTGCAGATAATTGATCTTCATAGAAGCGTTCTCGGCCATCACTGCTCCTGTAAGAGTAAGTTTCCCCGGTTCTCCGGAGAACGTGGCCTTACCTGAAGCTGATCCGGATATCTCTGAAGCAAATGTATTAAGCAAAGGATTAAGAAAATCTATCGGGAGTTTGGTAGCATTGGCTGAGAGAACTATTTTTTTTAATGCAGGGTCGTACGATCCTTCAATATCAAACATTTTTACCCCGTTGAGGTCATTGCTGGCATTGATTTTAATAACATTTTTTGTTAAATCAAAGTCTGAAAAAATTGATATATTTCCGTATTCACTGCCAAGCAGGGAAAAATTATTCAACAAAAGATTTCCTTCGAGTAATAAATTCTTATAGACATTAGTGAAAAGAATCCGGCCGTTAAGACGACCCTTAATATTGAGGGCAAGCATATCAGGATCGTTATTTTTATTCAGGAGATAATTCAATGGTGAAATATCTATTCCTTTAAATTCCAGATGAAGGGTGTCGGAAAGATTCTCTGATACAGAACCATCAATAAGGTAGTGTCTGTCTTGATTGCTTATGTAGAGTTTATTAATTTTTATTGCATTAGAATCCAGAGTGAAAGATGATTGACTAAACTTCCATAGGTTGTTTGCAGAATAGATGTCACTTGAATCAATATCGACAGTTAGTAGAGCATTTCTTTTTATGTCAGTATTTCTTGCAAATGCTCCTCTTGCAACTATTTTTCCACGGTTTAAAGTTTTTTCCTTGTTATCCCAAACTAATGAAAAAATAAAATTATCGGGCTTGGTTTTGAGATTAACGGAGATGTTTTTAATCTCAGACATTCCTATGATTAAAACAGATGAGCTGGATAATTCAACCGATGGCTCATTTCCTGAGATAATAGATTTAAAAGAAAAATCTTTTATAATATTATTTTTAATGGACAGTAATTTTGCCTCCCCTCGTAAACTGATCAGACTATCAGTAAAAAGGGTACCCTTAAGAAAACTTTTATCAGATACTAAAACACCTGTATTGAAAAAGGCATTAATCTTATCCGTGTTCTTAAAATTTATTTCAAAGGAGAAGTTATTCTTTTTTAATTCATTTCGTTTAACAGAGCGAGTAAACTGAGAAGGCATCATAGTGGATAAAGTAGAATTCAGAAGAGCCCCAAGAGCAGCAAAATTGTAATAACCTCTGATATCACCATCAACAAAATCAGTTCTCAGACTTAATGCCGGCTTATTGTTTTCCGTGAACGTTCTGATTGAAAAGTCAGAAAGCTCCAGGTTGTTGCCAAATTTCCTGAACTTTGAATTTAAAAGTTTTATCTCACCATCGAGGTTATCGATACTATTACCTGTAAATTTGGCGGAGAGGACCATTTTTACTGAGGCTGTTGTGTCGAGTTTGTCAATATTGAGCTTAAATAGTCTGGCGTCAGCAATATTGAGGTTAAAATCAAATTCAGGTAATTTCTTATTGAAATTTAACAATCCCAATAGACTCAGCCTGATATTCTCATCAACAATATTTACACTTCCATCCCAGGTCTTTTCTGTAAATAGTCCATTCAGGTCAATATTCCTGTATCTGTAATTGTTTATTTCAATACTGTCAATTTTGGCGGTCAGATTTCCCGCAAACTTTTTTAAAGAATTAGCGTAACCATCGACATTGGCCTTCATGCTGACCTTTCCGAATAATTTTGTATTGCCTGTCAGTTCGCCAACATCAATATCACTTCCCGTAACAAGCCCTTTTATTTTATATTTCTCTGATGCTTCAGGCCTTAGCGAAATGTCAGTCCGAATGTTTCCAAGACTTGTTCTTATCTCACCGTATGTTACAAAATCTGTAATAAATCCTGTGAAACTGCCATTAAAAGAGATATTCCCGAGTTTAAAAAGTACTTCTGGGATAATAATGTCAGTTTTCCCGGGAATTTTGATCCTCTCAAAATCTTTTGCATTGGTTTTAAGGCTGTTAACGCCTATATAAATAAAAGCATTATTAATGCTTGGGAGCCCGGAAAGGTCAAAGTCGCATTTAAGATGAGTATAGTCACGATATATTATGTCGATATTGCGACCTCTAAGCTCAGATATTGTACCAAATATTTTTCCTGATAACCAAACCGACTCATTTATCCCATCCGGTATTGGTATAAAATATTCCAGATCTGAAGTACTTATCAGGGATTTTTCAATGATCAAATCTAATTTTACATCTTTTATAAAATTACTGAATGAACCCGACGAATCGGCAACCAGACCTAACCGTGTAATGTTAATAATACTGCTATCGCAATTTATAGACAGCGCTTTTAATAGTATGTTTTCACTGGAAATGGTCACTGATGATGTAAGTCTTTTCAAAGAAAATCCCCCCGATTCTTTTAATCCCAGGTTATAAATATTAAAAGAAGTAGTATCATTCTCTATTTTGAAGTCTTCAATAATCCCGTTTATCCCGGTGATATTCAAGTTGTTAAAATCTATTTTAGTATTGCTCTTTATACCTGTACGATCAATAAGTGAAAACCGGGCATCACTTATATCAATCTGGTCGATAGAGAAAAAACTTTTATTTATTAGTGTTGAGTCTGCCGGGCTCTTGATAATATCCATATACCAGGAAAGATTGTTAATTCCGGCTGAATCTGTTATGAACTTAACAACTGGTTTCAACACTGAAACTCTTCCCAGCCTGAATGTTGAATTACGGAGATCAATTGTCTTAATGTTTGCTCTTACGTTTTGAGAATAGATCAGCGTATCATTATTCTGATCTTTAATTAGTAAATCATAAATATTTAAATTGTTAAAAAATTTGTATTCAATTCTGCCGACTGAAATCGAAGATTTTAGATAGTCTGAGAAGTGATTTGTTATCCTTTTAACGAGAAAAGTCTGAACCTGAGAACTCTGTAAAACAAGATAAAATACAGTCGGAAGCGTAATTAATACCCCGAAAATAATAATAAAATACTTAATTGATTTTTTAATAATTTTGAGCATCAAAAAGGCTTCTAGAATCAGTAAACAAAATAACCTAAAATATATCAAAAAAAAAAGTATTGATGGCAGTTACAATCTTAGCAATAGAATCGTCGTGCGATGATACATCCGTCGCTGTTGTAAGAGATGGTTGTGTACTCTCAAATCTTATTGCCAACCAGGATATTCATATGATGTATGGAGGTGTTGTACCCGAACTTGCTTCACGGGCTCATCAGGCAAATATTGTTCCTGTTACCCATCAGGCCGTAATTAAGGCCGGAATAAAAATTGAAGATATAAATGCTGTTGCTTTTACCAGAGGACCCGGCCTGCTGGGTTCACTGCTCGTAGGTACCTCTTTTGCCAAAGGCTTTGCCCTGGCGCAAAACATTCCTTTGATTGAAGTGAACCATCTTCAGGCTCACGTTATGTCGCACTTCATTCTGGAAAAGGATAAGGAAACAAAATTGCCATCATTTCCTTTCATGTGCTTACTTGTATCGGGCGGACACACCCGTATTATTGTGATGAAAAGTCATCTGGATATGGAGGTTATAGGAAATACAATTGATGATGCAGCAGGTGAGGCATTTGATAAATGTGGAAAAGTAATGGGTCTTTCTTATCCTGCTGGTCCATTAATTGATAAGTTGGCCGGGGAGGGGAATAAACATGCATTCATCTTTGCAAAACCTATTGTGAAAGGTCTTGATTTTAGTTTCAGCGGTCTGAAAACAAGCTTTCTCTATTTCCTTCGCGACCGGATAAAAGAAAATCCCGGTTTCATTGAAAACAATAAAGCCGATTTATGCGCATCTCTTCAGCATGTTATAGTAAGCATTCTTATTAGTAAACTGGTTAAGGCTTCATTACAAACAGGAATAAGAGAAATAGGAATTGCCGGCGGAGTATCTGCAAACTCAGGATTAAGGAATTCGATGAAAGAAGAAGCTGAAAAAAGAAAATGGAACCTGTTTATTCCTGAATTGAAGTATACAACTGATAATGCTGCCATGATAGGAATTACCGGATATTATAAATATCTTAGGGGTGAATTTTCAAAACAAGACGTTACGCCACTGGCCAGATTATAATGATTTTTCTAAATAGTTCTACTTTGACAGATTAGAAAAATCAACCTGTTTTTGCCCTTAATCCCTAAAGGGAACAGGTTGATTTTTTAGCTTGCTCCCTTTAGGGTCGGGGCAAACAAGCTGAAAAATCAGATTAAAAGGTAATCTGTCAAAGTAGAAATAGGCTTGAAAATCAATAATACTATAACTATTACTGTTAACACTAACATAAAATAATTAAATTCGGGACAAAATAATTGAGATGGATGAGTTGAGGATTTCTCCGACGAAGAATACACCGGAAATAATATTAAATCCGGAAGGGGTAATTAAAATCAGAGGGCGTTCAATCCATGAGAATGTAACTGATTTCTTCACTCCGGTTGAGGCTTGGATAAGCGGATATATTCTTTCCCCGGCGGAAGTTACCTATGTGGATCTGAATTTCGAGTATTTCAACAGTGCTAGTGCAAAAGTGCTTATACATCTGCTTCAAAAGATCACTTATGTCTCACTGAAACATAAAAAATTTGTCTTTAATTGGTACTTCGAGGATGGCGATGAGGATATACTCGAACGCGGGGAATATTTTTCTTCAGTACTCGACGTCCCATTCAATTTTATTAAGATAAAATAATCTTATTTCTTGTTGCGCTTTTTTGTTGTTTCCCGATATGCTCTGAAAAAAATATAAGAACCTGTAAGGAAAGAAAATCCAAGTCCTAAAATCAATATAAAAGCAACGACTGAAGGTTTTTCCATACCGGGAATCGGGTTTTTGAGCCTGAATATATACCCAAATACTGTGTAACCCAGAATTATAATTGAAGTGGCAAAACTTATAATTATTGTTGTGACATCAAAAATTCTTGTGGATTTGTAGAATTTACTGTCTTTGAAGGCAGTATAAGATGTTCTGGCGTATGAAGTGGCACGTCTTCTCGATCTTTCCTGACGGTATTTTCTCCAATCCTCCATAGTCTGACGATAGGACTCATCATCATTTGCTGCCTTACCGTGATTAGAAATAAGAAATTCGTAGGCTTCAGTAGCGCTGATAAACAGGTCTTTTGCATCAGGCGATGGATTAATATCAGGATGGTAAAGGCGTGCTTTTTTCCTATAAGCAATTTTTATTTCTTCCAGTGAGGCATTTGCCGGCAAACTCAATATTTTGTAATAATCAATTATTGCCATATTGGCTTATGGGAGGAGATAGCTCCCTGACAAATAAATTTTATTTTACAATTCCTGTGAATCCCATGAAAGCCATTGCGAGAATACCTGCAATTACAAGCGATAAAGAAACACCCTTCATTCCCTTTGGTATATCAATAAGTTCCAATTGTTCGCGTATACCTGCAAGGATTATTAATGCAAGTCCGAATCCGACTGAGATGGAGGCACCATAAACGACACCTTCTATAAGGTTGTAGTCTTTTTTGATAACAAGTATTGCAACGCCTAGTACTGCACAGTTAGTAGTAATTAAGGGAAGGAATATGCCAAGTGCCTGATACAAAGGCTGACTTACTTTTTTTAGAATGATCTCTACCATCTGAACAAGTGCAGCAATAACCAAAATAAATGTAATGGTTTGCATGAACGCTAAACCAAGTTTGTCAAGTACATAAATCTGAATCAGATATGTTACCATGGTAGCCAGAACAATAACGAAAGTTACTGCCCCTGCCATGCCCAGCGCTGTACCAACCTTGTTTGACACACCAAGAAAGGGACATATTCCAATTGTCTGTGCCAGTACAACATTATTTATTAAGACAGCTGATATTATTATTAATAAATATTCCATTTCCGTTTCTGTTTAAGTTCTTCTTAATTTGTTTATAAGTGCAATCAGATATCCCAGTGCCCAGAAAGCCCCTGGTGCAAGAATAAATAATAGAATTCCGTCACCCTGAATAAATTTATATCCCAATATTGAGCCACTGCCAATAATTTCTCTGAACGCGCCCAGTATCCCTAGTGCCATAGTAAAACCGAGTCCCATACCCGCACCGTCAATCAGAGATGATAAAACTGTATTTTTACAGGCAAATGCTTCAGCCCTTCCCAGAACAATACAGTTAACCACAATCAGGGGAATAAATATCCCGAGTTTTTCATACAGACCGGGTACATAAGCCTGCATTAAGAGATCAACAACAGTTACAAACGAGGCAATTATCACAACAAAAGCAGGAATTCTGACTTTATCCGGAATGACATTTGATAATAAGGAAATAACTCCGTTTGATCCAATCAGGACAAATGTTGTGGCTATTCCCATTCCCATTCCGTTTAAGGAAGATGATGTAGTTGCCAGGGTAGGGCAGGTTCCAAGAACCAGAACCAGAATTGGGTTTTCTTTGAGGAACCCCTTTGTGAAATTAGTTATTTGATTCATTTCAGACCTCCTTTTTGTAGGGTATTATATGCACGTTGTATTGCATCGCAAAATGCTCTTGAGCTTATCGTGGCAGCAGTAATTGCATCAACCTGCCCGCCATCTTTTTTTACTTTCAGGAAAAATCCGGATGGATTTTTACCATTGAACTGATCCTTGAATTTAGGTTCGGTCATTTTTGTGCCCAAACCCGGAGTCTCTTTCTGTTCCAGAACCGAAATATTAATTATTGTTCCATCGGGTCTGAAACCTGCCATCAGGTTTATATTTCCGCTGAAGCCTTTATTTGTGTAAGTATTCACTGCATATCCGACAATTTCACCATCTTTTTTTGCAGGATAGATTTCAAGACTGTCTCCTTCCCCTGTAGCCAGCCTGTACATCTCATCATTTGGATTATTGGTAAATTCAGGTACAACCAGTTTTATAGCTGAAAGCTTTTTATTCAAAACAGAAAGCTCAATTGGCACCTTTGTCATTTGATATACAAAACCAAGACAAGCTGCGGCTCCGAGTGATATCAAAGTCAGTGATAGCACCATATTTTTAAATGTCGATTCGGTCTTAGCCATTTTTTATAACCTCCCCAAATCGTTTAGGTTTAATATAAGTATTCATAAGCGGAACAAATGCGTTCATGATAAGTATTGCAAAAGAAACACCCTCAGGATATGCTCCCCATACCCGAATAATTACAGTAAGGATACCAATACCACAACCATATATTATCATCGATTTCGGGTTCATGGGTGAAGTAACATAATCGGTTGCCATGAAGATCGCACCCAGCAAAACCCCACCTGCAAGTAGGTGAAACATCGGATCAGCATTCTTTTCGGGATTAATAAGCCACAATATTGTTGTGAATATTGCTATGCTTCCTAAAATGGAAACCGGTATATGCCAGGTAATAATTTTTTTAATAAGAAGATATGCAAATCCGATCAGCAAAGCAATCGCAGCCACTTCTCCGATCGATCCGCCCATCTTTCCCAGAAACATCTGGAGAGTAGTCGGAACTTTTTCCATCAGTTGACTAATCGATTCTCCGTTTTTTAAGCCCTCCTTGATAATGGCAAGCGGTGTAGCACCTGTAACTGCATCGGTATACCCGGTTGTTAACCCTAGAGGAACAGGCCAACTGGTCATCTGCACAGGAAAAGAGATAAGCATAAATACACGTCCGACAAGGGCTGGATTAAATGGATTGTTCCCGAGTCCGCCAAATGTCATCTTAGCAATTCCGATTGCAACAAGACTTCCAATAATTATAATGAAAACAGGAATATTTGAAGGCAGATTGAAGGCGAGTAGAAGCCCGGTTACAAGAGCAGATCCATCAGTAATCGAAATTGGCTTTTTAAGTATAAATCGCTGAATCAGGTATTCGAAGAGGATACATGAAATGACTGAAGTTGCAGTAACAATTAAAGCTCCTAATCCAAAATAGTAAAACGATGCAAATAATGCTGGCATAAGCGCAATGACTACACCATACATCAGTTTCCTTGTTGTTTCCTTTCCGTGCACATGTGGCGACGGTGACATATTAAGTAAATTACTCATTTGTAATATTTTGTACCTGATTATTTCATATTTCGTTCTCTTGCCATCTTTATAACAGTAGACTTTCCCAGCCTTATATAGTCAAGAAGAGGGCGTCCTGCCGGACAAGTATAGCTGCACGATCCACATTCTATACAATCTGTTATCCTTTCTTTTTCAGCTCTTTCGAACAAACTTTTTTCTGAAAGAGTCATCAGAAGAAATGGTTCAAGATTATAACTGCAGGCTGAAATACATTTTGCACACCTGATGCACGGATTAATTACCGATCTTTCAGATTCTTTACGCGGAAAGAGTACTATACCCGATGTACCCTTTACCACGGGAACATTAGCGTTACTAACTGCCTTTCCCATCATAGGGCCACCATTCACAATTTTCCCGGTATCGTCGGGCATACCACCGGCAGCATCAATAAGTTTGCTGATAGGTGTTCCGATTCTGACAAAATAGTTTCCTGGTTGGGTTAGAGACTTGCCACTTATTGTAACTACTCTTTCGAAAAGAGGTTTATTCTTCTGAACAGCTTCATAAACTGCATATGCTGTTCCAACATTATAAACCATAATACCTACATCTATCGGGAGATGACCAGAAGGCACTTCTCTGTTTATCAGGGCTTTAATTAGCTGTTTTTCAGCACCCTGAGGATATTTTACTTTTAGGGCATGTATCGATATTCCTTTATGCTTTGCTGCCAGTTTTGTCAAATGATCAATCGCATCAGTCTTATTGTTTTCAATACCAATCTGTGCGGATTCGACCTTAAGCGCTTTCATTAGTATCCTGACACCAATAAGAATCTCTTCTCCTCTTTCCAGCATAAGACGATGATCTGATGTGAGAAAGGGCTCGCACTCAACTCCGTTTATAATTAGCAGATCACATTTTTTGCCGGCCGGAACAGTAAGTTTCACATGCGAAGGAAATGTTGCCCCTCCCAGACCAACAATGCCTGATTCAAGACACTTTTTAATTATATCTTCCGGCGACATCTTTATCTCCGAATCAATTACACTATTTCTGTTAATGGTCTCCATCCATTCATCACCAGTCACGTCAATAACAATAGCTGTTTGTTTATAACCTGAAGTATCGGTTATTGAATCAATTTTTTTGATTGTCCCTGAAACGGATGAGTGAATATTTGATGAAACAAACCCTTTACTCGTGGCGATAACCTGTCCTGTTTTAACATAATCGCCCTTGTTAACTATAATGGTTGCCGGCGCCCCGATATGCTGAGAAACAGGAATATTAACGCTTTCAGGAATAGGAAGAATTACAATAGGAATATTGGCGGTAAGCTTGTTTTCGGAGGGATGAATACCCCCAAGAGGAAATGTTTTCAACACTATTTTATTTTTGAATAATTAATTGTAGTTATCAGTTAACAGTCACTGTTTCTGCTTCAACTTTTAACTTTCGCGGAGGAAAGTTAAGCTCAATAATAGCATTAGTAGGACACTCAGCAACACATTTTCTGCAGAATGTGCATTTCTTCGCATCGATATAAGCAAGACTATTTTCAATAGTAATTGCATCAAACTCACAAACCTTAAAGCATTTTTTACAGTCAATGCATGCTGCTTTACATGCTCTTATTGCAGGAGCGCCTTTATCGCAATTGGAGCATGCAACATATATTTTTCTGTCTTTTTTTGATTTTTTACGAAGTTCAATAATGGTTCTGGGACATGCTTTAACGCACGCACCACAGGCTACACATTTGTCGTCGATAATAATTGGCAACTCAGTTGTGGGATCCATGTACATTGCATCGAAGATACAGGATCTTACACAGTCCCCGTTTCCAAGGCACCCATAGCTACAATCAGTCTCTCCTACATATAAATTGTTTGATATTCTGCAATCTGAAGCTCCGTCATATTTTGAAGTACGCGGCCTGAATTCTGGTGTTCCATTACATAATAACACTGCAACAAGAGGATCGACAACTGGAGCTGTTTTCCCCAGATAATTTGCTACTATGCCCATCACTTCAGCACCACCAACCGGACAGTTAAGTCCATCAAAAGTTTCAGCTTTTACTAATGCCTCTGCAAAATTACGACAACCTGTAAATCCGCAACCACCACAATTGACTCCCGGAAGGATAGCCTGAACCTCATCAATTCTGGGATCTTCAAATACTTTGAATTTTTGTGCAACAAAATAGAGTATAACAGCCGATATGAGCGCAAGCAGACTCAGGCTCACAATTGTTATCAGTAACGTAGAACTCATTATTTAAGCTTTTAACGTAAAAGTAAATTTTTTATTAATCCTATTCCTGAAAAAATAAAGTACGGTATAATAAGGTATAAGAATTGCAAGTGAGATTAATCCCGCAAATAATTCGGGAAATTTCAGCGATATCAGGATGATAAGTGTCATAACAACTGAAACTAATGGTAGCAGGTAACCCAGAACCAGCGCAGCATATCCCATAGACTGTTTCATAAGAATTGTTACCAGATCACCGGGTTTTACATTATAACTGCCCGATACCTCAATAATCTTTTCTTCTTTACCGGATAGTGAACACGATCCTTCTGCGTTACATCCTGAGCATGCAGAAGCAACAGAAATGCTGACAATAACTGACTTATCATCAACCTTTTGCACTATTCCCTCATGATTAATGGTACCCTGATTGTTTGTACTCTTCATTATCTGTCCAAAAAAATCAATCGCAAATTTAAAATTAACATACAATTGCAGCCTGTTTTTTATCAGTTTTTATAAGAGTTTTACTATTTATAATGGCTATAAATAGTGATTTTTAACTTATACTACTCCATGATTGTGTCTGACTGAAAAGCCGTTTAAGTTCAGATCTGAAAATCAGGTTTTGACTATTTTCAAGAGTGGGGTCTTTTTCAAGAATTTCTTCGGCGATATGTCTGACATACTCAATAATCTGCCCATCTCGGGCCAGATTTGCAATTTTAAGATCAAATGGAATCCCGCTTTGCTGTGTTCCTTCTATATCACCTGGTCCGCGGAGTTGAAGATCGGTCTCAGCAATTTCAAACCCATCGTTTGAACTAATCATTACTTCAATTCTTTTGGATGCCTCCTT
>DATCHE010000126.1:0-7688 GCA_036508535.1 Bacteroidales bacterium | reverse complement strand
TTCATGACATGCCAGCATTTTCTCTTTGAGGGATATCTCACTTGAGATATCAACATATATCGAAGGGTTTATAGGGATCCCTAATTTATTCTTGCCTTCCATAGCATCACTGTAATACAGATAGGGTACAGGTTCAAAAGGTTTTTCGGTTAATACCATGTTTTTCATCCCAGAAGAAAAACAACTTGATTGAACAATCAGGCTGGTCATTTCATGATCAACCATGTAATCTTCAGGACTTGCAGTAAAAACTATAGAAGGTTGAATTTTTCTTATCAATGTGGTTGTATTGTTAATCGTATCACGGTTATAAAATATAAATACATCTTCATATTCCAGACAATGATAAGATGCGCCTATCAATCCGGCAGATTTTTTTGCTTCTCCTTTTCTGATGCTACTGATTTCCTCAATAGTGTACTCTACCGTTCCTTTATCCCCCGGGGTCATGGTCGCAATATGAATTTCCCAGCCTTTTTTCTTTAAAAGGGATAATGTGCCTGCACACATCAATTCAACATCATCAGGATGTGCAAAAATAGCTAATACTCTTTTTCTCATATTACAATTTTTAAATTAAGGTCCAACTAAAAACTATTTTTTTTGATATCAACGTTTGACTTAAATATCAATATATTACATAAACTCATTATTTTATTTATTACCTTATTTAATTCCTCTGTCTCGAAAAATATAGCCTATTGAATAATAACAACTTAAAAAATAGTCACATAAAAGACTGAACTCAAATAATGATACTTATCTTTATTTTGTTTTGGTTCTTTTTAATAACTCTTCAATTGGCATATTAATTTGTTTGCCTATGGGTTTACCACACCTGTAAGTAATAACTTTTAGATGCAGGGCGTCTTTAGGAATGATCAAAGGCTTTTCATATTTAGGATAAAACTCATCCGGATTTGTTTCGTCAAATGAGTAATAAATAACAAGTCCTGGAACTTCTGTTTTCAATTCAACTATTAATTGACCATTTTCTACTGTAGAAGCGTAAAAGGCAGGATCATACATGCTGCGGGAATATTTAATTTTTGCAACATCCATGCGCTTAAACTGGTGTTCTACTCTTGTAACAAAGTCAGGCCAATTCTTTTTTTCTTTTGGAGACCATAATGATTCTGCTACTGCCAGTCCTCTTGGCCATAATAAATATTCAGCTGCCCGCATATTAGTTATGTGTTCACTCCATAAACAAGCTTCACCTCCCAGGATCAAATTTGGATCTACTCCCGGTGGTATTGGTTCAAACTTATAAGACTGGTTTAAGCGTAAAGTATCAAATTCAGGAGGTTCAACAAAGGGATCTCCCTGCATGAGTTCAACATAGGTATAATCCTTTGGCGCCATTACTACATAATGACCTTGCTTTGCAGCTTCTATTCCACCATCCATTCCACGCCAGCTCATAACAGCAGCTGAAGGAGCTAAACCTCCTTCCAGTATTTCATCCCACCCTATCAACTTTTTGCCTTTTGATTTTATGATTTTTTCAACCCGCTTTACAAAATAGCTCTGCACTTCGTTCATGTTCTTTAAACCTTCTTTTTGCATCAGCGCTTTTACGGCTTCACTTTTTTCCCAAAAATTTTTAGCAGCTTCATCACCGCCCATGTGGATATATTCAAATGGAAACAATTGGGCAACTTCTGTAAATACTTTGTCTAAAAATTCATATACTTTTTCATTTGCCGGGCATAGGGTGTTATCAATTAATGCCCGGTTCCCATTTTTGCCCCATTCCTGGAACTCTTCACCAGCATTTACAGCATAAGTACCAGGGGTACAAGATAATTCAGGGTAAGAAGCTACTGCTGCCATGCTGTGTGCAGGTACGTCAATCTCAGGTAAAATACTTACAAACCTGTCTTTAGCATATTGAACAATTTCTTTAATATCATCTTGTGTATAAAAGCCACCATAAGTTTTAGGTTCACTGGGGTCAGGAGCTTTGGTATTACCCCAGGCTCCTTCACGTTTCGCACGCCAGGCACCCACCTTCGTAAGATTGGGCAAACTTTTTATTTCTATTCTCCATCCCTGATCGTCCGTAAGGTGCAGGTGCAACAGGTTATACTTGTACTTCACCATATTATCGATAAAGGTTTCTACTTCTTCCTTTGTAAAAAAATGCCGGACCACATCAAGCATCAATGCTCTCCAGCCAAAGCGTGGAGAATCTGTGATGGTTAGAGATGGGACAACCCATGCTGTATTGCTTACCACCATTTTGCTTTCAATTTCTTTTGGTAATAATTGCATGAGCGTTTGCATGCCATAAAACAAGCCGGCAGGTTTATTAGCCGATAAGGAAACTGTGTTTGGATTAACATGTAATTTATAGCCTTCACTACCAAGTTTTGCATCGTGTACAATTGTCATTGAAATATTACCGGTTACATTAGATGCAGTAGTTACCAACTTTACAGGCATTACAAATCCTGTTGCAGCAGATAATTTTTTAGACAGAAAATCCGCTACTCTTTTAGCATCTGTATCGTTTGTTGTAAGTTCAATCACTGCAGTTTTATTAAGCATAAAATTTCCCTCTCCGGGTTGAACATTTTCGGATATAGGAATTATTGAAACTATGCTTTCATTACCTTGACTAAATACTTGAATGAACAGAAGAATAAATAAAGTTGTAATTATGGCTTTTTTCATAGTGTGTTTATTTAATGATAGGTTTTATAAGGCTGTTAATGATTACTTGTTTTGCTGTCATTGTTGTCCGGTTTTACCGGACAACAATGATTCTTATTAAAAAAATTATATCCTTTATTTTTTTATTGTGGTTATATAGAAAATACCTATATGTTGGTACTTTATTACAAATAAATTGCAGATCAGGACATTAACAATGCTTAATTTGCTTAAATGATTTTAAGAGTATTACCCCGATTTTTAACTTTAATTTTTAACTTTAATGAGCTTTTTTGGTTTTTTTCTTAAAATTATAAACTTTAACATTTGTCAATCAGAAGCATTTATTATTTACGAATATCCTTATCTAACGTTCCATCCAGCAATCTCTACCACAGGTTTGTCTTTTTTTAAGTCTTTACCTAAGTAGGTTCCTGAAATTTCCTTTTTTTCGCCAGGCAACAGCGGGAAATAATTATCCTCCCATAAAACAGGGATGATTTCTTTTCCTCCTTCACCACTGGTAATTTTAATATTGACGCCGAAGGCAAGCTGTTTTGTCTGATTACTCACCGTTACGTGAACAACCTCCTTGTTATTTGCTACCTCAATGTTGCTTATCATGGTCAGCTTAACTTTTGGCATTGTTTGCAGAGCTGTATAGTCTGGGTAAGATATCATAGGAGTTGCCCAGAAATAAGACTTTCTCCAATTAAAAACTTCTTTCTGTGTTGAAAGCCAATAAAAATTTGAACTGCATATTTTACCATCAGAATCCTTCAACTCAAGTTTAACAAAATAGGTTAAAGATAAATTCTGTAAATCAGGAATTGTAATTACTTTCTCAACACCATCGGGAGAGATGTCAAATGTGACTTCCTTTGAGAATTTCTCAGACAAATCGAGATTTAAAACAGAGACAGAAGCCTTGAGTCCTTTGAATTCTCGGAGGAAGGAGTTCACAACAGCTATCGAACGATCATCGTAGGAGTATTGAATATGGAGCGGTTCGCAAGCTTTTTTTGTTCCATAATATGAACCACCTGTCCTCAAATAATAATCATACAGATTCCAGTATACCCCCGGCCATGCATTGTTTAGCATCCATTGGATTACTCCTGTACTGTTATACTTGTTTCGGCCGTAAGCTTCAAACATTGCTCTTTTACCTTCGTATGCCTGCAACTGTGATTTTGTAACATAGTCTTCAAGGTCTTTTGCTTCACCGTATCTGGCATTTAGAGCTTTCGTGTCAATATCAAGCATATGAGCAGGATCTCCTCCACGTGCATGATAATGCCAGGTTTCATTAATAGGCCAGAGTTGATCTTCCGGAAACATTTCGCGAATACTTTCCATTACTGGTATTGAAGCACCTGGTCCTATTTCAGCATTAAAACCAAAAGCTCCTCCGCGGGCAGTATCAATAAGCCAGTAAGATGGTTCAGTATAAAAGTACGGACCTTCCATTCTTATACCTGAATAACCTGTTACATTAGTTGGCTTAAGAGCTGCTGAAGATTGATGTGGATATGGCCAGTTGTTTTCCAGGAAGACACTGAGATATATTTTCTCTACGTCAGCGGGTGGCGGATTATCACTTCCATAAAGAAAGGTAAATACGCTTGCACGGCTCCTTAATCTTTTTACCTGATCTATCAAAGACTTTTCGGAAACTGAATAATCTTCCTTATCCCACTTATTCCATTGTTCCCATTGGTCACAACAGCACCATCCAGGCATAACTAAAATGCCATTTCTGTCACAAAGATCATAAAAATAATCATTCTCAAGTTTTCCTTCCAGGCGTATAGTATTTAAATTCATATCTTTAACATATCTGATTTGTGCTTCCAAACGTGCAGAATCTGTCCTCAAGAGCATATCTGAAGCCCATCCACCTCCTCGAATCAGAATTTTCCTTCCATTAATCTTAAAAAGAAGATAATTTTTATCGGTTAATTCAGAAGTAACCTGTTTGATTCCAAAATTGATAGATTGTGAATCAGAAATTTTCCCAGCTGTTTCGAATGCCATATTCAATTTATAAAGGTTAGGTTCTCCAAAATGATTTGGCCACCATATGCGGGCGTTCTTAAAATTAAGTTGTTCGTACTCCTGAGGATCAAAGGTCACTACTTTTAATTCATTTGGTTTAAGATCAACATTCAAGGCAAAATTAACTTTTTCAATCTGTCCTTCAAGAATTCCTGATACGGGTTGATCACTGGTGTTATGCAATTCCGCACTTACAGTTAAGTGCGCGACATCTAATGAAGGTAAATCAAATTCCGATATAACCTGGGGATAGCGGACAGTTATCGGACCTGTAGCCGTAATTACTACATCGTGCCATATTCCCATATTTTTATCAGGAGGGGCTGGATTCCATTCTACCCATGTAATGGCCAAGTCATCGTGCCTTGGAGCGAATATTTCAACAGCCAGAAAGTTTTTACTGCCATGAACTATATAGTCGTTTATATCAAATTCATAAATTCTGAAAGCTCCAGCAACTTCTGAGGTGTCAGCTATCAGTTTTCCATTAAGCCAGATATTTGCCCTATAGTTTATTCCTTTAAAGTTAAGTTGAATGGATTTATTATTAAAATCTGGTGGTAATTGAAATTCAGTTCTGTACCACCAGGGAACACTGAATGGGCTATCCTTCGACATCGATAAGTTTGCGAAGTTTGAATCGAGGGGATAATCCGTTCCGGGGATAGATCTCAAGTTCATCCCGAAATAAGGATTCTTGTATACATCATTATCTACCAGTACTGCCAGTACTGTTGCAGGAACTGAAGTTTTGTACCAATTATCTGGTACAAAATTACCGGTTGAGATAACTTCTCCAGATTTATCTACTTTTGCAGAAGACTGGATTTCCCATCCTTTTGTAAGCATTAGTTGAAGCGATGAAGCAGCTTGGGATTGCTTACAGGAAGAAGCTGTTAAAATAATCTGCATTACCAATATTCCAAGAATGATAATACTAAAGTCTCTTTTTTTCATAATTACATCTTTCTTAAAGTTAAAGTACTTATGTTATTGGGGCACTAATTAAATTCTTAAAAAAACCGACTGATATTTGGTCTTCTTCTTTCTACATTATCCACTATCCTTAGCTAACAATTTAGCGGCATCTCTCTTTCCCTTTATAGTTTCATTTGATATTAAGGGCTTGGCCCAAAAGCCAATACTTAATATATATCCCAAAGTAATATATAAGAATATCATACCAACACGTAATCCGAACATGTTTCCTAGACCGCCAATGATAAGTGGTACAATAGCACCTCCACTAATACCTGTGCATAAGATACCTGAAAATGCACCGTGGTGTTTACTTACAGAATTAAGTGCTAAAGAAAAGATGATTGACCACATCACTGAAGCAAAAAATCCAACTAATGGGAAAGCTACAAGAGCGATCTTACCAGGTCCGAAAAGACCGAAAGTCAGGGAGATAATCGCTGCACTTGAAAAATAGATCAGAACTTTTCTACTGTCAAATATTTTCAACAGTAACAATCCCAGTAAGCAGCCCACTGTCATCAATCCCCAGAAATTGGATACCACCTTAGCACCTATAGTCTGTGGATCATATTGATGATAGTTGACCAGAAATTTGGAAATCCAATCTGCTACACCCTGTTCGGTACCAACATATGCAATAATTCCAATAAAATAGAGAATCACAATTTTATTCTTCAACAGAAGAACAAAACTATCTCTGTTTCCAATACGCTCATCTTCTTTTAATTCTACTTTAGGTATCCTTATTATAGCAATAATAACTATCATCAGAAGAGTTAATATGGCAAAAACCCAATAGAGCGAAATCCATGGTAAATTATCCGGTACAACTTGTGATAATAGCGTAATAATAACATTTTTATGTACCGAAACATCCTGAAGATTCTGGACAAAATAAATGTAAAGTTTCGGGCTGAGGAAAGAAGCCAGTCCAAAAATAAACTGGGCTAAAACAGAATTAAAAGCAAAATGTTTTTCACCACCTGCTACACGTAGAAGGGGATTGATGCCTACCTGCATCATAGCCACACCAGCACCCATTAAAAACAGAGAGAGCAGAGCATAAGTAAAATTTGCATTTGTTGCAAACAATATAGCACCGGCAAAAGAGATGAAAAACGCAACTAAAAGTAAAGCTTTTTCTCTGAATTTTTCAATCAGGAAGCCAGTTGGAATGGACATCACAGCGTAGGCTATGAAAAAAGAAAATGGGAGAAAACCTGCAAGCGTAAGGCTGAGACTAAAATCATCGATGATGTCAGGAATTAGAGGCCCTAACATGTTCTGTAGCAAAGAAATAACAAAAAATATTAAAAGTATTAAGGCAACGATTGAATTTCCTTTATTCATTTTGAATGTGCAATTAAGTTAATATATTTTCAATGAGGCATTAACCTTCATACTCATTCACGTTACCAACCAGAGTCTGTACATTGATGGGGATTTTTCCTATACCCTTAACTATCTTATCACCTGGCTGAAGTTCACCTGTAAGGTTTTTCACTTTGTTTCCATATTTTCCGAGAGTGTCTTCAACAACCCAGTAGTCAAAGCCGGAGATAATCTGTTCGAACTCCTCCCCAAGCCATTTACTGCCGCGACCCCTTAAAGCAACATCCAGCATCGTTACTACCTGATGTGCTAAAGGTTCTTCAGATTCCAAGGTGATTGCTCCAAAAAATTCCTGACATTCGGTATAACCGGAATTATGAGTCCCTGTGTAGGGTTTCATCCTGGAGAGACCTTTAGTGATATCGGGAATTTCACTGAATAATTTTTCCTTTAGGAGTAATGCAGAAGACTTACCATATACGGACTGAACCATATTGAGCATTTCGTCTGTTTTTGCATTAAAAAAATCGATTAAAGCCTGTTCCTGATGCTTTGCGGGTTTATTGTTTTCAACAATATCTACATAGGCTTTGAAACCAACCCTAAACCCATCTTCCACAATTTTTCTGAAATATTCCCGATATGGTGTTATATTGGCA
>DATCHE010000125.1:0-11093 GCA_036508535.1 Bacteroidales bacterium | reverse complement strand
TATCCCCTGGGAGACTATTGATATGGACTTTATGAACCTCAATCAGTCAGCTCATGGTGACCGTGAATTTGGTTTTATAGGTGCAAGGATGAGGCTGAACAGAAAAGTGGTTGTTGGTCATTATGAAGATACTGAAGCTATTGATCGTATCGCTGTATGGGTGAGAGTTGCAGCAGCTTATAATGATGCTCTTAGCATGAAAGTTGCCAGGTTTGGAGACAACATGCGCGATGTTGCTGTTACTGAAGGAAACAAAGTTAGCGCCCAGATGAAGATGGGCTATTCGGTTTACGGTTACGGTATAGGAGACCTGGTTAAATGTGTGAATGAGGTATCACCATCTTCAATTAAAAAATTACTTGCAGAGTACGGTGCAGAATATAAACTTACAAAAGCCGTTGCCGCTTCTGATACATTAAAAGAAGCTGCCAGAATTGAGATTGGAATGGAAGAATTTCTCAATGCAGGCAACTTCAAAGCTTTCACAACAACTTTCGAAGATCTTCACGGACTGAAGCAACTTCCTGGTCTTGCCGTTCAACGGTTGATGGCCAAAGGCTTTGGTTTTGGCGCTGAAGGCGACTGGAAAACAGCCGCTCTGGTTCGCTCAATGAAAGTTATGTCAGCCGGACTCAAAGGCGGAACATCTTTCATGGAAGATTACACCTATCATTTCGATCCTAAAGGAATGAGAGTCCTTGGAGCTCATATGCTTGAGGTTTGCCCGACAATTGCTCTTGCCAAACCAACTCTCGAAGTTCATCCTCTCGGCATTGGTGGTAAAGAGGACCCAGCCAGACTTGTTTTTAAAACTGCTCCGGGTAATGCCATAAACGTCTCAGTAATAGATCTGGGTAACAGATTCAGAATGATAGTTAATGAGGTTGAGGTTGTTAAATGTCCCGATATGCCGAATCTTCCTGTTGCCAGTGTACTCTGGAAACCACTGCCTGATCTGAAGATTGGAGCAGGAGCCTGGATATTAGCCGGAGGAGCTCATCATACAGGGTTCAGTTCCGCAATCAATTCTGAATTCTTAGAGGATTTTGCAGGGATGATGGGAATTGAATATGTTCTTATCGGAGAGAATTGCGATTTAACCTCTTTAAAAAATGAATTAAGGTGGAACGAAGTCTACTATCAGTTATCGGGAGGGCTTGTTTAAACTTTAAATGTGATTCTTTTACATGTGACCTGATTTTCCTTTTATGAAAATGAATATCTATCCAGACAGTCATAAGCATCTCCTTGCAGTTGATTGTATAATATTTGGTTACGATATTATGGAGAAGGAGATAAAACTTCTTCTTTCTAAAAGGATTTTTGAACCCGCGAAAGGAAAATGGTCACTTGCTGGTGGATTTGTTGACTCTGATGAAAGTCTCGATGAGGCAGCCAGCCGTATTCTCCGTAAGCTTACCGGATTGGATTCGGTTTATATGAAGCAATCATATGCTTATGGTGAAAAAGACAGGGATCCGGGAGACAGGGTAGTTTCTGTTGCTTATTTTGCCCTTATTCCCATCAGGGACATCAATAAGGAGCTAGCCGAACAAAACGGAGTCAGCTGGTGTTCTTTATCAAATCTGCCGGATCTGATATTTGACCACCCGTCAATGGTCGGACGAGCGCTTACTGATCTCCAGAATCAGATCAAGATCAGACCTGTTGGATTTGAATTGTTGCCTGAGAAATTCACCCTGGTCCAGCTTCAGCATCTTTATGAAGCTATCTATCAGAGAAAAGTGGATAAAAGGAATTTCAGAAAGAAAATATTATCAATGGAAATTCTCGAGAAACTTGATGAAAAGGAGAAGGAGACATCAAAAAAGGGGGCTTATTATTATAAGTTCAATCTGGACAGTTATGAGAGATTGAAGCAAAACGGTTTCTATTTTAATCTGGAAGTAAACTAGTATTAGTGCCTAAAGTGCCTAAAGTTTGGAGTGCCTAAAGTTAAAGAAAGATGCTGGAAAAACTTAAAAACACTGTGTGTAAAGCTAATCTTGATCTGGTCAGTAATGGTTTGGTTGTACATACCTGGGGGAATGTCAGCGGTAAAGATTTCAAAAGCGGATATATAGTTATAAAACCTTCAGGTGTAGCCTATGCTGCCATGAAACCGGATGATATGGTTGTGATTGATCTGAATGGCAAGGTTATTGAAGGAAAATTCAAACCTTCCACTGATGCCCCCACACATCTGTTACTCTATAAAGCATATGAGACCCTGGGCGGCGTAGTTCATACTCATTCTTCATATGCAACATCGTGGGCACAATCAGGAAGACCCATTCCTCCCTTTGGAACGACACATGCAGACCACTTTTATGGCGAGGTGCCTTGCACAAGACTTCTTGCACAGAAGGAAATCGGGAATGATTACGAAATTAATACAGGCAGGATTATTATTGAAAAGCTTGGATCTGTTGATCCATTGGCTGTACCCGCAATTCTGGTCAACGGACATGGCCCCTTCTGTTGGGGAAAGGATGCTGAAAACGCAGTCTATAATGCTGTGGCTCTTGAAGAAATCGCAAAAATGGCATTTTATACTGTTATGCTTGGTAAGACAGAGCCAATCGATAAATTCCTTCTCGATAAACATTTTAATAGAAAACATGGAAGTGATGCCTATTATGGACAAGATAAAGGCCCCTCAACCCCCCTAAAGGGGGGCTAATAATCTGCATTCAAGGATAATCATCTTGAATATACAGATTTAATGGGGTTGTTTAAAAAGTCCTTTGTGAACCTTAGTGTTACCCTTAGTGTCCCTTTGTGGTAAAAGTTAAAACATTTAACCACAAAGGATCACAAAGTACGTCACAAAGGAACACAAAGGAATCAATATTAACTACTTTTTCAGCAGCCCCAAGGTCGCTAAGAGGCCAGGGGGTACATGGTTAGAAAATTAAGCTTAAAAATTAGAGATATGGCAAAGAAATATGTTATCGGAATTGATTATGGTACTGACTCAGTTCGTACAGTAGTTGTTGATACAACCAATGGTAAAATAATCGGGACATCTGTTTTCGAATACCCGAGATGGAAAAAAGGTCTGTTTTGTGATCCTTCAATAAATCAGTTCCGTCAACACCCTCTGGATTATACAGAAGGTCTTGAACAATCTGTAAAAGGCGCTCTTTCCGGATTAACTCCGGATGTGGTTAAAAATATCGCCGGGATTACTATTGATACCACCGGATCAACCCCTGTGGCAGTTGATAAAGAGGGTACTCCTCTTTCATTAAAGCCAGGATTTGAAAACAACCCCGACGCCATGTTTGTATTATGGAAAGATCATACTGCAGTTAAGGAAGCTGCAGAGATCAATAAATTGTCCAAAACATGGGGCGGAGTCGACTTTACGAAATTCGAGGGAGGCATTTATTCATCAGAATGGTTCTGGGCAAAAATACTTCATGTTCTTCGTCATAGCGAGGAAGTACGGAAGAATGCATGGTCTTGGGTTGAACACTGCGACTGGATACCTGCATTGCTGACAGGGAAAACCAATCCTTTGCAATTAAAAAGAAGCCGTTGTGCAGCAGGACATAAAGCTATGTGGCATGATGACTTTAATGGTTTGCCTGATGAACAATTCCTTACAAAGCTTGATCCTGTCTTATCTGGTCTCCGGGATAGATTATTCAATAAAACCTATACCTGCGATATCGAAGTTGGAAACCTGTCTGATGAATGGGTAAAAAAACTCGGCCTTTCAACTGATGTGAAAGTCGGTGTAGGTACTTTTGATGCACACACCGGAGCTGTTGGCGGAGAGATCATACCGTATCATCTTGTTAAAGTAATGGGTACCTCGACATGCGATATGATTGTTGCGCCTATGGCAGAGATGGGAGATAAACTTGTTGCTGGTATTTGTGGTCAGGTTAACGGATCAATTGTCCCAGGAATGCTTGGCCTTGAAGCCGGTCAATCAGCCTTCGGGGATATCTATGCCTGGTTTGGGAAGCTGTTGATGTGGCCAGTGACTAATATAATATCAGAAATGAGCTGGCTGGATGAAAATACAAAGAAGAAGATCGAAGAAGAAACTGCTGATAAAGTAATTGCGGAATTAAGTAAACAGGCCGAATCACTTACGGTTGAAGAAACATCTATCATTGCACTTGACTGGATGAATGGCAGACGTACACCGGATGCCAACCAGGCGCTTAAAGGAGCAATTACCGGGTTATCTCTTGGATCTGATGCTCCAAGGATATTCAAAGCTCTCGTAGAAGCTACCGCCTTTGGATCAAGAATGATCAACGAACGTTTTATATCTGAAGGTGTCCGTATCGATGGGGTAATAGCCATTGGGGGAGTTGCCAAAAAGAATCCGTTTGTAATGCAGATCGTTGCCGACGTGCTTAATATGCCAATAAAAGTTGCAGCATCCGAACAGACTTGTGCACTTGGTTCCGCAATGGCCGCATCGGTTGTGGCCGGTGTTTACAGCGACATCCCTTCTGCCCAGAAAGCCATGGGTGGAGGATTTGAAAAAGAGTATCATCCTGATCCTGCAAGAGCAATGAAATATGATATGCTTTTCAGAAAGTATAAAGAACTCGGTTCGTTTATTGAGAAAAATCAGACTTATTAAGACCCATTGAGAACCTTTATGGTTAAAAATTTTACCGCAAAGTATCACAAAGGAAAATAACAGATTAATATTAATTATTTACTATGAAAAGCTCTCTATTTTTATTAACAGTTGTATTCTTTCTGGCCATGGGTCAAACCTCTGCCCAGAAAGAAGATATGGTAACAGTTAACCAGCTGGTTTTAGTTACCAACCATTCGGGTCCGGAAATAAGCAAAGATATTTACGGACATTTTTCAGAACACCTTGGAAATTGCATTTATGGTGGTCTGTGGGTAGGAACTGATTCCAAAATACCCAATACATATGGAATCAGGAATGATGTGCTGTTCGCCCTGCGTGAGATTAAAGTGCCTAACCTTCGCTGGCCGGGTGGTTGCTTTGCAGATACCTACCATTGGAAAGATGGCATAGGTCCGAAAGAAAAGAGAGCCTCCATAGTAAATACCAACTGGGGTAGCGTTACCGAAGACAATTCATTTGGTACACATGAATTTATGAAGCTTACCGAACTGCTTGGTTGCGATGCATATATAAATGGAAATGTAGGATCAGGGTCGGTTAAAGAAATGGCTGAATGGGTTGAATATCTTACATCAAATTCAGTGAGTCCTATGACCAATCTGCGAAAAGAAAATGGCAGGAATGAACCATGGAAAGTAAAATATTTTGCAATTGGCAATGAGAACTGGGGATGCGGAGGGAATATGACAGATGAATTTTATGCGCACACCATGAAGCAATATTCAACATTCCTTGGCAACTACTCTGGAAATCAGCTTTATCGCGTTGCCTGCGGTCCTTCCGATTATAATTTCGCATGGACAGAAACATTGATGAAAGATGCAGGAACCCGTGCTATGTTCCAGGGTTTATCTATTCATTATTATTCAGTGGTCGATGGATGGGACTTTAAAGGATCTGCCACTAAATTTGATGAGAGACAATGGTTTGAAACAATGCGGCTGAATCTTCAGATGGATCCCATTATTAAAGGACATTCAGATATTATGGACCGCTATGATCCCCAAAAAACCAAAGGACTTGTGGTTGATGAATGGGGTAACTGGTTCAACGTGGAACCCGGAACTAACCCCGGATTTCTTTTTCAGCAGAATACGATGAGGGATGCATTAACGGCTGCAATTCATCTGAATATATTTAACCGGCATGCTGATAGGGTCAAAGTGGCAAACCTTGCGCAGATGGTAAATGTGCTTCAATCAGTTATTCTGACAAAGGACGATAAAATGGTTCTGACTCCTACATATCACGTCTTCAGAATGTTCAGAGTTCATCAGGAAGCTAAACTACTTAACCTTGATCTCAGATGTGAAGATTATACTTTTAACAGTAAAAAGATACCGGCTATTTCAGCTTCAGCATCTGTTGATAAAGATGGCAAAGTACACATATCACTCGCAAATCTTAATCCTAACAAACCTATAACTATAACCTGTCCTGTTATAGGTGATTCTTACAAAAAAGTTACGGGAGAAGTTCTTACTGCAAAAGAAATGAATTCATTTAATAGCTTTGAAAATCCTGAAACCGTAAAACCTGCTCCCTTTAACGGATTTGAGATGAAAGATGGTGTATTAAGTATTACGATGCCATCAAAATCAGTTGTAGTTTTAGAACTTACAAAATAGATTTATTTTTAACCACGAAGGATCACAAAGTAAAGCACTAAGCCCGCCCGGCTGACGCCGGTCGGACGGGTAACACAAAGGGAAAATGTTACAAAAATGGTTGATCCAATAGTAAATCAAATATTTATTTATGAATAGTTCAGTTAAGGCTCTTTTTACAGTTACAGGTTTAATTATTTTGTTTTCGGGATGTGCAAAAAAGTCCTCAGGCAGAGCAGATTATCCTATACAACCGGTTCCTTTTACATCAGTTAAACTTACCGATGATTTCTGGGCTCCCAGGATTAAGAAGAACGCTTCGGTAACTATTCCAATTGCATTTGGTTACTGTGAATCTACCGGGAGAGTCAAAAATTTTGAGATTGCAGCCGGACAAGATACCGGAAAATTCCAGACTATATTCCCCTTCGACGACTCAGACATTTACAAGATAATTGAAGGCGCCAGTTATTCTCTTCAGACATTCCCCGATCCAAAACTAGATGCATATCTCGATACCCTTATCCACAAGATCGGATTGGCTCAGGAACCTGACGGCTATCTTTATACTAACCGTACAATCGCTGAGAAACATGGTGGTAGAGGACTTCATGAATGGGCAGGTAAAAACCGGTGGGAAATGGATTCAGTCCTTAGCCATGAACTTTATAATCTCGGACATCTTTATGAAGCGGCAGTTGCTCACTATCAGGCCACCGGAAAAAGAACCCTTCTCGATATTGCATTAAAATCTGCTGACCTTGTCAATAAGGATTTTGGCAACGACAGGATTAGAGTATACCCTGGTCACCAGGTAATTGAGATGGGTCTTGTAAAACTTTACAGGGTTACAGGTGAAAAGAAGTATCTCGATCTGGCAAGGTTCTTCCTTGATATCCGTGGCCCGAAAGGCAGGTCGTACAATCAGGCAAATCTGAAACCTGTTGATCAAACAGAGGCAGTTGGACATTCTGTAAGAGCAACATATATGTATTCAGGTATGGCAGATATCGCTGCAATTGAAAATGATGCAGCATATCTTAGTGCGATTACTAAAATTTGGGGAAACCTTGTTAATGGGAAAATGTATGTGACCGGGGGAATAGGAGCTACCGGAGGAAATGAAGGATTCGCCGATTCTTTTGTATTGCCCAATATGTCGGCATATTGCGAAACCTGTGCTTCAATCGGCGACATCTTCTTCAATCAAAGGCTCTTTCTCCTGCATGGTCAGTCGAAGTATATCGACATCCTTGAAAAAACCCTTTATAATTCAATGCTCTCCGGGGTATCTTTATCGGCTGACAGATTTTTCTATCCAAATCCCCTTGAATCGAGCGGCCAACACCAACGTCAGGCATGGTTTGGGTGCGCATGTTGCCCTTCAAATATTGCCAGGTTTGTTCCTGCCATACCGGGCTATATATATGCTGTTACAGATAAAGAACTTTTTGTCAATCTGTTTATTTCCAATGACGCAAACATTACTCTGGGAAATAGAAAGTTAAGAATAACACAAAAAGCAAATTTCCCCTGGGAAGGCAAAGTTGAAATATTGGTCGATCCTGAAATAACGGGTAAGTTTACTTTAAAGATACGTATTCCGGGATGGGCACAAAATGAAGCCATTCCCGGAGGGCTCTATAAATTTACCGATCTGGATACTGAACCTGTAATACTGAAGGTTAATGGGGAAATATCTGAACTTAAACTTATTGATGGATATGCTGCGATTTCCAGGAGGTGGCGGTCTGGTGATAGAGTTGAAGTCGAATTTCCAATGCCTGCACGTAAAATTGTTGCTGATGAAAGAGTAAAGGAAGACAGGGATAAGATTGCATTTCAGAGAGGTCCGGTTATTTATTGTGCTGAATGGACCGATAACAACTCAGGGAATGTACTTAATCTCTCAGTAAAAAATGATGCAGCCTTAACGACTGAATTTATGCCTTCACTTCTTGAAGGTACACAGGTGATTAAAACCTCCGGATTTCAGACCAGAAGTGGCCGTGATGGCAAAATTGAATTGCTCAGTGAGGAACCAGTTACCCTCATCCCTTACGCATTATGGAATAACCGTGGAGCCGGGCAGATGATAGTATGGTTTCCGACATCACCTCAATCCTTCCACCCATAACCTGGTCCGACTATAACAAGCTGGAGTAAATGAAAGCCATCAAGATCACTAAAGAGCTTTCTGCAGTAAATGGTCACACAGTACTTGGAATATATACTTCCGAAACCCAACAAAAATTCAATTTGCGTCATTAACTCCAGACTAGTTTAATTGAATGAATTTGCGGACTATGTAATTATTTGAACATATTTATAAAAAAATTAAAAAATGAAAAAGTCGTTTCTTATAGCATTGATTTTTCTGTCAGCAAGTATTCTTCAAATCTCAAGAGCACAGAACCCGGAATCGGCAGTTAAAAATCATGGTGCGCTTCATGTATTTGGAAACAGAATACTGGATCAGCATGACAAACAACCGCAATTGCGGGGCATAAGCCTCTCGTGGAGCGTATGGGAGGGAAAAAAGTATTATAATCCTGATGTAATAAACTGGTTAGTTAGTGATTTCAAGGCAAATATCATTCGAGTCTCCATGGCTGTTGAACCTGATGATGGGTATCTTCGGGATCCTGATGGACAAAAGAAACTCGTATATACAGTCGTTGATCAGGCTATAAAAGATGGAGTATATGTCCTTATCGACTGGCATGATCATAATGCTGACAGAAATCTCGAACAATCAAAAGGTTTTTTCACGGAGATGGCAAAAAAATATTCCGGTGTGCCAAATGTTATTTATGAAATATGGAATGAACCCGCGACTCAGTCATGGGCGGTTATTAAAGCTTACTCAAATGAATTAATTAAATTGATAAGAAAGTATGATCCTGTTAATCTGATAGTTGTTGGAAGTCCAAGATGGGACCAGGATGTTGATATTGCAGCCGCCGATCCAATAACAGGCTTTAAGAATATTGCATATTCCTTTCACTTTTATGCTTCAGACACCAACCACCAGGAGGGTCTCAGGTTAAAAGGTGAAGCAGCAATGCAGAAAGGTCTTGCATTAATTGTAACGGAATGGGGAGTAGGGGAATCAAACGGAAATGGTGAATTCAACCATGAAAGAACAGCCAGATGGCTCGACTGGATGGAGAAACACCAGCTTTCCTGGGCAAACTGGAACCTGACTGACAAAAAAGAGACAACAGCTTTGTTGCAGCCAGGTGCTCCCGTAAATGGTGGGTGGACTGAAGGACAACTTTCAGAAGCCGGAATCTACATCAGGAAAGAGCTTATCAGGGCAAATAAGTAGCGAAACAATGCCTCTCAGAAATCGCAAATAATTGAAATACAGTTATAATCAGGTAATCCGGAAGGAATAATTAACAAATAGTGTACGAGAAGATGAAAAAAGCTATAATATTTTTAAGTCTGCTTCTTTTTGCAGAAATCAGTTTTTCACAGCAATCCTCTTTCATTTTAAATAAACTTGAATATTTTGAAAAAGGCGGAGTCAATGTAATGGCTTATCAGGACATTTACCCCGAAGGTCATCAGGGTGGTGTTGCTATAATAATGAATGGGAAGCGTATTGCTACTAATGGTGATATAAGGCTTGATGAAACACCGGGACAGTGGCAGCCAATACCAAAACAGTTAGAAAGAAAAGTTGATTTTTCCGGAAACGCGGTTACTATCGGACTGGCTTATCCCAATCCGGATATTAACCGCAAAGGTTATAATCCGGTTGAGTATCCTGATCTGAATTTCAATTATACGGTTAAAGTGAGGGCACAGGGAGAATCAATCATTGTGTCTGTCGATCTTGATAAACCGATCCCGCAGGAATTCATCGGGAAAGTAGGTTTTAATATTGAGCTCTTTCCGGGTTTGTTATTTGGAAAGACCTGGTCGCTCGGAACACATTCCGGAATATTCCCCAGGCAGGCAAATGGTCCGGCTGTGACAGATCAGAAAGGTGAAATTATTTCAGCCATGCCAATGGCCGAAGGAAAGAAGCTTGTTGTAGCACCAGAGGATGATATGCTGAGGTTATCGATAGAATCTTCAACAGGTAATCTTAAGCTTCTCGATGGAAGGTATATCCATAACAATGGCTGGTTTGTTGTTCGTTCCCTGGTACAGGAAAATGCAACTAAAAATGCTATTGAATGGATCATTACACCCAACAGTATAATGGATTGGAAAAGTACTCCTGTTATTCATGTCTCCCAGATAGGATATCATCCCGGGCAGGAGAAAGTTGCAATAATTGAACTTGATAAAAATGAAATAAAAAGAGAAACTCCGGTACTATTTAGAATAGCTGAAAATGGTCAAAAGATTGAAGTAACCAGCGCAAAACCTGAATCATGGGGAACTTTCCTCCGGTATAACTACCTGAAATTTGATTTCTCCTCAGTAAAGCAGGAGAGTGTTTACCAGGTGAAATATGGAAATGAGCAATCCCAGCCTTTCAGGATTGCTGAAGATGTATATCAGCGAAATGTCTGGCAGCCAACCCTGGAATATTTTCTGCCGGTCCAGATGTGTCATATGAGAGTCAATGAAAAGTATCGTGTCTGGCATGGATTGTGCCATATGGATGATGCCAGGATGGCACCTGTAAATCATAACCATTTTGATGGCTATATTCAGGGTGATTCAACTTATACAAGATTTGAACCGGGGGACCATGTTCCGGGACTAAACACCGGAGGCTGGCACGACGCAGGTGATTATGACCTCAGGGTCGAGTCTCAAAGTGGTGAAATGTACATTCTTACTGAGGCTTATGAAGCTTTCAATATAAAATATGATGAAACCACAAT
>DATCHE010000124.1:0-4203 GCA_036508535.1 Bacteroidales bacterium | reverse complement strand
TTTAACATCTTCCAACAAAAAATGGATGTCATAACCTCCTGTATCATCAATGTTTCTTATGCTAATACCAATCACATCAGGTGTAAAATTCTGAACTGCCTTCTGTATATCTTTTTCGCAATTTAAAGAAAAACACAAATCGAGAAAACAGACATTGTGACTTCCATTGGTTTCCAGAATAGTCGCTATGTAACAGAGCCCGAAAGGAATTACAGGCCAGGGATGTTTGAATCTGTTAGAATTAATGAGTAAAACCTTAGCCATAGCTCATTATTTAACTATTCGAATATTGTTGCTCCCCAGTTAACTTTGATACCATATTCCATGCAGGTTTTAAAGATATCATAAGTAAACTCCGGAGGATAAAGATTATCTGTTATCAGAGGAGTATTCGTCCTTTCGAAAACCCTGTTATCAGACAAATAAGGCCGGTAAGGTTCAATAAAACGATCGAACAGTTCTTCAGCCGGATTTCTTAATAAATCGTTGGGCATCGGACCGTAAATAATTTCCACTCCCCTTACTTTCATTAGCTGTTCGTAAAACTTCGCCACGATTTTCATTGTTGTACGATAAGGGTTTGTCAGGTGGTAAATACCATTAATGGAACAATTCTCTATTATTTTAATGGAAGTATTTACAAAATAATCCACTGGGATAATATTAATATCTCCCTCGTACGGCAAGTATATTTTGAGAGGTAAAAACAGATAACCTTCCTTATCAATGAAAATACCGTTTTTAGCTGCTTTCAAACCTCCATTATTCATAAGATCATTCAGATAAATATCCCTGATGGATTGAGCGGATCGAACAGGGAAATACAAGGCATTGAACTTAAGCGATCGTCCCGTCTGTGAATCACCATAAACAATAGATGGTCTTATAATTGAAAGAGGAATATCGTTTTTATCGCAAAACCTTGAAATGATGTTTTCGGCTGCAGCTTTACTCTCTTCATATACATTGGTAAATGTTTTTACCGATGAGAGAGTTTCTTTGCAATATGTTACACCGGTACCTGCAACGTATGCAGTACTAATATAATGGAAGAAATTAACATGCGCATTCCTTGAGAATTCAAGGATTCCCTTGAGGTTATTGATGTTTGCAGCCATCACCTTTTCACGTTTGCTTTCGGAAAAGCAGGTATCCGATGCGCAATGAATTACTGAATCGACGACTGAACAGAGCCTGGAATATTCTCCGATAGGAATTCCCAGATTATCCTGCGACAGATCAGTATCAATACATGTAACCTGATCAGACATGCTATCAACTCCTAACCATTTTAAAAGTCTGAAGATCCGCTCCTTAAGAGATTCGTTATTTACCGGACGACCGAAGATTATAATGTTATAACCTTTTGTAATCATGCCTGCCATCAGATGGCTGCCGAGAAATCCAGTTGCTCCTGTCAGAGCTATAACCGGTTTATTTTTTAATGTCAAGGTGAGACTTTTATATTTTAAGAATAAAGTAAATTTTCTTTCCTGCAGAATCCCTGATACAAAACATAAGGATGCCCTTTTACAACCCCGGTTTTAACTGAATATTCATCAATTAACATATTAGCTTCCATCCCTACCTGTCTTATTCTCTGGATCTCCTCAGGATCATTATAGTCATAAAAGAAATCATATTCAAAAATGCACCTTTTCCCGTTATCGATTGGAGTGATAAATCCAAAATCATTGTCAATATGATATTTTTCAGCGATTAGCCTGAATTTGTCACAGAATTCATTAATTAACTTCTTATCTATAGGCAAATAAAGGAGTGCTGGTAAAAAAGGCTTTTTACGGCCCAGACGTGTACTCATTATCCTGTACGTATTCAGCCATAGAATATCAGTCATTTCAGGACGTGAGAAAAGTTTTTCAAAAAACGGACTTAATTCCTTATCAACTTCCTGAGAATACAACTTTGCTGATGGTGCAAGGGCTGTTTCAAAAATCTCTGCGAAACTTTTAATTTTTAAATATGAATAAGGTACATCATCAGAAAATTCTTTAGCCAATTCAAGCCATTGAGCATTTTTGAGTGATGGCAATCCAAGGTAAAGTGCTTTAAAAAGACGCTCGTCAAAGTATGGAAATCCCATTTCACCTATAGATCGAATTGCAAATTTATCTCCAATTACAACTACCAGCCAGGGTATATTTAATTTCTCAGTGAAAATATTTTTAATATCGGAGGCCATTTTTTTTGTAGGAGAAAGAAATGTTGAAATATATTCGACCCCGACAATTCCTAAAGCTAGTCCTATGCGCCTCACTGAACAGTCTTTAATAAAATCAAGAGCATTATTAAGAGTTTCAAACGGAACCAGAATTCCTCTTTCGTCTTCAGTTACAGGGTGAAGTCGTATATTAGCGGAAACACAAATACCTGGAGAATTCTTATGTTCTAAATTTTTGTATGAATAAAGATTTGGAGACGATATATCATTCAAATTAAAAAATAAACCATCGTGATTAACAAATTCAGCATCAACAAAATTGTCGGCATTTATACCATAAGTTGTCGAAAACGTTGACATTATTCCAGAACACATAATATTGGCACAAACAAGCGCTGCTGGTTCGGCTGCATTTATCCGGTAACCCCTTTTCTGAGCTTGCTTTTGAAGATCAAACGCTGCAACACCGGGTCCCACTTTAACCATCCAGTTCTTTTCGTCAAATTCAATTGTTTTCATCCTGTTAAGGTCCATAATGGCTCCTTCATTTATAGCAAAGCCAAGAAGATTCTGACCATTGCCCCGCATGGTATAAGGAATATTATGATGTTTAAATAGTTTGACCAGCGATGCGATTTCTTCTTTTGTATTTGGCATTACAACATAATCAGGCATTTTGGGTTCCGATATCGCACTAAGATCGTGAGAATAGGTTACTGTAATTCCTTCATCGTTGGTTGCCCAATCGTTTCCTACAATTTTTCTTATTTCAGTAAGGATACTGTCCTCTTTTGCAGGTTTAATTTTTCCACCGTTATTAATAAAAGTCTCTACATGATTTTTTAATGCTTCCATAACTTTTGTAGGCCGCATCTCATTTACAAAGTAACACTGGTAATCGCATTTGCCACATAAATCACAACTGTCAGCAATCTCAACACATTTTTCTGTTACGGATATTTTATTCTCTGCGAGTGCTTCATAGAGTATCATCCTTCCCTGTGGATAGAAACTTACGAAATGTTTTTTCAAGCCGGAAGAACATACCCCGCTACCAAGAAAATCGATTTTACACATTGCATAATGGCGGCAGTTTTTGGCAGTTTTTAAAATTTCATCCATAATTTTCTATATTGAGATTAAAATTTGATTTCAAAAGCAATGTCTCATGAATTTGAGATTCCAGTTGTTCATTCGGTTCAAATGTATAAATTTTATCTTGTTATTATGAATATTCACTGTTCGAATTGTTATTTTCATCAAATCATTACTATGGTCCGTTTCTCGCAAAGAAATAAAGCATTGAAACTGTTACAATAATCGCAAAAATGCTGGTTTATACCTTTATACCAAACAAATGATCTGTTCAGTTAGAAATGGATTTTAACTTTCTATTTGTTTTATGACACTTTTCCCTCCGGCCTTTTTGCAGTCAACTTTAATCTTTATAAAAGTGTGAATCATGTAAACTTTTCATGGAATTTTGTAATACGAACCCAGTTAATGATTACGATATTTGTTTATAGAATATGGACTTTAAATTATTTCAACTTTTAAAAATTTATGATTATGGGAAATTTACTTTACCTTATTGCAGTCATACTGATTATCGGATGGCTTGTTGGATTTATAGGTTACGGCGCAGGAGGTATCATTCACATTTTACTTGTAATTGCTATCATAGCAGTGCTGTTTAATATTATACAAGGAAGAAGGTCTATTTAATTCATCTGTTGATGGTGGAAATAAAATTATGCTTTCTCGCGATTGTATAATGAATTTTGGAAACCCGGGGACTAAAATAGTAGTATTGGAAATTCAATCACAATTAAAAATTTAAAACATGAACACAACAGAATTGAAAGGAAACTGGAATGAGATGAAAGGAAAGCTCAAAAAAAGCTATGCAGAATTAACTGATAATGACCTGTTATATGAAGAAGGTCGTGAAGATGAACTATACGGCAGACTTCAACAGAGGCTGGGAAAAACCAAAGAAGAAGTCAAAAAGCTTTTTGAGG
>DATCHE010000123.1:0-3256 GCA_036508535.1 Bacteroidales bacterium | reverse complement strand
CCCTTCCCTACTTCACTTTCAACCCAAATTTTACCACCATTTTTTTCAATGAATTCTTTGCAGAGTAATAACCCCAGACCTGTACTTGGTTCTCCATCAGTACCTGGCCTGCTGGTTTTTTCATTAAGCACAAACAATTTCTCTTTTAATTCCTGAGACATACCAATTCCGGAATCAGTTATTTTAACTTCAATTAAATGATCACTGTTATTTTCTGCTGCCACTGTCACCTTTCCTCCGGCCGGTGTGAATTTTATTGCATTTGATACAAGGTTCCGGACAGTAGCATCAAGCATGTGATTGTCAGCTAAAACAAAAATCTTATCGGAAATAGACATTACAATTTCAATATTTTTTTTCTTAGCAGATTCAGAGAGAACTTCTATATATAATTCAATCATTTGCCTGAGGTTTATTTTTTCAGGGACGAAATCCATTCCACCCCTTTTCAGACGCGACCATTCCAACAGATTCTCAAGAAGTCTGTAAATATTTGTAGCTGATATCTTCATGCTTTCTGTCAGCTCCTTAATCTCTTCAATGCCCATTGTCTGTATTTCTTCAGAAATAATCTGGGTTGCGGCGACAAAAGCGCTTAGCGGACCCCTCAGGTCGTGAGCAAGGATTGAAAAGAACTTATCTTTCTCCGCATTTATCGTATGGAGCATTTGATTCTTCAGCAATATTTCTTCTTCATCCTGTTTTCGCTGAGTTATATCCAGAATAGAGCCAAACATCGATATAAGATTATTTTCAGAATCAATAATAAGTTCACCTTTACCATGTACCCATCTTTCCGAGTTGTCACTTTTTCGTATTATTTTATATTCTTTATCGAATTTGTTACGTTTTTCAATAATGTCTTTCTGAAGATATTCTTTCATTTGATCTCTCCAGGATGGATGAATTAGGTCAAACCAACCATTTACTGATCTTAAATAATTATCATCTATACCGAATATTGAATCAAGAATTTCTGAGCTTGTCCAGCACCCCGAAAGAAAATTCAGATTGTAACTTCCTAATCCGGCAATTTTTTGTGATTCGTTAAGATCTCTTTCACTTTCAAAAAGAGCTGTTTCAGATTGTTTACGTTCAATTGCAAATGCAATCTTACTTCCGATAGAAATGAGAAATCGGAAATCACTATCCGAATACACATTTCCAATTTCGTAATGCTGAAGAACCAATACCCCAATCACTCTTAAAGGTGTTTGTAAAGGGATTCCGATCCATGAAGGTGAAGGTGTGCCAACATCCTCAACTTCATTCTGTTCCTTAAGCAGATCAAAAAAATCCTGAGTTAAAAGCAATGGTTTAACAGTGCGGAAAACATAAGCTGAACAATTCTTACTCATAGAAGAGGGTGCCGGAGTAGAATCAACCTTGTCAACAAAAAACGGAAAACTGAATAGCCCTGTTTTCTTATCCATAAGAGCTATGAAGCAATTCTCGGCATACACAACTTTCGAAAGTGACTGATGAATTAATTTAAGCAGTTCATCAAGATTAGATGTAGTAGTCAACCCCCGCGTTATTTCGAATAAGACTTCGCTTTCCAATTCCTTCCGCTTACGTGCTGTTACATCTCTGGAAATACCAAATGTTCCAATAATGTTACCAGATCTATCGGTCAGTGGTATTTTAATTGTAGAAGCCCATGTATCAGGACGATCGTGATGTGTCTCCTTTTCTTCAAGAATAATCGATTGCCTGGTTCGAATAATTGTCTGCTCATCATCGAATGCCTGTTGTGCGTGCTCTATTGAGAATAAATCGAAATCCGTTTTGCCGATTACTTCATTGGGATTTGAGAGTCCGAATCGAAGGGAATGAGCTTTGTTTACTCTTATAAAACGGCTTTGCAAATCTTTGAAATATATACGATCGGGAAGATTGTTCATTAGAGTGCTAACCAAATACTGTTCCTGAGCCAAAGCATCTTCAGCAAGTTTACGCTCGGTAATATCCTGTGCAGAAGACAGAGCGCCTGTTACATTTCCATCTTTATCTCTAAGTACCTGACACCACCAGGCCAGTAATCGTTTCTCGCCATCGTATCTTCGTTGCCAGCTTTCTAAATAGAATGTATCCTCAGTTCCGTCAAATAGTGGCTGAACTTTCTTATATGTTTCCTGTTCTCCTTCGAAATAAAATGAGGCTTCTTTACCTATAACATCTTTCCCAAAAAATTCCAGCCCGTGACGATTTACCCACGTATAAATCTTATTGTTATCAACTTCCATGATAATCTCGGGAACTGCAGCAAGGATTGCTTCCTGACGAACAAACAATTTGCTTAAAGCTTCTTCCGTACTCCTGCGCTCTGTTATATCTCTGGATATACCAAATGTGCCGATGATGTTTTCCTCTTTGTCTCTCAAGGGCAGTTTAATCGTTGAAACCCATATATCAGGCCTGTCATGATGTGTGTCCTTTTCTTCTATACTAAATAGTTGTCCGGTTCGAATGATATTCTGCTCATCCTGTAAGGCCTGCATTGCATGTTCCCCGGTAAAAAAGTCAGAGTCGGTCTTTCCAACCGCCTCGTTAGGATCTTTTAAGCCCAGGTAACTGGCCTGAGCTTTATTTATTCTGATGAACCGGCTTTCCTTATCTTTAAAATAGATATGATCGGGGAAATAATCCATTATTGCTTTTACAAGGAATTGTTCCCTGTTGAGCGCTTCCTCAGACCGTCTTCTCTCGCTAATATCAGTTGATATTCCGAATGTACCTATTATTTCACCCTCCTCATTGCGAATTGGCATCTTAGTAGTTACTACACAGGTGGAAGGTCGGTCAGCCCATGTTTCAATTTCTTCCATTTTAATTAGCTGACCAGTCCTGATTATTTTCTGCTCATCCTCATATGCCTGCTGGGCATGCTCTTCGGTAAAGAAGTCAAAATCTGTTTTCCCAATTGCCTTATCAGGATCATCTAATCCGAACGAAAGAGCAAGTGATTTGTTAATTCTGATAAACCTGCTTCCAATATCTTTAACATAGACGTGATCGGCCAGGTTATTCATAAGGGCATTTAAAAGGAAGTGCTCACCGGCAAGTTCCTCTTCAGACCTTACAGCTCTCTCTTCGTTAAGTTTAGAAAAAGATATCTCTTTATGATATTGATCCATGACAGTATTTAACTCCTGTTGCAGTTTCAACAATTCATTTAGAAGTTCTTCTTTTGTTTTATCGGCGTAATCCATTTTGCTCTTAACTTCATTCAACAATTTAGTGACTAAGACTTTAC
>DATCHE010000122.1:0-18915 GCA_036508535.1 Bacteroidales bacterium | reverse complement strand
CTTCTGAAACAAATTAATGCCGGAGGTTATGAAGTTATCCATAATTCAGATGATGCATCCGCAGGCACTGTTATAATTAATACATGTGGTTTCATAAATGATGCAAAGGAAGAGAGCGTTGATACTATTCTTCGATTTGTTAAGGCCCAAAAAGCCGGAGATATAAATAACCTTTATGTTATGGGTTGCCTTTCTGAGAGATACGTTGATGTACTTAAACACGAAATACCTGAAGTCAGGAAATATTTTGGAGTAAATAACATAAATGATATACTTACTGAATTGGGATTATCTTTCAGAAATGATCTCTTAACCCAAAGAACTATTACCGGACCCGGGCACTACGCTTATCTTAAAATTTCTGAAGGTTGCGACCGGAGTTGTGCTTTCTGTGCTATTCCGGCGATCCGTGGTAAATATATCTCACGTCCGATTGAAGAACTTGCAAAAGAAGCATCACATCTGGCAGCGAGTGGCGTTAAAGAACTTATTCTAATTGCGCAGGATCTTAGTTATTACGGTATTGATCTATATAAAAAACAAGCACTGCCTCAGCTGATTTCAGAATTGTTGAAGATTGAATCCTTCGATTGGATTCGTTTGCACTATCTATACCCGGCAAATTTCCCCATGGAACTAATTCCGCTTATCAGGGACAATCCTAGAATTTGCCGCTATATCGATATCCCGATTCAGCATATTACTGACAGAATGCTTGGATTGATGAGAAGGTCACATAACAGGCTTGAGACAGAAAATATTTTGTACAGATTGCGGAATGAGATTCCAGGTGCGGTAATCAGAACAACCCTTATTGCAGGACATCCGGGTGAAACGGAAGAAGAATATCTTGAGCTCAGGGACTTTATCTCGGAGTTCAGATTTGACAGGCTGGGAGTTTTCGCTTATTCACATGAAGAGGACACTTATTCGTACAATGAATATAAGGATGAAATATCCGAAGAAGTAAAAGAATCAAGAGTTGCAGAACTTATGGAGATTCAGCAAACCATTTCTGCAGAATTAAATGAATCACTGGTTGGTAAGGTACTTAAGGTTATTATTGACAGGGAAGAAGGAGAATTTTTCGTTGGGAGGACAGAATTTGATAGTCCGGAAGTCGATCAGGAAGTACTTATACCAAATGAGCACATTCTCAAATCAGGATGTTTTTATAACATAAGGATTACCCAATCAACTGATTTTGATTTATATGGTGAGCCTTTTTACCCCCCATCCCCCCTGAAGGGGGGCTAAGAATCTTTTGGATTTAAAAGCCCCCTTTAGGGGGTTGGGGGTAAATTTTCCGGAAGTTCTTCTTTTTTCTTTTGAATCTTTATCTTAATCTCAGATTTTGCACTGTTGAAACTAACGTTTATAGTATCACCGTCTTTAATGTTAGCTCGGATAAGAACTTCAGCCATAGGATCTTCGAGATATTTCTGAATAGCACGCTTAAGAGGTCGTGCGCCAAAGTTTGCATCAAATCCTCTTTCCGCAATATAGTCTTTGGCAGCATTTGCAATTTTCAACTGGAATCCAAGAGACTTTACTCTGTCGTATAATCCTTTTAATTCCAGATCAATAATTTTATTTATCTCTTCTTTCCCTAACGAATTGAACATTATCACATCATCAATCCTGTTCAAAAATTCCGGAGCAAATGTTTTCTGAAGTGCTTTCTGAAGGATACTCTTTGTCTGTTCATCCCTGGTGGTTTTCTTTGCGTTTGTATCGAAACCAATGCCATGTCCAAACTCCGCAATCTGTCGAGTACCAATATTTGATGTCAGTATCACAATTGTATTTCTGAAATCGACACGCCTTCCGAGACTGTCGGTTAACTGTCCCTCATCAAGAACCTGAAGCATAATATGAAATACATCAGGGTGTGCCTTTTCTATCTCATCTAGAAGTACTACAGAATAGGGCTTTCTTCTCACTTTCTCAGTAAGCTGGCCACCTTCTTCATAACCTACATATCCGGGAGGAGCTCCAACCAGTCTCGATACTGAAAACTTCTCCATATACTCGCTCATATCTATCCTTACGAGATTATCAGTAGTATCGAACAGAAACTTGGCAAGAACTTTTGCGAGCTGGGTTTTTCCCACTCCGGTAGGTCCAAGAAATATGAATGTCCCAATTGGTTTGTTTGGATCTTTAAGTCCTGCTCTGTTTCTCTGGATAGATTTAACAACTTTTTGAATAGCTTCATCCTGACCAATTACACTTCCTTTAAGTTCATCAGCCATTTTCAGCAATCTTGTTCCTTCTGTCTGGGCAATCCTTTGAACAGGTACTCCGGTCATCATAGCAACAACTTCAGCAACCTTTTCAGCATCAACTGTTTCGCGGTTAAAGGAAAGTTCTTTTTCCCACTTTTTCTTCTCCTGATCTATCATGTCGAGAAGATCTTTTTCCCGGTCCCTGAAACTGGCAGCTTTTTCGAAGTTCTGATTCTTAACTGCCATCATTTTTTCCTTCTTTGTCTCTTCAAGTTGTTTTTCAAGAACAAGAATTTTCTCAGGAACAACAATATTTAAAATATGGACTCTGGAACCTGACTCATCTAGTGCATCAATTGCCTTGTCGGGAAGATGACGATCGGATATATACCGGTTTGTCAGTTTAACACACGCTTCGATAGCGTCATCGGTATAAGTAACGTTATGATGTTCTTCATATCTTTCCTTTATATTATGAAGGATATGTATTGTTTCTTCTATTGATGTTGGTTCTACTATAACTTTCTGAAATCTCCTTTCAAGTGCGCCATCTTTCTCAATATGCTGCCGGTACTCATCAAGAGTTGTTGCTCCTATACATTGAATGTCTCCACGGGCAAGAGCCGGTTTTAGCATGTTTGCTGCATCAAGAGAGCCTGTTGCACCGCCGGCACCAACAATAGTATGAATCTCATCGATAAACAGTATAATATTGTCGTTTTTGGAAAGTTCATTTAAGATAGCCTTCATTCTTTCCTCAAACTGACCCCGGTATTTTGTTCCTGCAACTATTGATGCCAGATCCAGAGCAACAACCCTCTTATTAAAAAGTACTCTTGATACATTCTTTTTAATTATCCGTAATGCAAGACCTTCAGCAATTGCTGATTTTCCCACACCTGGTTCACCAATAAGAACTGGATTATTCTTTTTTCTACGCGATAATATCTGAGCCAATCGTTCAATCTCCCTTTCTCTTCCAACAACAGGATCTAACCGGCCTTCTTCTGCCGCCTTAGTGAGGTCAATACCAAAATTATCCAGAACAGGTGTGTCAGATGATGATTTAGGTGTTGAAGGATTGGATGGCTGACCCTTGCCCGGACCTCCAAAACTCTGACCTTCATCTTCTTCATCTCTGGGAAAATCGGCTTTGGCAGAAGGAGATTCTGCTTCAACCATCTTTCTGACAGATTGATAGTCAACGTCTAATTCTGACAGAAACCTTGTCACCAAAGCGTTATCATCTTTTAGGATTGCCAAAAGCAAATGTTCAGATTCTATTGTGGCACTTTTAAGAGCTTTTGCTTCAAGGTAAACAAGTTTAAGTATTCTTTCAGTACTCCTTAAAAGAGGAATAACCTCATGATCAGCCACATGAACAGGACTTTCAACCTTTATGCTCTTTTCAAGAGAACCCTTAAGTACCTGTAGGTCAATCCCCTGATTCATGAGGATTTCTATCGCAACACTTTCTCCATCTCTAAGTATACCAAGAAAAAGATGTTCAGGACTTATATGACTGTTTCCAAGCCTTATAGCTTCTTCTTTTGAATAACCAAGAATGTCTTTAACCCTTTGTGAAAATTGTGAATCCATATTTTAATTTATCTAATATCTCATTAATTTTTTCCAGCCGACAATCTGTCAGTTACTATGCGTCAAATGTACCTATAACTACATTTTCAAAGTTAAATTGTTCATAATATCTTCATGACAATATTCGTGCCTATTTAATAACATAGATTGTTTATAAATCGTGGTAATAAAAACTCAAAATTAGCCAAAAATTAACTATTTTCGTGATTCTAAACCCAGTACGTTAGGTTTATTTGTAAATACTTAATTAATAATCTGTTATGTCAGAGAGAGAGCGAATCATTAAGGTTAATATTGAGGAGGAAATGAAGTCGGCCTACATCGATTATTCAATGTCGGTTATAGTGTCGCGTGCATTACCTGATGTGAGAGATGGTCTTAAGCCGGTCCATCGCAGGGTACTTTTTGGAATGTCAGAGTTGGGAGTATACTCAAACAAAGCATATAAGAAGTCTGCCAGAATAGTAGGAGAGGTGCTCGGAAAATTCCATCCTCATGGCGATTCTTCAGTATATGAGGCAATGGTCAGGATGGCCCAGGAATGGTCGTTAAGGTACCCTCTGGTTGATGGACAGGGTAACTTTGGATCGGTCGATGGGGATAGTCCGGCTGCTATGAGATATACGGAAGCCCGGCTTAAAAAAATTGCCGAAGAAATGCTGGCTGATATAGATAAGGATACTGTTGATTTTCATCCGAATTTTGATGATTCCTTAACCGAACCTTCTGTTCTTCCAACCCGGATACCAAATCTTCTGGTTAATGGAGCATCCGGTATTGCTGTTGGAATGGCAACCAATATGCCACCTCACAACCTGTCAGAAATAATTGATGCCACTATAGCATACATAGATAATAACGAAATTACAACAGATGAGATTTTACAATTAGTAAAAGGGCCTGACTTTCCTACGGGTGGTATCATTTATGGGGAGCAGGGAATAAGGGATGCATGTGAAACAGGAAGAGGTCGTATAGTTGTAAGATCAAAGACTGAAATTGAACTTACAGCATCAGGCAGGGAGTGCATTATAGTGAATGAGCTTCCTTATATGGTCAATAAAGCGGAGATGATTCGCAAAATTGCTGATCTTATAAATGAGAAAAAACTTGAAGGTATCTCATATATAAATGACGAATCGGATCGTAACGGTATGCGTATTGTTATGATTCTTAAAAAAGATGCTACTGCAATAGTCGTTCTTAATAATCTTTATAAATATTCCTCACTTCAGACTTCTTTCAGTGTAAACAATATTGCTCTTGTTAAAGGGCGTCCTAAAACGTTAAATACAAAGGATCTGATCCTCTATTTTGTTAATCATCGACACGAAGTTGTAATAAGAAGAACAAAATTCGACCTCGATCAGGCTGAAAAGCGGGCTCATATACTTGAGGGAATGATTATTGCCAGTGATAACATAGATGAAGTCATAGCAATAATCAAAGCCTCCCAAACTCCTGAAATGGCCAGAGAAAGATTGATGGAGAGATTCGGTCTATCCGATATTCAATCAAGGGCAATTGTAGAAATGCGTCTGCGTCAGTTAACAGGTCTTGAACAGGAAAAATTAAGAGCTGAATATGCTGAAATAATGAAGCTTATAGAATACCTGAAAAGTGTTCTGGCAAGCATTGATCTCCAGATGAAAATTATTAAAGAAGAGCTTCTTGAAATAAAAGAAAAATACGGAGACAAAAGACGTACTCAAATAATCCCAAATGCCGAAGAGTTTAATCCTGAAGATTTTTATGCTGATGAAGAAATGGTTATTACTATTTCTCACATGGGTTATATAAAAAGAACACCTTTAACTGAATTCCGCAGGCAGAACAGAGGTGGTACCGGTGCCAAAGGAGGTGCTACCAGAGATGAAGATTTCATTGAGCATCTTTACATTGCAACAATGCATAACACAATGCTCTTTTTTACAAGGAACGGGAAATGTTACTGGCTGAAAGTATATGCTATTCCTGAAGGATCCAGAACTTCAAAAGGAAGAGCTATGCAAAATCTTATCAGTATTGAACCTGATGATAATGTCAGAGCTTTTATAAATGTTAAAAACCTGAATGATTCTGAGTATATAAATAATAATTTCATAGTTCTTTGTACAACAAAAGGAATTATTAAGAAAACATCGCTTGAAGCATATTCCAGGCCCAGAATAAATGGAGTAAATGCCATTACTGTGAGGGAAGGAGATGAACTTCTTGAAGCAAGAATGACAAATGGACAGCACCACATTATGCTGGCTATTAAATCGGGACGGGCTATACGATTCCCTGAAGCATCGGTAAGACCTATGGGCAGAACTGCATCAGGGGTAAGAGGAATCAGACTTGCGAATGAAGAAAGCGATTTTGTAGTGGGAATGATTACGGTCGAAAATAAAGAAAAAGATATTCTCGTTGTTTCTGAGAAAGGTTATGGTAAGAGATCTGATATCGATGGTTACAGAATCACAAACAGAGGGGGGAAAGGAGTAAAGACAATTAATGTTACTGAAAAAACAGGTTCCCTTATTGCCCTTAAAGATGTAACTGATAAACATGATCTTATGATTATTACACAATACGGTAATATCCTCAGAAGTCCTGTTTCAGCTTTAAGGGTTATGGGACGAGCGACTCAGGGAGTACGATTAATTAATTTACGGGAAAATGATATCATCGCTTCAGTAGCCTGTGTGCTTGTGAATGAAGAAGATGAGAGTAGTTTACCTGTCGATGCCGAAGAAAATAATATTATTAATGAGGAAAATGGCAAAGTATTTGATGTTTAATAAGAAAGTTATAAATTTGGGAAATTTTAAAAAACAATTAAATAAAATTATAAACATGAAAAAACTTTTTCTGCTGATAGCTACTATCAGCATTTCATTCGGAGCAATGTCTCAGAAGGGCAAGGTTACCAGCGCTCTGAGTCTTATTGAACAGGGTAGCCTGGATAAGGCTAAGGAAGCTCTAGATCAGGCATTTCTTGATGAGAAATCAAAAGACTGGTTTAACACATATTTTGCAAAAGGTAAGCTTTGCCAGGCTTCATTTGAATCTGATAATCCAAAGTTCAAAGCATTCTATGCCGATCCGCTTGCCGAAGCCTACGCAGCATATGAGAAATCGATGGAACTGGATCCAAAAGGTACTATGAAAAAGAAAATTATAACTGGTATGATCTACAATACCCTTGCAGTTAATTTCTATTCACAGGGTAGTGCCAGATTTCAGGCCAAAGATTACACCGGTGCACTTACATCATTTGAATCTCAGATAAAAATTACCGAGAGTGATAATTATGCAGGAGCAATTGATACAGGTATGTACTACAATGCAGGTCTTGCTTCTGTAAACTCAGGTAAATATAAAGAGGCAATCAAGTATTTCGAGAAATGTGGTGAAATGAAGTACTTAGGAATTACTCCTTATTTTCAAATATCTGAGGCATATTTGAGCTTAGGTGATACTGTTAAAGCTGAAGAAGTGTTGACAGGATTAAGCAGCAAGTTTCCTGGTGATAAAAATATTACTCTTTCATTAATAGATCTTTATATAAAAGGGAATAAAAGCGACGAGGCATTAAAATACATTAAAGTAGCCAAAGAAACTGATCCTACTAACTACGTACTATATTCTGTTGCAGGTGTTATCTACTTAAATCAACTTAATTATGATGAGGCTATAGCTGAGCTTAGTAAATCAATTGAACTTAAATCTGACTTTTTTGACACCCAGTATGGACTTGGAGCTGCTTATATCAACAAAGCTGCAGATATGTTCAAGAAAGCAAATGAAATTATGGACGTTAAGAAATACGGCGATGCTGTTGACTTAGCGAATGCCGTCTACGCAAAAGCGCTCCCTTACATGGAAAAAGCCTATGAGCTTAAACCGGATGATGTTTTCGCAATGAGAGGACTCATGGAATTGTATTACAGACTAAAAACCAAAGATCCTTCACTTGCTCCGAAATATGATGCAATCAAGAAAAAGGTTGACGCTCTTAAATAGATAGGATAGAACGGAAATAATAAAGAAAGGATGTCGTGCGACATCCTTTTTTTATTATATATACTTCATTAATAGGGGTTAGAAGAATGGTTTCAATTATTCTGTAGTGATTCAAGTTGAAATATTTCTATTTGACATAATATTAATTATAGGCTTTTAAAGGAATTTTCGTCCAGCATGCTGGTTTACATAAAATCAGATATTGATGAGCCGAAGTGTAATTAATTATTAGTAATGTTTTAAAGCAAAAGAACATCCGGTAAGGTAATAAACTAATAACTAGTGTTTACGATGCTTTTTCACCAGTTGAATCCCAACATAGATAACAGTAATAATTACTATAAAAATTGTCATTGCTCCTAACTCCTTCATCGGAAGGTTTGATAATACCCAGACTATCGTTAGTATACTTATAATAGGAATAAGATATCCTCCTGGCACTTTATAGGAGACATTTTTATTGGTTTTCTTTAATCTGAACCAGATCAATGCCAGTATAACTCCAAGGTAAATTAATAAATATGAAGCGCTGGACAGTATTGCAAGTTGTTTAAATTCTCCAATAGATGAGAATATAAATCCAATAATGGCATAAACAATAATCGATATATGAGGTGTTTTGAACTTAGGATGAACACTTGCAAGTGCCTGTGATTTAAGTACATGATCTCTGGCAGCTGCAAAGAGTACTCTTGGCATATTCAGAACCATTCCGCTGATGTTGCCAAACATTGAAAAAATTGTACCTATAATCACGATAGATGCTCCAACAGGTCCGAACATTAATCTTCCTGCTTCAGCTAATGGCGCATTCCTGAAATCTGTAATTGAGCTCCCCAGAATGCCCTGTACTGTAATCTGGATTAAAATGTAAAGAACAACAACGATCAACATACTTATTATTATTCCTTTAGGAATTGTTTTTCCCGGATTTTTTATCTCACCACCAACATTAAGTGCCGTTTCAGCACCAACAAAAGCAAAAAGCAGAATAAGAGAAATTTCACCAATGTCTTTGGAAGAATTGGTAGTATTTATTGTAATATCTGAAGGAGTAAAATAAAACCAGCCCAATAATGCAATCATTAACAATGGAACAAGTTTGGCTATGGTATTGATTTTAACTATCATAATAGCATTCTTTATTCCCCTGATGTTAAAAAAAGCCAGTCCGCCGAATATGATCGCGAAAAAAATAATTCGAACCAATTGTATTTTAAATATTGGTATAAAGTATGCAAATGTGTCCGCAAGGCCATTGGCTACAGCTGCAGTAGCCATAATTGCTGCACCAAAAATAAAAATATTGGTTGTAAGAAAACCGGCATACTTCCCGAAGGCAGATTCAATATATGAATAGGCACCTCCTGTCCTTGTTATCATTGTACCCAATTCGGCAAAGCACAACATAATTGCTATCATCAGTAATCCGCAAATAACATAAGCCCAAATACTGCCAGTCCCTAGTTTTTCAGCTACAATTACAGGAAGAATAAAAATTCCTGCTCCAATAATTATATTAATTGAATTTGCTACTAATCCCCATACTCCAATTTCCCGCCTTAATCCTTCATTTTCATTAATCATCCTGCTATTCTTTATTTGGTTCAAATTCTATGTTAACTTATATATTCTTTTTATAAAGTACCAAGTATGTCCTTTAATAATCTGTCGAAATCCATTCCCCCTTTGGAAGTTGAAGAATATCCAAGAATAACTACAATTAAATCCTGAGTTGGCATAATATATATACGCTGGCCATCATGACCAACACACATATACATATCATCTGGTGCAGATGGCAATTCTTTACCTTTATTTAACCAGAAGAATGATCCGTAAGCACCATTGCTTGCCGAAGCAACTGAAGTACTGTATCTTACCCATCCTTCAGGCAAAATACGTTCTCTATTGAATACTCCGTCATTTTCATAAAGTAAAGCAAATCTGGCATAATCCCTTGCTGTAGCGTAAAGATAAGAAGATCCAACTCTTGTTCCTGTTGGGTCAACTTCAAAAACTGCATCTGACATGCCTATCTTATTGAATAATCTTGAGTTTGCAAATGAATAATACAAAGAATCGTTTGCGAACTGCCTGCGTATCAGATAACTAACTATGTTTGTAGTTCCGGAGGAATAGTACCACTTTGTACCTACAGAAAAAGCCATAGGTTTGTCAAAAGCGAATCGGCTCATATCACTTTCACAGTGCAACATTAAAGTTACATCCGACCTGTTACCATAATCTTCGTTCCATTTCAGTCCACTTTGCATCTGCATAAGATCGTTCAATGAAATTTTACTTCTGTCATCTCTTCTCCATTCTTCAATCTCAGCCGGCTTATAAATGTCTATTTTTCCGTCTTTTACCAGAATCCCTACCATCGCGTTTATAAAACTTTTTGCCATTGACCAGCTAAGAAACTTTGTCTTTTTGTTGAACTGTGGTTTATATGCTTCGGCCACAGGAACTCCTTTATGAATTACCATAAATGCAAATGCATTACCATTATATGCATTGTCTGTGATTAACTTTTTTGATATATCACCAAGTTTAACCAGATTAATACCGGTAACTGTATCAGGAATGACATCTCCAAGCGGCCATTTAATAGTATCCTGAGAGTATCCGGGGGAACCTATAATCGGGTATCTCGATTTACGTAGTTCAATTTCAGGAACATCCCTCAAAAGAGTTACACCAAATCCTTCCCTGTAAATAGCTTTCGATTTACCCCATAGAAAGCGGCTGATGACGCTCTTCTCATCATAATTCACACTATTCTTTGTGAATTTTATGAATGAAAAATTCAGGTCAACAGACTCTACATATCCGGGCTCTCTTCCTGACACGAAAACTGCTGAGCAAAGGTTTTTGGCAGCATACCCGGTTATGATCGGAAGTAACGTATTAAGATAAATTGCAATACCGATAATTGCTGTTCCCATAATTGATAGGATTCCATAAAATACTCTTTTTCTTGTCATTTAATATAGCGTTGGTGTATAAGTTGAGAATGAATTTATTATTTTAAAGTCCTGATTTTTAACCACTAAAAGTTTTATTTTTTAAACATAACTGATGAACTTTTCTTTACTAAATTTGGTTATCTAATATATGAACAACTTTTTAGAAAAATTGAGGTGTTTTAGAAAAGATTATACAAATAGATTATACAAATAGATAGATTAATGGAAACAATTAAGAAATCTTCGCTAGACTTCATGACCTCCCTGAATTATAATAACAACAGGGATTGGTTTATCAAAAACAAACCGGCTTATCTTGATGCTAAAGAGAACTTTGAGTCGATAATTCAGGAGATCATCAATAGAATAACCCAGTTTGATCCCATTATGAAAGGTCTTGAAGTTAAAAACTGTGTCTACAGAATTAACAGGGATATCAGATTCTCAAATGATAAATCACCTTATAAAACTCATTTTGGAGCATTTATAGTTAGGGGAGGAAAAAAGAACGCGGATAAATTTGCAGGTTATTACATTCATGTTGAACCAGGGAAAAGTATAATTGCAGGGGGAGCATATGTGCCACCAAAACCATGGTTATCTGCAATAAGGGAAAAAATTGACTCGGAACCTGAGACACTTCTTAAAATAATAAATTCAAAGGATTTCAAGAAATACTTTGGTACAGTTGATGGTGAGAAATTAAAAAAGGCTCCGAAGGGTTATCCCTCCGATCATCCGAATATCGATCTGCTCCGGTTAAAAAGTTTTCTTGTAGTGAATGAGGTAAACGATGCACTTGTACTGAGCGACAGGTATTTAAATCATACGATAAATGTTCTTCAGGTTATGAAGCCTTTCAATGATTTCCTTAGCGAATATTGATCTCAGTTACGATCAGAATGCTGAAAGAATATTTTATAAAGCTTTTCCAAGATTAGAAATAATCCACTTTACTGAAGCCCTGTTCTGATAGTTGGGATCAAACTGCATCGCAACTATAATACCATACTTATTTATTATATATGTTGCCGGAACCGGGAGCCGGGCAGCTTCCCTACCGTTATTTTTGGCAATATCAGCTGAAAGACTAGTTAAAATCTTATCCTGATATGCTTTTGTTACATTAAACATAAGATCATAATCCTTCATTATTTTCTCCTGACAATCATAAATTACAGTAAACGAAAGGTTATGCAATTTCACAGTCTGCTCTACAAATTCGATTGATTCAGGAGTTACTGCAACAAAACTAACACCCTGATCTGTAATCATGTTAAGAGAATCCTGGTAGTTTTGTAAGTATCTGTTACAAACCGGGCACCAGATCCCCCTGTAAAAGGTGAGTACTACCGGTCCATTCTCAAGAAGTTTTTTTAACTCAATCTGCTTGCCCTTTTGGTCATAACCTGTAAAATCAGGGGCCTTATCTCCTACCTTAAGTCCCTGAGGAATATGGCTGTCCTTCGTCTCAATACCATACTTCTGATAGTTTATCTCCTGACTATATGCAGCAGACATTAAAAAGAGTGTAAAAGCAATAAGATAAAGATATTTCATTTTCATTTATGCAAATTTATAAGAAGGCACCTTTCTCATTCGTAAGCTTATTGGAGTAATTTCCAGAAATTCATCATCTTTAATCTGCTCCATAGCCTCCTCAAGAGAGAATTTCAGCTTTGGTGCAATCCTTAGACTGTCATCTGAGCCTGAAGCTCTCATGTTTGTGAGTTTCTTACCTTTTACTATGTTTACCTCAATGTCCCCAAGCCTTGTGCTTTCTCCGATAACCTGTCCTCTGTAAACACTTTCTCCCGGATCGATATAAAATCTTCCCCTATCCTGAAGACGATCGATTGCATGTCCTGTAGCCATTCCCATATCAAGAGAAATAATAGAGCCAACTTGTTTTGGAAGAAGATCATCACCTTTATATTTGTCATAAGCCCTGAACCGGTGATGCATCACTGCTTCACCAGCAGTTGCTGTAAGCATATTATTTCTTAGACCAATAATGCCCCTTGATGGAATATCAAACTCCAGATGTGTAAGATCGCCCTTAGGTTCTATGACAATCATCTCGCCCTTTCTCTGTGTTACAAGCTCAATAGCTTTTCCTGAAAACTCAGGTGGAACGTCTATAGATAAAGTCTCATAAGGCTCAGATTTCACTCCATTAATATCTTTAAGAATTACTTTTGGTTTGCCGACCTGAAATTCATAACCCTCGCGTCGCATAGTCTCTATCAGAATAGAAAGATGGAGAATACCACGGCCAAACACATTAAAAGTATCTTCTGATTTTGTATCTTCAACTTTAAGTGCGAGATTTTTTTCGATTTCTCTCATCAGCCTTGTTCTGAGATGACGCGAAGTGACAAACTTTCCTTCTTTGCCAAATAAGGGCGAGTTATTTATTGTGAAAACCATACTCATTGTTGGTTCATCTACTTCAATTCTCTGCAAAGCCTCAGGTGCAAGCAGATCGGCAAGTGTGTCTCCTATCTCAAAATCCTCAAGTCCGATAACAGCGCATAAATCGCCGCATCTTACACTGGCAGTTTTTACCCTGCCAAGACCTTCAAAGACGTATAAATCTTTGACTCTTACTTTCTTGACTTTACCATCTCTCTTGCACAACGTGTAGTCTACACCAGTCGTAATATCTCCTCTGAATACTCTGCCAATTGCGATTCTTCCAACATAGCTTGAAAAATCTAACGAAGCAACCTGCATCTGAGCCGTTCCTGTTATATATGGAGGTTCAGGGATTTCCTTAAGAATTGTATCCAGAAGATATCTTATGTTAGTTTCAGGTTTCTTCCAATCTCTACTCATCCAACCATATTTCGATGACCCGTAAACTGTTTCAAAATTCAGCTGATCATCTGTTGCGTCGAGGTTGAACATCAGTTCATAAACATCCTGTTGAACTTCATCAGGCCTGCAATTATCTTTATCTACCTTATTGACAATAACTATAGGTTTTAGTCCCAGTGCTATAGCTTTTCCAAGCACAAACCGTGTCTGGGGCATAGGTCCCTCAAGGGCATCAACAAGAAGGAGTACACCATCCGCCATTTTAAGAACTCGCTCAACTTCACCTCCGAAATCAGCATGGCCAGGCGTGTCAATAATGTTAATTTTAACACCTTTATAGTTTGCCGAAACGTTTTTGGAGAGAATAGTTATGCCTCTTTCACGCTCAAGATCGTTACTATCGAGAATAAGATCGCCCGCCTCTTTCCTTTGATCAAGCACCTGGCATTCCTGTATAATCCGGTCAACCAGAGTAGTTTTACCATGATCGACATGTGCTATAATCGCAATATTTCTTATTGAGTGCATATAAATTAATTAGACCGCAAAAGTAATATTGTTGCCGGGATTAAATGATAAAAACCATAAAAATTAATTAATGATAAATAATTCATATATTTCGCAATAAAAATTTAAAAGACATCATATGAAAAAAATGATCATCACACTCGTATTCAGTTTGTTTATTCTTCCCGGAATTTTTGGTCAGCAGAATGTTAAACTTGCTGTCGGAATGAAGGCTCCTGATTGGATGTTTACTGATGCGGATAAAAAAGAGTTTACCATGGATTCATGGGCTGGAAAGGTGATTCAGGTTAATTATGTTGATCCAGATGAATCTGAATTGAATGAACCATTCAATGAAGCTGTCAATAAAGCTGTGGATGTTGACAAGCGCATTAGCAGGGATTATTTTAAAGGATTTGGTATTGTTGATTGCAAATCTACATGGAAACCAAATAGTCTGATACGTATAATTGCAGGGAATAAAGCCAAAAAATTCGGTACTACTATCCTATTTGACTACGATGCCAAGCTTCAGAATCTTTGGGGTTTGCCAAAAGATAATTACTCTATTGCTATTCTCGACAAAAACCGTATTTGCAGAGGTTTATATGTAGGAAAGATTCCTGAATCAGATAATGAGAAGATTATTCAGCTGATACTTGCATTAACCAAAGAGTAGTATTTACTATAACTGTATACAGGTAACTCTGTGTAACTCTGTGTTTAACTCTGTGTAACTCCGTGTTAAATCTTTTTTTTACACTGAGGAACCGAGCGGTAGCGAGCTCGGCGAAGCCAAATCCAGAGAAACCACTGAGATTCACAGAGTTATTTTTTTATAAAATTGCATGCAACATAGATAGCTAATGAATAAGATCATACCAAATCTTCTGCTAATTGCCGGAACAGGTACGAAGTCGGGTAAAACCTCAGTCGCGTGTAAAATAATTGAGCAGTTTAAAAACCTAAACATCACCTCGATAAAGATTAGTCCTCATTTTCATGAGACTACAAAAGGTTTGATTTCAATAGCAGAAGACAGAGGATATGCAATTTATGAAGAGACCGACAGATCTTCTTCAAAAGATACATCCAGGATGCTGAATTCAGGAGCTTCCAGAGTATTCTTTGCAAAAGTGTGGGATGATCAGTTGCTTGAAGTATTCAATAAAATAATTGAGAGAATTCCTTCCGGGACTCCGGTAATTTGTGAGTCACCGGCATTGAGAAACTTTATAGAACCCGGAGTATTTATTATTATGACCTCTGCTACTATAAATAAGCATAAGAATGTAAGTCACTTACAGACATTACCTCACTTAATGTTCAAACTGGAAGAACTTCCTGAACTAACATCAATACCAATTGGATTTGATAATGGGAATTGGAGGTATTTAGAAGTTGGTCCGGAGTCGGAAGACCGGAGTCAGAAGTAAAAAATACTTCAGGTCTCTTCTAACTCCCGACTTCCGACTTCCGTCTTCCGGCTATTTTTCCTCATTTATATCCGAAATATCCTTTCCAAGCTTCGCTTTTATCCTTTCAAGATCGTGCTTCATCCCGGCCACTGCCTGAATGAGTTGTTTTTCAGGTAATACAGGATCCGGTATTTCACTGCTGATATAATTAACGAATTTCCAGATCTCTTTAACTTCATTTATGTGTATCTCATATGGTTCATAAATTGGATTTAGTGAATAAAGAACCAGCTTTCCTTCTGTTCTCAGATTACTTTCAACAACCTTAAATACAATCCCGTCATCGAGAGTAAATACGACATAAGCTTTACCGCTGATTATTTCCCTCCAGTCCTGAACGAATTCTCCTGTTACCCACGAGCCGTCCGGTATAGGGAGCATAGAATCGCCTTTCAGCTGAAAAGTCCTGTATTTCTTTTTATCCGAAAGAAACGGTAACGTGAATACAGGAAGATCACCGATATATTCAGGATCAGCATATCCGGTTGTATAACCTGCTTTGGCCTTTTCCTGAACAAGTTCTATGTTCTCACGGTTTTGGGAATTGACGGTTGTTGCCAATACCCGGAGGTTACTTCCTTTAATATAAGCATCATGTCCTCTTTCCAGTTCTCCAAGCTGACTTTCCGACAACTTCGATATGTCCAGTTTAAGGATTGTATCTATTGCTATATTGAAATAACCGGAAAAAGAGATCAGAATCTCTATTCCGGGCTGGGCAACACCGTTCTCATAACCGCTGAGGGTGGAACGTTTCAGGTTAAGGGCGACTGCCACATCATCCTGTGTTCTGCCCCTCCTTTTTCTTAAAATTTTTATGTTCGATGCAAAGTACATAATGGAAATTGATTATATTGTAACCAAATAATTGATTAATTTCTAATCAAAAGTAAAACTAAATTGTTATATAAACAAGAAAATGTGAAATATTTTAAATTTATCTCTGTGTAACTCTGTGTTTTCTCTGTGCAACTCTGTGTAAGTTCTTCATTTTTTATTGCACAGAGGAACCGAGCGGTAGCGAGCTCGGCGAAGCCAAATCCGGAGAAGCACAGAGAGTTCTGCCTTAATAATATTTACAATGATCATCTCAGGCAACATAGACCGCTCCGTTCTTCATCTCGACCTCGATACATTTTTTGTATCGGTTGAGAGGCTAAAGAACAGCAGGCTGAACGGCAAGCCGGTTATTATAGGCGGAATGTCTGACCGGGGTGTTGTCTCCAGCTGTAGTTATGAAGCACGGAAGTACGGAGTAAGTTCTGCGATGCCAATGAAAATGGCCAGGAGTATGTGTCCCGATGCCATAGTGATCAGAGGCGACATGGAACTTTACAGCAACTATTCAAACATAGTAACAGGCATAATTGCCGAAAGGGCACCGCTATATGAAAAAGCATCAGTTGATGAACACTACATCGACCTCACCGGCATGGACCGATTCTATGGATGCTACAAATGGTCGCATGAATTGCGCCAGTATATAATAAAAGAGACTGGTTTGCCAATATCAATCGGACTTTCAGTTAACAAGACCGTATCCAAGATCGCAACCGGTGAGGCAAAACCAAACGGTGAAATAGAGGTGCAAAAAGAGTTTATCCATCCATTCCTCGATCCACTGTCGATAAGAAAAATACCAATGATCGGTCAGAAGACTTACCATATACTTCGCTCAATGGGTATTGCAACAGTTTATACCCTCAGAAATATTCCCATTGAGATGCTTGAAAGACTAATGGGGAAAAATGGTATTGAAATGTGGAAACGAGCCAATGGAATTGACTCTGCTCCTGTTATCAGCTATTCGGAACAGAAATCAATAAGTACCGAACATACATTTGAAAAAGACACCACCGACATAGTACGACTGAATCAGTTGATAGGAAGCATGGTGGAGAAGATTGCGTTCGAGTTGAGAAAACAAGAAAAACTAACGTCGTGCATTACTGTAAAAATAAGGTATTCAAACTTCGACACACACACTCTGCAAAAACGTATACCATACACATCATTCGACCACGTTTTGGCAGATATCGCCAAAGAACTCTTTGGAAGACTCTATCAGCGTCGTATGCTGATAAGACTTATTGGTGTGCGATTCAGCCACATGGTAAGAGGAGTTCAGCAACTTGACCTGTTTGACGATACTCCCGAAAAGGTCAGTCTCTATATGGCTATGGACAACCTCAGAAAGCGTTTCGGACGAGATGCGGTCAGGAGAGCTTCCGGAGTAATGACGATAAGCGAAAGAGAGGGAAAGGCCATAAAGCAGCTTGAAAACGCCCTTAAAGAGCAGAATATGATGGAGGAACGGCTTAAGAAGTACATGATGTATGGAGGAAGATGAAAGTTTGGAGTGCCTAAAGTGCCTAGAGTGACTAAAGTTAATAGCAATAAAAGTTAAAACACATGGAAAACAAAGAGTTCAGCAAAAAGCTTGAGGCAAGAACAAAAGCATTTGCGATAGGATTATCAAAATGAATTGCTGGCAATTTTCACTTCAATCGGTAAAAACCTAAACCTCTAAGTACTCTAGGCACTTAAAACTATGTATCTAAACTGCCACACATACTACAGCCTCCGCTACGGAACAATGTCCGTTGAACAGCTTGTGCAGAAAGCGCTGGAAGCCGGTGCTGATGCCATTGTCCTCACCGATATTAACAACTCAACTGCAATACCTGAATTTGCCGGCGAATGCAGAAAAAATAATTTAAGACCAGTTGCCGGTATTGAATTCAGAAATGAGAATGAACTCCAGTATATCGGTATTGCAAGAAATAACAGAGGATTAAGAGAGCTAAATGAATTTCTTTCCGATTTGAATTTCAATAAGCTATCGGTCCCATTCCCGGCACCGCAATTTTCAGAATCGTATATAATTTATTCACTTAAAAAAATGCCCGATCGTAAACTATTTGATAATGAGCATATAGGAATAAAACCTCAGGAGATGAACAGTCTCCTGACTCTTACTTCATCATTGAACAGGAACTCAATGGTAATTTTGCAACCTGTTACATTTGCTGAAAGCGATGATATTTTTATACATAAAAGCCTCAGAGCAGTTGACAACAATATTCTCCTTAGCCACCTGCAGTCTTGGCAGTGCGCCGGTGAAGATGAATTCTTTAAAAAACCTGCCGCCAATGAAAGGATCTTCAGTGAACACCCGACTCTGGTAAAAAACACAAAAAAACTGCTTGATGACTGCAGTTTAGATTTTGATCTTAAAGGCCTGAAAAATAAAAAGATATACTCAGCCAGCAGATATGATGACAAGCTGCTTCTCGAAAA
>DATCHE010000121.1:0-16789 GCA_036508535.1 Bacteroidales bacterium | reverse complement strand
CATCCCCTTTGGTCCTATTTCTATTACCCTGTTACAGACAGTCTGAATAAATTCATGATCGTGAGATGACATAAGGATATTTCCCTTAAACTTTATGAGAGTATTGTTAAACGCCTGAATTGATTCAAGATCCAGATGGTTCGTAGGTGTATCCAACAGCATAGCATTTGCATTTCGTATCATCATACGTGCAATCATACAGCGAACCTTTTCTCCACCTGAAAGAACATTAACTTTTTTATAAATGTCCTCACCCGAAAAAAGCATCTTGCCCAGATATCCTCTAAGGTACAATTCGCTGGTATCTTCTGAATATCTTCCAAGCCAATCGATGAGGTTAATATCATCAATAAAGAATTTTTCATTATCTAATGGAAGATAAGCTTTTATTATGGTCTGACCCCATTCGAATGTTCCGTGATCAGGTTTTTCGTGACCTTTCAGGATCTCAAACAGCAGTGTCATAGCTCTTGAGTCTCGAGATAGAAAAGCAATTTTGTCAAATTTATTAATCGTAAAATTAAGATCTTTGAAAAGAATCTTCCCTTCAACACTCTTAGTAAGTCCCTTTACAGTCACAATATTATTCCCTGGTTCTCGTCCGGGTGTAAAGATAATCCCGGGGTATTTGCGTGTCGAAGCTCTGATTTCTTCAATATTAAGCTTCTCAATCATCTTTTTCCTGCTGGTAGTCTGTTTTGATTTTTTTACATTGGCCCTGAAACGGGCAATGAATTCCAGCAACTCTTTCTTTTTCTCCTCTGCCTTCTTATTTTGAGTAAGCTGTTGACGAAGTGCTAATTGACTTGATTCATACCAGAAACTGTAATTGCCAGAAAACTGCTGAACCCTGCCAAAATCAATATCTACAATTTGTGTACATATCGAATCAAGGAAATGCCGGTCATGCGATACTACAAGCACAGTATTTTCAAATTCAGACAAATAGTTTTCCAACCAGTTAACGGTTTCAAGATCAAGGTCGTTGGTTGGTTCATCAAGTAAAAGATTATCAGGTTTTCCGAAGAGGGCCTGAGCCAGCAGTACTTTTACCTTTTCTTTTCCGGTAAGTTCTTTTAGCAGTTTATAGTGTTGTTCCTCTTTAATTCCCAACCCACTCAGCAGACTGGCAGCATCGCTCTCAGCATTCCAGCCATTCAGTTCATTGAATTTTTCCTCTAATTCAGAGGCTCTGTGTCCGTCTTTATCTGAGAAATCCGTTTTAGAATAAAGGATTTCTTTTTCTTTCATTATACTCCATAACTGGGTGTGCCCCATCATAATGGTATCGAGTACAAGGCATTCATCGAACTCAAAATGGTCTTGTTTGAGTACCGATAACCGCTCACCTTGTCCAAACGAAACCGATCCTGTACGGTTTTCAACCTCTCCGTATAGCATTTTCAGAAATGTAGATTTACCGGCACCATTCGCTCCGATTATCCCGTAGCAGTTGCCCGGGGTGAAAATCATGTTGACATCCTGAAACAATACTCTTTTTCCAAACTGAATACTAAGATTTGATACTGTGATCATGTATGGGAATTTCTGAAAGAAAACTAAAACTAACCTTTACTGCCTTTAAGAGCCTGTAAGTTATTAATTTACAGGCTCTTTATTATGTCGGGGTGATCCGACTCGAACGGACGACCACTTGCACCCCATGCAAGTACGCTAGCCAACTGCGCCACACCCCGGAATTAAGTGCAAAAATAATCAACAATTCGGAGAAAACAAACAGCTCATAGCTTTGTTCCGATTGAGAGTTTATCTCCCTCTTAAACTTTGCCAGAGGAAGTCAAAAGTTGATTATATTTGCATTTGTAATTTATTAATAATGTGATGGAATTATTTAAGTCTCTTAACCTGCAGAAGGATATTCAAAATGAGGAAATAGAAAATGTTGAAAACATTAAATGCCTTATAATAGGCTCGGGACCTGCCGGTTACACAGCAGCAATTTATGCCTCCAGAGCAAATCTGAAACCTCTACTATACACTGGTCTCGAGATGGGTGGTCAGCTTACAACAACTACCGAGGTTGATAATTACCCCGGATATCCTGCTGGTGTTACCGGACCTGTAATGATGGAGGATTTTAAGAAGCAAGCGGAACGCTTTGGTGCCGAAATAAGGTTCGGTATTGTAACTGATGTTGATTTTTCAGGGAAGAAGTATAAAGTGACTATTGATGATAAAAAAATTATTATTGCAGATGCTGTCATAATTGCCACAGGCGCTACTGCAAAATATCTCGGACTGGAGTCAGAGACAAAATATGCCGGAATGGGTGTCTCTGCATGTGCCACTTGCGATGGTTTCTTTTACAAAGGCAAGGATGTTGCCGTTGTTGGGGGAGGAGATACTGCAGCAGAAGAGGCGACTTATCTTGCAGGATTATGCAGAAAAGTTTACCTGATTGTAAGAAGGAATGAACTCAGAGCTTCCAAAGTAATGCAGGATAAAGTTATTGCCACAAAAAATATTGAAATTCTTTGGGAGCACCAGACAATTGATCTTTTTGGGGAGAATGGGGTGGAAGGAGTAACCCTCATCAAGAAAAAAGGTACAACAAATGAAGAGATTGTTAAAATAAAAATTGACGGGTTTTTTCTTGCTATTGGACATAAACCTAATACTGATGTGTTTAAAAAGTATATTGAAACAGATAAAGTAGGGTATATCAAGACTGTTCCGGGTACTTCAAAAACGAACATCGCAGGAGTATTTGCAGCCGGCGATGTTCAGGATCCGCATTACCGGCAGGCAATTACGGCGGCCGGTTCTGGTTGTATGGCCGCAATTGATGCAGAACGTTATTTGTCAGAACTTAAATAAAAAATGAAAACATTCAAAAAAACCTTCAAAATAAATGCTGAGCCCTCGGATATTTATGCAGCAATTACAAATCCTTTTACTATTGCATTGTGGTCTGGATATCCTGCTGAGATGAGTACAGAGCCGGGAAGTGAATTCTCTTTATGGGAAGGGGATATTACAGGTAAGAATCTCGAGTTTATCCAGGATAAAAAGGTAGTTCAGGAGTGGTTCTTTGGTGACCAGACTGAAAAATCTATAGTCACAATTACAATAGCTCCGGACAGAGAAAATTCAATGGTAACTGTTGAGCACACAAATATTCCTGATGAAGAGTTAAGTGGAATTGCAGAAGGATGGAGGGAGTATTATTTTGATGCAATAAAGAACTTTTTTAATCCTAATTTTTAAGAGCATTTATTGGGTTTTCAATTGATAAAGACGAATCAAACATAGAAAACAGATCTTCCGAACAGGCAAGAATAAGCGTTCCTAAACCTTTGAAACTTAACGTTTTTGAGTGAAGCTGCATGTTCTTATTCCATACAGGAACCCATGACAATATATGATTATCAATAAATCGGCGTATCTCTTTCCCCATTTCACTTTGGCAGGGAATATCATCCAGAACGATATATTTATCTATTAATCGAGTCAGGAAAAGAAGCTCAATTGCGAGGTGATCGTCTTTTACTTTTGCATTAAATTTTGATTTCCACCCATATGAGTTGTAAAAGTCGGTGGCGCTTGATTGCCTGATGTCACGATTGATCAGCCCTGTTTTTCTGTAAAATGATTCATACGCAGGAGCAAGTGGATGCCTCTTTCTGGTAAATAGTCTTATATAATCTTCCCGGAGCATTTTTGCACATAATACCCTGTCGATACATGAATCCTTTAACTGATTCGCTGCTTTGATGAAATTTGGATTTGAACTTGAAACAGGAAGCTTTTTTAATAAGTCATTCGTCCAGAAGTCGGCAACACATTCCTCAGAAGGTTCATACAAAAGCATACTTCCTGCAAAATACAAAAGCATATTGTAACCCTTAATAACATTATTAATTTGATTTTCAGTATCCATCGTTATAACTGCGGATCTATATATTAAAATAACATATTAACCTTATTCTGAAATATTCAGCAATAATCTTCTTTTGATTATTATAACCTTTTTTTGATGGTTTTGTTCGAATTGAACGTGAATAACAGTGATTAGAAATGTTATCTAATCCTTGTGAAGCCTAATGAGCAACTACGCTTTTATTAAAGAGCATTTGACTTCTTTGCAAACCTGTAACTCAATAACTGATAAATGATTTTAGCGGCAGTAAAGTCAGGAGATTTATTTGATACATTTGGACATAACTCAACAACATCGAAGCCAACAACATTTCTTCTCTCAATTACATTTCTCAGAAAATGGAGCAGTTCGAGATATGCTGGCCCTCCTGGTTCGGGAGTTCCAGTTGAAGGCATAATTGAAGGATCAAATACATCGAGGTCGATAGTGATATAGACATTTTCGGAAAGCTTGTCAATAGCTCTTTCATACAAACTCTTATCGTAGTATAATTCATGGGAAAAAAATATCCTGTCATTTTCAACATAAGGAACTTCAATAGCAGACATGCTTCTTATGCCAACTTGTACAATAGGAGCAAATTCACGTGCTCTTGCCATAACACACGCATGATTAAATTTCGATCCTTCATACTCTGGTCTCAGATCAGTATGCGCATCGAGCTGTAAAACAGTGAAATTATGATAATATTCTGAAAAAGCCTTTACTGCGCCAATTGACACGGTATGATTTCCTCCGATTACTACCGGAAATTTTTTGTCATCCAATACTGATAATACCCTGTAATATACATCCTCAACAAGTAATTCAGGTGTCTCTTTTTGAAATATCGGATTGATTGTGTAAATGCCTGACAGATGTGCTTCAGATGAAGTTTCAATATCGTAGAATTCAAGGTTTACCGAGGCATCCAGAATAGCTTCGGGACCCTTATCTGCTCCTTTCATCCATGTGCTTGTTTCATCGTAAGGGACAGGAATGATGACTATTTCAGATCCGGCATAGTCATAGACAACTTCATCTCCACCAAAGTTCATCATTTTGCAATTATTAAATTCCGGTAATGACTAAACCCTATAACGTTCCTTTATTAAGGTAGAATATATTTTGATCTATTTCACCTTAGGTTTTGCTACAGCTTTTTTCTTTTTCTTCTCAGCAACCGGAGCAATTTCTTTTTCAATTGCAGACTCTTCTTTTGCCTCAGCTTTTTCTTTTACAAGCAAGTTTAATTTTTGAAGTGTATTGTACCATAAAGCGACTTTTTTGATGTCGCTGGAATATACCTTATCTTTTGAGAAATCAGGCAGTATCTCTTCAAACCATGTTTTCAGTTTGCCGCTATCAGCCTTAGAGTCAATTGTAAGTCCTCCTTTTTCTTTATCGTAGATCAGGTCAAAAACCTTCCCGAGAGGGAGATCTTCTTTGTCGGTAAATATTGCAATATCCTCGAGTGAACTTATTTTAGCAGAAGCATATGCACTACTTCTTTTTTTCGTCTCGAGCTGTTCAACAATTATTGCATTTTTGCCCTGAGCAATAAATTTGAAAAGCCCGGGTTCTCCTGAAATTGCCATTATGTCTTTTAAATCCATTCTTTAATTCTTTTAAGTACAAATTTAATCCTTGTAATGTAAAGTAAATTTTATTATAGCGATTTTTTTTATTAATTATCAGACCATATTTCTTTCCTTCTTTATTTTCTCATATGCTTCATTAACCTTTTTGAATTTTTCATCTGCAGTTTTTCTGAAGTCTTCACCTAAATGACTTACTTTATCGGGATGATACTTCATAGCCATTCTCCTGTATGCTTTTTTTATCTCATCATTAGTGGAAACCTGATCTATCTCAAGAATTTTATATGAAGAATCTGTTTCCGGGATAAACATATTTTTTATTGATAAAAAGTCGGCAGAAGCGACGCCAAGATACCCTGAAATCTTTTCAATTATTTCGAGTTCCAATGGATCAATTTTTGTATCTGCGAGAGATACATTAAACAACAAATGTAATAGTTGTAAACGCGAGGAGTAGTCCATGTTTCTGCTAATCTGCATACTAACATCCCGTACAGGTATATCCTGCTTAAGGATATCTTTTAGCATAAGTAGAGCCTGTCTGGCAGATTCCTGACCAAATTGTCTGACAAAGAACTGTTTTACATAATCAAGCTCTGATTTTACTATCTTACCGTCGGCCTTCATTACAGCAGCAACCAGGACTAAAAGGCTCATTCCAAAGTCTCCCTGATTGGTCCCTACAGCACGCCGGGTGGAAGTCGATGTTTGAATTGTAGTACTGTCTATCATTGAACCTACAAGAAAACCTAAAAGCCCTCCAATCGGCCCCCCCATTACAAAACCGAGTCCTCCACCAAGCCATTTTCCAAAAATTCCCATAATCAGGCGTTAGTATTAATAAATATCAAAATGTCTTCATGTATTTTTAGAATCGCAGGGAGGATCATGTCATTTTCTGAATTATGAATTACATAATCAGAAAGCTTTATACGGGCATCATCATCCATCTGATTTCTCATTCTCTCCAAAACTTCTTCTCTTGAAAGACGACTCCTTTGCACTACCCGTTCCAGTCTTTCTTCCTTTGGAGCAATAATAGTTGCAATTTTATCGACAAGCTTAGAAGCACCGCTTTCAAAAAGTATAGCTGCCTCCATAATTACATAAGGTGATGTTTGTTCTCTTTCCCATTTCTTAAATCGATCGAGCACAAAAGGATGAACGAGCGAATTTACCTTTTCAAGCAGGAAGTTGTCATTAAAGATGAGTGTTGCCAGCTCTTTCCTATTTAGACTTCCATTGATGTAAAGATTTTTACCGGTTATTGTGTTTATCCTGCGAATTATACCCTCCTCATTCTCCATTATCTCTCTTGCTTCCTGATCAGCTGAAAATACTGGTATTCCAAGGACATTAAAAACTCTGCAAACAGAAGTTTTTCCACTTCCGATACCGCCGGTCACGCCTAGTTTAACTACTGATTTACTACCAATTATCATTCGGTATTCTACTAAGTAAAATGTTACTTTCTACTGTTTTTGGGCAATTTATTCTCAGGTTCGGGTGAAGTGGAGTTTGAGATTATCTTATCAAGCGTGAAAAAAAGTGTATCTGGTTTAATTGATATAATTTCGCATTCTGATCTAAGCTGAACGTTAAGACTTTTTGTCAATCCCGAAGTAACGATAAAGTAATTATTTGAACTGCTCCCGGATACTCTTTTATAGTTGATCTTCGATATATCTATCTTAAAAGGTGAACTGTTTCCAGATAATTTGAGCTTCATTATTGCATAACCCGGACCTTTAAGATACAAGCTAAGTTTACCCGGTGGCTCTGGTGTAATTACTCTTTCTGTTGGGATGTTTATATACTCTAACGGATATCTGATATCGGATTCGGTGTCTTTTCCCAGAGAATTAAGGTACCAGAATACGAAGGAGAGAAAAAGGAAGAAAGCAAAAACTACAACATCTCTGTTTTTGCCACTTCCTTCCTTTCTCAAAAAATTTTCAGTCTTTATCGAATCATTTCCCTTCACTCAAATCTATTGAAAAGAAGTTAAACTCTATTCTTCTGCTGAGGGATCTTTGAGCAGCGCGTTTTTATCCATTTTCAGTTTAATATCCCCTCCAACATCTACTGTTACGTAATTGTCTTTTACTTCATATACTCTGCCGTATATTCCACCGGTAGTTACAACTTTATCACCTCTTTTTAAAGAACTTCTGTAGTTGTTCATCTCTTTCTGTTTTTTCATCTGAGGTCTGATCATAAAGAAATAAAAAACAACAAAAACCAGAATCAGTGGAAGGAAAGTCACAAGGGGGTTACTCTGTCCGGCAGCTCCGGCAGGTTGTCCCATTAAAAACAAATAAGCAAAATTGGTCATCGTTTAATTATTATTAATTATTAATTATAAAAAATCACTCTTTATTATAATATCTTTTAAAGGAATGTTCATTTTGCAGGTACTACTTCTGCGGTTATTTTTAATAATACTTCCGGGATAGATGCATTTGATTTTACTGTAATGATTTTTGTCTGAATTCCGCTTCTGCCAGAAGTATCAAAAACAACCTCAAGGTTTCCATTACCATCAGGAACAATAGGTTTAGTGTCATATTTCGGAACGGTACATCCGCAGGTAGTTGTTGCCGAGATGATTACGAGACTTGTAGTACCTTTGTTCTGAAAAGTAAAATTATATCCTACTTTTTCACCCTCTGCAACTTTTCCAAAATCGTGCTGATATTCATTAAAATAAATTTTTGCTGTTCCGGTATCAGATAGTTGTAACCCGGCATTTGCCGGATTCTTTTTTGACACATTACCACAATTTGAAACAACTATTGCAATGAAGGACAAATATATTATTATGAACTTTTTCATGTACTAATTTAAGTATAGGATTATTTCTTACCGTCAGTAATTTCTTCTCCAACAAGCCCCCTGCCAAATTTATTTAATGCCCCTGTTTCACGTATTTCCTTAACTATGTTATCGAGAATTCCGTTTACAAAAGTACTACTTTTTGAAGTACAATAGTATTTTGCAATTTCAATGTATTCATTAAGGGTTACTTTTATAGGTATTTCCGGAAATTCAAGAATCTCAGTTATAGCAAGTTGCATTACAAGAATATCCATCAATGCAATCCGGTCAACCTCCCAGTTAGTTGTATTCTTATCTATGAGTTCAGAGCATTTTTTCGAATGTAAAATTGCTTTTCTGAAAAGAATTTTCACAAATTCTTCATCCTCCTCATTTTTATACAAAGCCATCAGCGGTGCTTTTTCACCCAAATCAGGTTTGAACTTCTTCAGCGTTTTTTCAATCATCGCCGAAATATACTCCATGTCATCATTCCAATAAATACTCTGTTCTTCAAGATTTGACTGTAGATCTTCTGAGTTTGAAAAAAGATCTGTAATAAGTTTAATAATGAATTTCTTATCAGAAATATAGCTATGATCTTCCAGTTTCATATACTCATGGTATACTTCCCAGGCAGACATCTTATTGTAAAGAAGACGAGGGATATGGGAATAGTTGACCCATGAGAGCTTTTTAGTAGAGATATAGGTTTTGAAAGCCAGATTTTTTCTCAGTTGGGCGATAATCTGGTTATTTATAAACCATTTTTGTGGATTCAGATCACTTGCTGACGGCATTCTCTTCTGAAGAGCCTGATCGATCTTCTCACTGGCAATATCGGCGACTTCCAGAACAAGCAGCAGGAGATAGTGATAAAGATCGTAAGTCTTCTCAATGCTGAACATCAGTTCTGTTTCTGCCCGACTAAGGTTTTCGTCCTCCCTGCGGTTAAAAGCATAAAGTGCCATTAAAGCTTTTATGCGTAGTAATCTTCTGCTTATCATTTGTAAAGAACATCGTTTTTCAGGTGCAAAAATACTCTTTTTCCCTTACTGTCAAAGCAAGTAAGTAAAATTAATCGGCCTGGTTTTGATTTGATAAAATAATTGTTACATTTGACAATACAAAACAAAACCCTAACACTAACTGACTTATAAATGGAAGAAGAAGCCGGAATAAAGGAAGTCATAAACGGGCATGAATTTAAAAATGTGAATGAAGAAATTTTCACAAAGGTGGTACGTGCCGGAAAAAGAACATACTTTTTCGATGTAAAAGCTACACGTAAGGATGATTATTATCTGACGATTACTGAAAGCAAAAAGCGTTTAGGCAAAGAAGGTAAAATCTTTTATGAAAAGCATAAGATTTTTCTTTATAAGGAAGATTTTGAAAAATTTATTGAAGGACTAAAAGATGCTGTTGCTTATATCGATAATGGCAATGGTATCTTATCAACCCCCGTTTCATCACCAATTGATGATTCCAGTGAAGAAACTAGCACTCATGCTACCGCTGAGTTCACAAATGTAGAGTTTGAAGACCTGGGCAGAAAGTAGAAAGGTTTTATAATTACATTATTTCTAAGGATACTTCTAAATGTCTGATTATATTCTTTTAGTATTAGGAATACTTTTTATGATACTTGGAATTATCGGTTGTCTGGTGCCTGTATTACCAGGTCCTCCTCTTAGTTTTCTGGGATTATTGTTTCTTCATTTTAGCAAATTTGGTCAATTTACTAATATCACATTAATTACTCTAGGAAGTATAGCAGTTGTAGTAACTATTCTGGATTATATTGTACCAGTATGGGGTACAAAAAAATTCGGAGGTTCAAAATATGGAACAAGAGGAGCAACTGTCGGTTTGATAATCGGATTTTTCCTTGGTCCTCTGGGAATAATAATGGGACCCTTAATTGGCGCTTTTGTAGGTGAAATGATATTCAGGGATGATTTGGGTTATGCTTTTAAGGCAGGCTTCGGAAGCCTTCTGGGTTTTCTTACAGGCATAGGCCTGAAGCTGGCAGCCTCATTAATAATGACTTTTTATTTTATAAGGGAGTGGATCGCATAACAAGCGACGCACGATTCAGGACGCACGACGCACGAAACTTATAACCAGATATCCAAAGAATAATTTTAAAACCGTGTGCCGTGAGTCGTGTGTCTTGTGTCGTTAATCTCCCAGCGTCGCCACCATAACTGCCTTAATAGTATGTAACCTGTTTTCTGCCTCGTCGAAAACAATTGAATGTTTTGATTCAAAGACATCTTCTGTTACTTCCATACCATTCAAACCAAATTTCCTGAATATATCTTCGCCGACTTTCGTAGCTCTGTTATGAAAGGCAGGAAGGCAATGCAGAAATTTCACATCAGGGTTTCCGGTCTTTTTGACCACATTCATGTTAATCTGAAAGGGTGTCAGAAGCTTTATTCTTTCCTCCCATACTGAGTCGGGTTCTCCCATCGATACCCAAACATCGGTATATAGAAAATCAGCTCCTTTAACAGCTTCATCAACATTCTCAGTAATGGTAATTTTTGCACCTGTTTCCTTAGCTATTGCGCGACATTTTATAGTCAGTTCTTCCGCGGGTTGATATGATTTAGGTGCTGCAATCCTGAAATCGATTCCCATTTTTGCAGAACCAACCATTAGTGAGTTTCCCATATTATAACGAGCATCACCAAGGTAGCAGAATACCATTTTGTTAAATGGCTTATCGGAGTGTTCAGTCATCGTAAGTAAATCGGCAAGGATCTGAGTAGGGTGATATTCATTTGTCAGGCCGTTCCAAACCGGGACACCGGCATATTTCGCCAACTCTTCAACAATATCCTGGCCATAACCACGATACTCAATACCATCGTACATGCCTCCCAGCACTCTTGCAGTATCTTTCATAGACTCTTTCTGTCCGATCTGAGACCCTGTTGGTCCAAGATAAGTTACATGCGCTCCCTGGTCGTAAGCTGCAACCTCAAATGCACACCTTGTGCGGGTGGAAGCTTTTTCGAATATAAGCGCTATATTTTTCCCTTTAAGATACTGTTTTTCAGTACCTTGTTTTTTGGTTGCTTTAAGTTCTGCAGACAGATCAAGAAGATATTTAATCTCTTCAGGTGTAAAATCAAGTTCTTTTAGAAAGTGACGGTTGTGAAGATTGATGGCCATTGTAATCGTGTATTAAGATAAAAGACAAAAGTAAAAAGTTTTTTTCAAGACAAAAGACAAAAGTAAAAAGACAAAAGTTTAATTCCGACAAAAGACAAAAATTAATAAATTTAAACCATACCAAAAGATAGGGTTACAGACAGGATTGATTTACGTTTGTCTTGCGCCTTTTGTCTTTTGTCTTCCTTCATCGTCTTTCATCCTCATACTCCATAGTAATTTTCGACCCATATTTTTTATCAGCAAGTTTAAATGCTTCAGTAATGACACTTAATTTGCCTCCATTTTTAACAAAATTCAGACAAGCCTTAATCTTCGGAGCCATGCTACCCAATGCAAACTGCCCTTCGTTGAGGTATTTCAATGTGTCGTTGTAATTAAGAAATTCTTTTACCTGCTGATTTGGCTTGTTAAAGTTAATATAGATATAAGGGACATCTGTAAGAGTATAAAACTCATCTGCCCCGATAAGGTTGGCTAAAAGAGATGAAGCCAGGTCTTTATCTATAACTGCCTCTGCCGGTCTGACATCACCTTTCTCATCCAAATAAACTGGTACACCGCCACCTCCTGCGGCAATTACAATATTCCCTTTTCTGGCAAGGTCGCATATTATGGATTCGTTCATTATTCCCACGGGCTCGGGAGATGGAACAACACGTCGGCATCCTCCGGGTGTTTTGACTTCTTCTTTGAAGATCCATCCCTTTGTTAGAGCGAGTTCATCAGCCTGTTCTTTTGAATATACCCTGCCAACTCTTTTTTGGGGATCGCTAAAAGCAGGATCATTAATATCAACCTGTACCTGTGTTATCAGACAGATTACGTTTTTATTAATTCCATGCTTTTTGAGAACATTTCTGAATATACGCTCTATCATATAACCAATTCCGCCCTGGGTATCGGCCACACAGATATCAATAGGCATCTGAGCAATTTTATATAACTGTTCGCCGGCATCGTTTCGCATAAGAATATTACCAACCTGTGGACCATTACCATGGGTTATTACAAGGTCGTAACCCTCATTAATTAAAAACACAAGGTTTTCAAGTGTTTCAGCAGTATTATGTTCCTGCTCTTCAATAGTGCCAATCTGATCTTGTCTCAAAAGTGCATTTCCTCCCAAGGCAACAACCGCAAGTTTCTTTCTCATACAATTTGATAATAACGAACCTAAATTTTTTGAGAAATTTCTTTCTCTGAGAGCTTATATGAATCTGTTATTGATATTTCACAAATCTACCAAATTCACAAATCTACCAAATTCAGAAGGATTCCAACAAGTAACTTTATCAAAATGAACATTGAGTGCAATATGTTTTATAACATTATTTTTTCCAATTTTTCTATAATTTCCATTTGAGAGATGGATTTTAAAAAAAGTACTATATTTACATGTTACAAAATAATACCAGATAAGTGAGATCCAACTTAGTATTGCTCATTGCAGTGATATTCGCAATGTCAGGGTTCTCTTGTAAACAAAGAGGAGGCAAGTACATAGATCAGGGTGAAATACATTTTAATATTGAATATGTTGGGTCATTTGGAAGTGTTCCGAAAGAAGTTCTTCCTCAGAATCTGATTGTTTCATTTAAAAAGGACAAGATTCTTTTCGAGATGACTGGTTTTGGAAAATCAGGAATTCTTAATTTATCAAATCCAGATAAAGGATATTATGATACATACTTTAGTGTATTCACAAACAGATTCTATTATGCCGGAAAACTCGGGGAGGTATATCCTGGTTTTGAAACCATGAAAGGGATGACATTAAAAAAAACAGCAAAGACCTCAATTATTTGTGGATATAATTGTAAGAATGCAGAAGTAACTTTTCCTTCAAAAGGAGATAAGATCTATGAAGTATGGTATACAAATGAAATCAAGGTAAAGAATCCAAATGCCTCAACTCCTTTCAACCAGATAGACGGAGTACTTATGAATTTCTTCTTTTTTCTTGGTCCTGCAGAACTTCATTTTAATGCTGAAAATGTTTTTAGTAAGCAAGTACCGGACGAGACATTTGACAGGAGAGAAAAATTTAAAAGAGTGACAAAAGAGGAAATTGCCAAGTTTATTGATAATATGATCAGCATATAGTAGTTCCGCTTTTAGCTTACAGCGTTTTACGTTTCGCGATGCTCTGTTATAATTCTATCATTCCATTATTCCATTATTCCATTATTCCTTTTTCCACAACTCAGGAATCAAAATCATCCGGAGAGATTTTGAGTCAGACGTAAAATTATTACCTTTGGATTGCGTTTTAAAAAACGAAAATTGGTTTATAAATTTCAAGCAGAAATGAATAAAGAGAAGGAAGAGGCTGGTAAGAAAAGCACAATAACTCCAAAAAGTTCGGGGAAATCTAAATCCTTCTTTTCCGATGACAGGATCAGATTTGTTACCGGAATCCTTATAACCGGGTTCGCTTTATATCTTCTGGTCTCATGTGTCTCGTATCTGACTTGGTGGAAAACTGATTTAAGTCAATTGGATTCAAAAACTATATCAGGTTCAGATGTAGTTGTAAAAAACCTGGGGGGGAAATTAGGACACTTACTCGCCAAATATCTGATTACATTTGGTTTTGGATTTGGTGCATTTTTTGTTCCCCTTATTATTGGTACTATCGGACTCTATTTATTGAAATTCCCTAAAATAAAGCCAGTAAAACTTATCGCAAAATTCACTTTCGCTGCAATTATTCTTTCCCTTATCCTCGGTTTTGTCTTTCACTTTCTAAAAGATTATCTCGGAGCGGGCCCTGGTGGTGCTCAAGGATATTTTATAACTGACTGGATGAATGCATTTATGGGAAAAACTGGCACTGGAGTCTTCATTGTACTTATTACAGTTATATATCTGGTTTATGCACTTAAGGTAAAACCCGAATCGTTTGGTTTGAAACTTCCTGCTTTCCTTAAACATAAAAAAGCTGAATATTTGGCAGATATTCTCCCTATGGACGATTCATCTGAAGAGAAGGTTATACCAGAGGAAGAATCAGATAATGAAACGTTACCAGCTAAAGAATCTATTGCATTCACTGTAAAAAACACAAACCTGAATATTGAACCTGATGAAATTGAACCTGACGAGATTGATGACGATATTTCTGAGGTCTTATCCACAGGTTCAATAATCCGCGATTTTGACAATGATGGACATCCTTTACCGTCAGATGGTGAGGTTCCGATTAAAATTATACGACCCGATGCAGGCGATAATCTTTCTGAAAAGGAAGTTGAGAAAATAATGGGAGACTATGATCCACGCCTCGATCTTTCGCGCTACAAGTTTCCTCCTGTCTCACTTCTTAAGGAACATAAGTCGGAAACGGCTTTTGATAATAATGAGGTTTTCGAGAATAAAGAAAATATTATCAAAACTCTGGGCGACCACAAAATCGGAATAAAAAGTATTTCGGCAACTGTTGGACCAACCGTAACATTATATGAGATTGTACCTGAAAGAGGTGTACGACTAGCGCGTATTAAATCTCTTGAAGATGATATTTCTCTAAACCTATCTGCACTGGGTATAAGAATTATTGCTCCGATTCCGGGCAGAGGAACTGTAGGTATTGAAGTACCAAATAAAAAGCCGGAAATGGTCTCCATGCGGTCACTCATTACATCAAAAGCATTTCAGGAAACAAAGTTTGATATAGCACTGGCGCTTGGCAGAACAATTACCAATGAACCCTATATTGTTGACCTGACCAAAATGCCACACTTGCTTGTTGCTGGTGCTACCGGTCAGGGTAAATCTGTTGGAATAAATGCTATCATCACTTCTATTCTCTACAAAAAGCATCCTGCTGAAGTGAAATTTGTACTCATCGATCCTAAAAGAGTTGAACTTCCATTATATATGAAAATTGAAAGGCACTTTCTTGCTAAACTGCCTGACGAAGAGGATGCAATAATAACAGATACTCAAAAGGTTATAAAGACGCTGAACTCCTTATGTATAGAGATGGACAACCGTCTGGAGCTTCTAAAGGCTGCACAGTCGCGTAATATTAAGGAGTATAATGAGAAGTTTATCTCGAGGAAACTGAGTCCTGAAAAAGGCCATAAATATCTGCCTTACATTGTTTTAATTATCGATGAGTTTGCGGATCTTATAATGACCGCCGGGAGAGAAATTGAAGGACCAATTGGCAGACTTGCACAGCTTGCAAGGGCTATTGGAATACACCTGATCATTTCAACTCAACGCCCATCAGCAAACATAATTACAGGCTTTATTAAAGCTAACTTCCCGACACGAATTGCTTTCCGGGTATTTTCATCTATTGACTCGCGTACGATTCTCGACGCTTCCGGTGCTGACAGGCTGGTCGGACGGGGAGATATGCTTGTATCATCGGGGAACGAACCTGTAAGGGTGCAATGTGCATTTATAGACACTCCCGAAATTGAAGCTCTCACTGACTTTATTGGATCGCAGAAAGGTTATTCAGATGCCATGCACCTTCCCGAATATATCGACGATAGTGAATCAGCCAGTATTGAAGTTGATCTTCGTAAGAGGGATCCAATGTTCGATGAAGCTGCAAAACTTGTTGTTCAACATCAGCAGGGTTCAACCTCACTGATTCAGCGGAAGCTTTCTATAGGCTACAACAGGGCAGGCAGAATTATAGATCAGTTGGAGGCTGCAGGTATCGTCGGATCATTCGAAGGAAGCAAAGCAAGAGAGGTTCGTTGTTCCGATTTTATCGCTTTGGAACAGATTTTGAAGGGTCTTGAGTAAAACTATTCAAATGAGATTCATTATCCTTAATTTTTTCTTTTTTCTTCTGTTTGCTAATAGTGCTATAGGACAGAATGATCCGGAAGCCGTCAAAATTCTCGATAAGTTTTCGGCGAATGCACTCGCTGCCCCATCTGTTTCAATGAAATTCGATCTGGTAAAGAATGACTTAATGGAAAATTCCATTGATACAATTGCAGGACTTATAATCCTCAGTAAGGATAAGTATAAACTCGACCTAAGGGATAATATTACATGGTTTAATGGGGAAACAGTATGGAATTATCTTCCTGCTGAAAAAGAAGTTACTATAACCAAAGCGGATAAGAAGGATAATTCTTTTCAAAATCGTCCTTCAGCAATCTTCTCATTATACAAAAAAGGTTATAAAAACAGGCTTATAGAAGAAAAACAGGGATCATATATAATTGATCTGTACCCTGAAGATATAAAAAGTGATCTGCTCAGGGTAAGGCTATCAATTGGCAAATCGCTTCTTGATCTTAAGAGTTTAGAATACAAACAAAGGGATGGA
>DATCHE010000120.1:0-3726 GCA_036508535.1 Bacteroidales bacterium | reverse complement strand
CTTTCGCCCATCAGTCCTATTCTCCAGACTTTCCCGGCAAAATCGCCCAGTCCGGCTCCAATTTCAATATTGTATTCATTCAGCAACCGGCTTCTTACCAGTGCATCATCAAATCCTGATGGAATTTTTACAGCATTAAGCATTGGTAATCGATATTCCGGCGCAACAACAAACTCAAACCCCATTGCTTCGAGGCCATCCCTCAACTTTTCATGATTTTGCTTATGACGGGCAAAACGGGCTTCCAAACCTTCTTCGTGAACAATTCTGAGAGCCTCGTGAAGACCATAGATCATAGAAATAGGGCCAGTGTGATGATAGGCTCGTTTTGCACCTGTCCAATACTTGCGAATCATAGATAAGTCGAGATACCAGCTCTGTACTTTTGTTTTCCTGGAATCCATTACTGCTAATGATCTTGAATTAAAAGAAACGGGCGATAACCCCGGAGGTGCGGAAATACATTTCTGAGTTCCGCTATAGACTGCATCAATACCCCATTCGTCAACTTTAACCGGAGTCCCGGCAAGGGATGTAACTGTATCTACAACGAATAATGCACCTGCATCATGGACCGTCTTACTAATCTCTTCCAGGGGTTGCAAGACACCTGTAGAAGTCTCAGCATGCACAATAGCTACCAGTTTCGGTTTACAACTTTCAAGCGCCTTCTTTAGCTGTTCAGGCTTTATAGGTTCACCCCATGCAGCATCAACCCTTATCAATCTGGCACCGCATCGTTCCACGATATCACACATACGATTGCCAAATACTCCACTCACGCATACAACGGCAGTATCACCGGGTTCAAGCAGATTTACAAAACATGTCTCCATGCCTGCGCTTCCAGTGGCAGAAATAACTGAAGTAACCTGGTTTTCAGTCTGAAAGAGCTGTCTTGTCATTTCCATTACTTCATCCATAATTTGAATAAACTGAGGATCAAGGTGACCAATCATAGGGGTAGCCATTGCTCTAAGAACCCGGGAGTTAACATCACTGGGACCGGGGCCCATAAGGAAACGAACTATTGGATTGAATTCTTTTGTCATTATGTATTGTTATTAAAGTTAGTACTAATAATATTCAAAAATAGTTATAGTTGTCAAAACAGACTTTCACAATTTTTACAAATTTCAAATAATCATTCTTTTATTATAAGAATTGAAGAAAGATCTTTTATCAATTTATAAAAGTAAGGACAATTCTATAACTGTTATATGTTTTTCAACCTAATAAGAATCTGATTTTCATGAGGAATTTTCCTTAAAGGTACCTCTGTTTTCGAAAGGCTTATTTAATATCTAATAATTTACCAGGATTAGTTTTAATCATCAAATTGATTTCATCCAAAGAAATCCCTTTTGCCATAAGAAGCTGAACAAATATTTTCAAGCCCTCCGGAGGTGGAGGATTACCAACCTGGCCCAGATCGGAACTAAGAATAAAGTTCTTAGCGCCAATCTGCTTAATTGCCCGGGCCATTTCATCTAAAGTTGCGCCCTTTGATTTAACTGGATCTTTTTGACTGGTCAGAAAGCTTAGATAGGTGAACTCCAGTACAGCCCCCATTTCTACCAGGTCACTCATTTGGTCGATAGAAAGTCCAGGTGCATTTCCCGTTGCGTGAGTAATGAGAATTTTGTTTACTCCCATTTTTTTTGCCTCTGGTACCAACAACAAAATCTCTTTAGGGGATAAATGTCCTGTAGCCAATATCAGGTTTTCCCTTGCAATTATTTTTAATACCTGAATTGTCTGGGTATTGAGAACATTATCCTGAAGGACTGTTAAGCCTTCACCACTTTGATTATAAAAAGCAGCATCTATTGTTGGAAACCATACAAATTTCCCATATTCCGGTGACATTTTGTACATCGCTTCCACAGCATCAGGATTAATACCTCCAACTGCTTTATTTAGAGCTATCCCACCGAAGACCTTAATCTTTTCTGATTTAAGATTTACCAATACAGCTCTTCCAACAGTACTGCTTACATGGCATTTAATAACTATCGCTTTAAGGCCTTTTTTCTGTGCTAATTCGGCAACTTCAAAATCAGTTACACTTCTTTTGGACACATCAGGAAAAGAGTGAATGTGAATATCAATAGCTCCATTCAGGATGTCGTCCACCTGTTTATTTTCTAACGATTGTGAAAAGCTACACGTAGCTCTAAAAAGAATACTGAAGATGAAAAAAAAGAAAATTTTATTGTTTGACAGATATTTCATTTCATAGCAGTATTATATTCAAGTAATAAGAATAAAATATTTAGTGACTATCGGCAATCATGATTTAAATAATCAAATCGCTTGAAAATCAATGGGGGTTTTATATATGATTGCCGATAGTCATTAAATATTTAATATAACTATAATTTTTCAGTTAAACCAATCCAAGTTCACGTAGGGTTGCACCAACGGCGCTAATGTTCTCCGGCCTCATTGCTGCATGGCTGGTCGAAAGAGTCAGTCCTTTTGCCCCCCCCTGAAAGCAAGCATTAACAGCATCCCTGACGCTTTCAGGAGTACTGTTTTTTGGACCAACATCTATCCCCAGACCTGCATAAATCACTGTTTTTGAACCGGCAACACCCTCAACAGCGCGTTTTGTTTCTTTCAGAACATAATCACTGGAGAACCTCTCGAAGGTTCCTTTAGGAGTACCATTTATAGGTAGTTCACGTAACTGGGCTTCATAATTCTCCAGCCCATTGATGATCTGATCGTAAGATTTTTCATTGAAGCCCATAACACTATATTCAAATTCAAGCAATTGCTCCTTGTTCAAATCTCCATAAATATTTTGTCCTGCACTATATACGTAAGACGCCATGCGCTCAGCTGCAGGATTATCATAGATTACCGGTTTTAGAAAATCAGAATATTTTGTGTAACTCTGATAATCCTGTTCCGCCCTGTAGATAGGGTTAAAAGATGCATTATGCCAAATATGAAAGCCCACCTGCACGTCAGGTTTAATAGATTTAGCCTTTGTGTAGAACTCCAGCTGCATTTCACGCATGCTGTCTGCCCAGAATGTTTCCCAGACCAATAGCTCAGGATTACGTAACAGGATCCTCCAGAACTCTACATAGTATCCGTCAGGCGGACGTTTTCCTGCCCGTCCATTTTTAACATATTGTTCTAAAACCATAAATGCTTTTTTAACACGTTCAACATCAATACCCTTTTTCGCGGCTTTTTCTGTGCAGTATTCGCAAAAACATGAAGTACGGCCAGGATCGCTATTGGAGCCATGATGCCATGCACCCAGAGCATTACTTAATGGTCCCTGTCGTTCTGATCCTCGCTGTAGCCCATCAACGTCGTAAGTGCGGATAAAATCTTCGATCTGTCCCGAAATTAAATTCCTGTAGTATGGATTATTCAGACACGGCCCTCCGGGATGCCCGGTAGTCCTCCGTCCGTAAAGATCAATTTCATAAAGTTTATCCATTCCGATAATACGTGGAGTGCTGCTGCTATTATCCTCTTCCACCCACGGATAAATTTTCATTCCTCTCTTTTTGGTTTCAGCCATAATTTTTTGCATGGCATCTGGAAGATTAAAATCATTGGGTCCCAGTCCCTTCGGTTGCATGTAAATATTTTTATAATATTTAGGATTTGCTGTTACAAAATTGCCGTTAGGATTTGTGGATTTATCCAAACCATCCCACGAGATCTCAAAGGGAGGCATTCTTTGAATCAAAGTATTTA
>DATCHE010000119.1:0-3493 GCA_036508535.1 Bacteroidales bacterium | reverse complement strand
CGGTAACCATCCTCATCACCTCCTCTTGAAGACCTGGCCAAATGTGCAGCACTTTCAAGTGTTGCGCTTCCCTTAAATTCTGAGTTTCTCAATATCATTCCGAATTCAGAGACCGCAGCTGTAAACCTCAGATTATCTGATTCATCTTCCAGATCATTTATATAACCTCTGACAGGCTTTTCAAATAACATACTTATATTGCCATCTGGTTTCTTATAGCGGATTTTGATAGTAAGGTACTCATCAGATAAATCATTCTCCTTATAATCATTCGAACGGGATATCTGATACTTAAGAGGATCAATGGATGGCATTTTCTCATCTGAACCAGCCGGGATCAACTCATACAAAGCAGTTACATTATGCCCGGATCCCATTTCACCTGCATCTTTAGTGTCATCATTAAAATCTTCATCGTTCAGAAGCCTGTTCTCATAACCGATAAGCCTGTACGATGCAACTTTTGCAGGATTAAATTCAATCTGAAATTTTACATCTTTGGCTATTGTAAAAAGAGTCCCCCCGAATTCACGGACCAATACCTTTCTGGCCTCCTGAAGGTTATCGATATAAGAATAATTTCCATTGCCTTTATCTGCAATCAGTTCCATCTTATCATCCTTTACATTTCCCATTCCAAAACCCAGAACTGTTATAAAAACTCCAAGTTCGCGCTTCTCCTCAACAAGTCGTTCCATTCCTCCATTGCTCGATTCGCCAACATTGAAATCTCCGTCAGTTGCCAGGATGATCCTGTTATTTCCGCCTTTAATAAAGTTCTTTTCAGCTTGTGCATAGGCAAGTTTCAGCCCTGCGCCTCCGGCAGTTGATCCACCAGCCTCCAGATTATCAATAGCGGCCAGTATTGCCTCTTTCCTGTTCCCGGGTGTTGATTCAAGTACCAGACCTGCAGCTCCGGCATATACCACAATTGCAACTCTGTCCTGAGCCCTTAGTTCATTAACAAGTAAGCTGAAGGCGGACTTAAGCAAAGGAAGCTTATTAACATCACTCATTGAGCCTGATACATCTATAAGAAATACAAGATTTGAAGGGGGAAGCGAAGACTTGTCTATACTTTTTCCACGTAAACCTACCTGGAGAAGCTGATGTTTAATATTCCACGGGCAGACAGCCAGTTCGGTATATACAGAGAAGGGATGTTCTCCTTTTGGTTCAGGATAATCATATTTAAAATAATTGATCATCTCCTCTATCCTCACTGCGTCTGCCGGCGGCAACTCACCCATATTGATAAACCTGCGGATGTTTGAGTAGGAAGCATTATCGACATCGATAGAGAATGTTGAGAGAGGATTGTTATTTACATTTTTGAATCCGTTCTCATTGACCGCAGCATATCCTTCAGTATTAAAATTATTATTGTAGCGTTGATATGATTGCCTGGAATCATAGGCTTTACTCGAAGGGGATGCCATCGTGTACTTATCAGCTGCTCTCTCTTTTTTTGAGCCATATCCTACGACAACCATCTCCTGTAGTGAAGTTAATTCCTCGGTCATTCTTACATCAATAACAGTCCTGTCTCCGATTTTCTCTTCAACAGTAATATAGCCGACAAATGAAAATTTAAGGATTTTCACCTTCTGGTCAACCGTAATTTTATAGACGCCATTTAAGTCTGTCAGGGTTCCAGATGATGAACCCTTTACATTTACAGATACTCCGGGAATCGGCTGACCCTGATTGTCAGTCACTTTTCCTGTAATAGTTCTTGATTCGGTGAAAGCAATCATGATTGCGCCAAGAATCAATATTGCAACAACTGATAAACTGTTTTTCATGATATAAATTATTGGTTAAACATTTATCACAGGATGCAGACATTTACGGAATTCCATAAATAATGAAATGAATTTTAGCAATTTCTTTATCTTTATTAAGAATTATATAAATAATCCCAAGTCTCTTTTTGAAAATGCTTTTTAAGATCCCCATCAAAAAAAACATTCAGCGATCTGATGAAGATCTTCTGCAGAAATTCTCCTCAACTGCTGACCTTGAGGCTCTTGGTGAACTCTATTCCGGCTATATGCACCTGGTATATGGTGTTTGCTTTAAATACCTGAAAAACAGGGATGAGTCGATGGATGCTGTAATCCAGATATTTGAAAAACTGATAATTGAAATACCAAAACAAAGGATTGATAATTTTAAAAGCTGGCTTCATGTAGTTACAAAAAACTATTGCCTGATGCAATTGAGATCGCAGAAAACACAGAAAGAAAGGATAAATGAATGGATGATGGATTCCATGGTTTTTATGGAAAACGATCCTGGTTTGCATCCTATTGATGAAGAGGAACCGGTTTTGGATAAGGCCCTTCTTAATTGTATAGAAAAACTGAAAGGTGAACAAAAAGAATGTATACAACAATTCTACTATGAAAACCGGTGCTATAACGAGATCGCTCTGAATTTGAATCTCGAAGAAAAAAAAGTGAAGAGCTATCTTCAGAATGCAAAAAGAAATCTGAAACTTTGTCTTGAAGCAAAACATGTCACACAAAAACAAAAATAGGGAAAAGTTACTGTCGGATTTCGTCCATTACCAAAGGAATGAAATGACCGGAGAAGAGAGGAATTCTTTTGAGAAAGAGCTTCAGAAAGACTCCTTTGCTGAAGAAGCTGCTGAAGGATTTTCGTTACTTTCCCCGGAAGAAATCTCCAGGGATCTTATTTACCTTCAAAACCGGATCAAATCCAGAACTGTGAAGAGACATAGATTTATGGTTTACAGGATTGCCGCTTCAGTTGCAGTTTTAATGGTAATTTCAACACTCTTAATTGTTATTGACAGGAACAAAACCTCAAAACAACTTGCCGTTAACTCAGTCCAACCGGAAAAGAAGCAAATAATTGCAGAACAACCTCCAGCAAAGCAGATCTTAGCAGAAGGACAAAACAATGATTCAATCTCTGAAATCAGGCCTGAGGCCTTCCGGCAGTCATTTACGGATAAAGACATTCCCCCAACTGCAGCAGCTCCTGCCAGAGCTAAAACTTTTGTCGGGTTAAAAACATCAGGGAGGGTCCTGTCATCTGAAGATAATCTACCGGTTCCGGGAGCTAATATTTTAATAAAGGGACCAGTTCAGGAGTAATTACGGATGAAGGAGGCAATTTCAGTATTACTTTACCTGATACGAATAACCGGACTCTGATTGCAAATTTTATAGGTATGGAATCAAAGGAGTTTAAAGCAAAGAGAGATTCACAGGTCCAGGTAAAGCTCGATCCTTCAATATCAGCCTTGAGTGAAGTTGTAGTTGTGGGATATGGTACGAAGAAGGCTAAGTCTGAAAAAGAAGATGTTTCTACAGGCTATGTGCCTCCCAGCCCGGTTAACGGAAAATTAAATTTTGATAAATATATTAAGGAGAACCAACATCGCCCTGATACAATAACCGCTGGTCAGAGGGCTGTTGTTGTGGTTAGCTTTTTAGTCCATATTAATGGGAGCATTGATAGT
>DATCHE010000118.1:0-11528 GCA_036508535.1 Bacteroidales bacterium | reverse complement strand
GAGGTATCAAAACCGCGTCCGTTATCATAAAACTGCAAGGTAATAAATTTTTCGTGTTTGTTTAATTCTATCTCTATCCGGGAAGCTCCTGAATGAAGAATTGCATTGTTAATAAGTTCACAAACAGAACGATATACAACCACTTCTTTGTCGTTTTCAAGTCTTATAGCTTCCATATTTGTTTTAAAATCAATTTCAATGGCTTTAGTCTGATTTATTTTTGTGGCGAATGCACCTATTGCACTCGATAATCCGAAATTTGTAAGAATATGAGGACTAAGGTTATTTGATATCTCCTTTATGGTACTTATAGCCTCATTTACAAGGTGTGTTGTATTATTCAGGATCACTGTTCCTGTTGAATCCTTAATTCTTTCGTTGAGCGCTGACAGAGACATTTTTACAGTTGAAAGGATAGGTCCAAGACCGTCGTGGAGATCTTTTGCAAACCTTTTTCTCTCATTTTCTTCGGTATTTATAATTGCATTTATTACTCTTTTTTCGGAACGTACTCTATCGGTTTCGGCCCGTTTGAGAGAGTAGAACAATTCGCGGATAAGGATAACACCGACAATAATCATAATAGAAACAAGAACGCCGGTCCACTCATCTATCATCTGCCATGTATAAGAGGGTGTTCCACGGAAGATTACAAAAAGCTGGATGATGCCGCGCACTGCCATGAAACCAAAAGAAAGAGAAAGCAATATCCACGAAAGTCTGTATTTGGTAAGCTTCATGAACCGCAATGCGATTGATGCAGCAATTATCTGCAGAACAATTGAGATAATAAGTGCGATAAGTCTTACCATGAACGAGAGCTGAATATTTTACAAAAATATGAGATTATTTATCGATAACATCAAATGCTGTGTATTAAATTAATAGGTTGGGGGCAGGGGGGCAAGAAATGGGGAGACAGATTGGAACAGGTGAGCATCGGACTTTTTTCTTAACTTTGCGCTCCTGAAACAAACACAATGAAAGCATTATATAACCTTGGAATCTATATTTTTTCTGCTGTTGCTTATCTCATATCTCCATTTAATTCCAAAGCTTCTCTTTGGGTAAATGGAAGGAAGAATTGGGCAGAAAAAATTATGGAGAAGATCAACCCCGGAGATCAGACAATATGGATGCATTGTGCTTCTCTTGGTGAATTTGAGCAGGGACGTCCGGTTATTGAGGCAATAAAGAAGGAGATGCCGGGAGTAAAAATAGTTCTTACTTTTTTTTCACCTTCGGGATACGAAATACGGAAAAATTATCAGGTTGCAGATTACATAGGTTATCTTCCTGCTGACACCCCCGGAAATGCTGCGAAGTTCATCAGTAGTCTCAATCCCAAATTTGTCATTTTTGTAAAATATGAATTTTGGAACAATTATATATCAGCACTTTATAATAGAGAGATACCAATATACCTGATCTCAGCCATATTCAGACCTGAGCAGCATTTCTTTCAATGGTATGGTTCATTTTTCAGAGAGATGCTCAAGAAATTCGATAAAATATTTGTACAGGATCTAAAGTCGCAGGAACTGCTTTCAGGAATCGGAATAGAAAATTCTATACTATGCGGCGATACACGCTTCGACAGAGTGATCCAGATAGCAGGAACAGCCAAAGTAATTCCTCAGATAGAACAATTTAAAGGAGGGGAGAAATTGTTTCTGGCAGGTAGCAGCTGGAAACCCGATGAGGAGATAATTGTTCAGTACATCAATAAGTTTCCGGGCAAGATGAAATGGGTTTTTGCTCCTCATGAAATTGACAAACCGAATATTGAACGACTGGAAAAGCTTTTTACAGTGAGCCATGTGCGGCTTTCAGAATTTAATGAATCCTCAGTTAATGCCAGGGTACTTATTATAGATAATATCGGGATGCTTTCCGCGGCTTACAGGTATGCATATATTGCCGCTATCGGGGGAGGATTTGGAAAAGGGATCCATAATATTCTTGAACCTGCCTCCTGGGGGATTCCGGTAATGTTTGGTCCCGACCATAAAAAATTCAGAGAGGCGGTTGATTTAATTAACGAAAAAGGGGCAATGACTTTCAATTCATTTGGTGAATTTTCAGATATTCTTGATAAATGGCTGACAGATGAGCTATTTTACTTAAAATCAGCTAAAACAGCGGGGAATTACATTCATAAAAACACAGGAGCAACTGCTAAAATAATGCAAGAAATATCCAAAAAAGATATTAACAAAATTCGCTCATAATTTGTTAAAAACTTATCTTTTTTAAGTAGACAAGGTTCATTTAAAGAGACGTAAATTGATGCACTGGATTTAACAATTTTGTAATTCAGGTGTAATCAAATAATCAATTAATTACGATAACCTTGTCGAAAATTTATTAAACCTTAATCCTAAATTTATGATGAAGCAATTCAAACGTTTGTTTACGATGTTGATCTTCCTGTTCATCTCCGTTCTGATGTTCGGGCAGGGATCGACGACATCTTCGATGAGTGGTAAAATAGTTGACGCGAAGGGAGTGATTCTCCCTGGCGCCACCATTGTTGCTACTCATGTTCCTTCAGGAACTACTTATGGGTCTATTACCAATAATTCAGGCCTTTTTACAATACAGGGTATGCGTCCCGGGGGACCATACAAAGTTGAGGCCTCATTTATTGGATTTTCTAAGAAAACATTTACTGAAATAAACTTATCACTGGGTGAAACGTATGTTCTTAATACCGATCTGACTGAATCGAGCACAGAACTTAACGAAGTTGTTGTTGTTGGAGTTAAAACTTCAAAGTTCAACAATACAAAAACCGGAGCTACCACCAACATTTCGAGTGCGCAAATGATCTTGCTACCCAGTATTAGCCGCAGCATTAACGACATTGCAAGGGTTTCTCCCTATTCCAACGGAATGAGTTTTTCCGGTGGTGACGGACGTTCGACAAATTTCACGGTCGATGGTTCAAATCTCAACAATAACTTTGGTTTGAGCAGTAGTTTACCCGGAGGAGGCAATCCTATTTCGCTGGATGCAATCGAAGAAGTGCAGGTTGTAATAGCTCCATACGATGTTAAGCAAACAAACTTTATTGGTGGAGGAATTAATGCCATTACCAAATCGGGGACCAATACGCTAAAGGCTTCGGTTTATACCTATCAAAAAAATCAAAATATGCGTGGGAATAAGATCGGCAACAAAGACTTTGGTACCCGCGCAAAAGAATCAAACTCTATAACTGGTTTTACACTGGGCGCTCCAATCATTAAAGACAAGTTGTTTATCTTTGGTAACCTCGAATACGAAAAAAGTCCGCAACAGGTTATCTATTGGCGTGCTTCAACTGATGGTATTTCTGATCAGCAAACGATTTCCCGTACTACTGAAACCGATTTGCAAACAGTCTCCGATTACCTGAAAACGAAATATGGCTACGAAACGGGTTCGTATAAAGATTTTCCTGCCGACATGACTAACCTGAAATACCTCATTCGCCTAGACTGGAACATCAACGCTGCAAACAAATTAAACATTCGTTTTAATCACACCAAAAATTCCTCATGGTTTTCACCAAATGGAGCCTCAACTGATGGTAGTTATCGGGATAATAATAAAAGTCGTGTTGGAGCGTATTCTATGTCTTATGCCAATTCGATGTACTCGATGGATAATGTTGTAAATTCCGGATCTTTGGAATTAAATAGTCGGTTTACCAAAAACATATCAAATCAATTGCTAGTGACATACTCAGATATTCAGGATGTTCGCGGATCGACTTCCAAGCCATTCCCGTTTATTGATATTATGAGCGGGGATATTGCTACCGGCGCAGCAGCATTAGATCCCTATATTTCTGCAGGATATGAATTATTTACATGGAACAATGGTGTAAAAAACAAAATTATTACTGTTACCGATAATTTTACCTATTATCTTGACGCTCATAAGTTAACAGCTGGTCTTAGTTACGAGTACCAAATGGCTGATAATAATTATATGCGTAACGGAACGGGTTACTATCGTTATAAAAGTATGAGTGATTTCCTGACTGGAAAAGCACCTGTTGACTTTGCTTTGACTTATGGTGCCAACGGAGAACTCATACCTTCGAATGCTGTTAAATTCAACCAGATTGGTGCATACGTTCAGGATGAATGGACCCCTGTACAAAATCTTAAACTGACTGTTGGCTTACGTGCCGATAATCTTTCATTTGTCCCTGATATTATGACCAACAATGCCATTTTGAATCTCGACTTTGGCGGCCGCAATATTAATACTGGCATATGGCCCAAGACAAAAGTAAATCTGTCACCCCGGGTAGGCCTTACATGGAATGTTAAGGGCGACAAATCTTTGATAGTACGTGGTGGAACCGGGATGTTTACCGGTCGTCTGCCTCTGGTATTCTTCACTAACATGCCTTCGAACGCAGGTATGAACCAGTTGTTGATGAAGGTACAAACCAGTTTCAATCCCGACGGTACTGTAAAAACGCGCGACGCACGGTTAGACCTTCTGGCTGGCGATATGATAACCGATGTTAATCAAATGATTACCAAACTAGGTTTCCAAACGGTGGTAACCCCTGCAGATGGCAGTGTGCCAAGTTCAATTGCAGGCGTAGATCCGAAATTCTCAATGCCTCAGGTTTGGAAATCCTCAGCCGCAGTTGATTATAAAGTACCTGTGAATTTTCCTTTCTCTGCAACCGCTGAAGGTATTTTTACAAAAAACATTAATGCTGTAATCTTAGATAACTATGCTGTAAAAAATCCCGATGCAACATGGACGAAATTTGCCGGACCTGACACCCGTTACATTTTCCCGGCCAGTTTTCTATACAATTCTGTAAAGGATGCCTGCGTTCTTACTAATACGAATAAAGGTTATGGCTACACATTAAACCTGACTCTTAATGCTACACCGGTAAATAACCTCGATCTTATGGTTGCTTATACAAAAACCGAAATGAAAGAAGTTTCTGGTATGCCCGGTAGCAATGCCTACTCGGCCTGGACAGGTCTTATCACTGTTGACGGTTCGAATAACGCCACTGTTCAGCGCTCACAATACGTGGTTCCTGATAAGGTAATCGGTTCTGTATCATATCGCATTCCTTACCTTAACGACCATATGGCTTCAACTATAAGTTTATTCTATTCAGGTTTCACTCCTTATGGAAACACATTCCGTTATAGCAACGATATGAACGGTGATGGAATTACTAGCGACCTGATGTACATACCGAAAGAAAAGGGCGAAGTAGCCTTTTTAACACCTGCCGACGAGGACGCATTCTTTGTTTTCATGGCACAGGATAAATACCTGAGTAAACATAAGGGCCAATATGCTGAAGCTAATGCAGCCCGTTCATTCTGGGTGGACAGGTTTGATCTCCGCTTAGTACAGGATTTTTCAATAAAAGCGGGAAATTCAAGAAATACCCTGCAATTGAGCTTAGACGTGCTTAATGCAAGCAATTTGCTGAATTCAGAATGGGGAGTTTACAAAAACATGGCTGCCAGCAACTATGGTTCAGTCCTGAAATATGAAGGCAAGGATGCAAGCAACGTTCCCCGTTATTCAATGGTAAAGGTTAACGGAGCTTACCCGACTAAGACTTATGATTATAATCAGGATATTGGTCAGACCTGGAGATTACAGATTGGTCTTCGTTACATCTTCAACTAATAAAATCATTTTTTAATATCCGGAGGCTGCCAGATTCTGACAGCCTCTTTTTTTGCTTCGCACCGCCAGCCGGCGGATCTTCGCAATGACGCGTTTTGTTATAAGGGTTTCTTCCCCGACCGGAACAAACTGACTGTGAATAAACAACCTCGAATTGTGTTATTTATTTAACACAATAAACTATGTAATATAATGATAATCAGTCATTAAGCAAATAGTTAATAACTATGCTGTCAAATGTTAATAAACTTAAAATTTTACTATTGCATTAAGATTTACGCTTGTCTAATTTAGCAAATACCCGCCATAAAAACCAGCGGTCGTATAATCTCAACAGAATCAGAGAATAACAAAAAGATATGGAAGAATTATTTGTCCAGGAATCTCCTATTGCAAATGAAACGGCAAAAAAGGAAGAATCAAAACCTGATATTAAGAAATCAGACGAGGTGAAGGAAATTGGTAAATCAAAAAAACAGGAACACGAAAAAGTAGTGTATTCGCATGATGAAGCAGTGCAGGCAAGCATTCAGTATTTCAAAGGAGATGAACTGGCGGCAAGGGTGTGGGCAAATAAATATGCATTGAAAGATTCATTCGGAAACCTGTACGAAAAAACACCCGACGATATGCATCACAGGCTTGCCCGTGAAATATTCCGGATTGAAAAGAAGTATAAAAACCCTCTTTCGGAAGAGCTTATATTCAGCGTCCTTAAAGACTTTAAATACATTGTACCTCAGGGTGGTCCAATGACAGGTATTGGCAATGACTATCAGATTGCTTCTCTTTCAAACTGTTTTGTTATTGGCAGCGGTGGGTCGTCTGACTCATACGGCGGTATTATGAAGATTGACCAGGAGCAGGTGCAGCTGATGAAACGACGCGGCGGTGTTGGTCACGACCTTTCTCATATCAGGCCAAAAGGAACTCCGGTTCTTAACAGTGCTCTTACTTCAACAGGTGTAGTTCCTTTCATGGAACGATATTCAAACTCCACCCGCGAAGTGGCACAGGATGGCAGAAGAGGCGCCCTCATGCTTTCTATCTCAATTAAACACCCCGACTCCGGAAAATTTATCGATGCCAAGCTTGAGAGCGGGAAAGTTACCGGAGCTAACGTCTCTGTTAAACTTACTGACGACTTTATGCAGGCGGTTGAAGGAAAGACAATGTTCAGACAGCAATATCCGATTAATTCCAGTAATCCAAAATTTTCAAAAGATATCGATGCGGTTGCTCTCTGGAGTAAGATAATTCATAATGCATGGAAATCTGCTGAGCCCGGTGTATTGTTTTGGGATACAATAATCAGGGAGAGCGTTCCTGATTGTTATTCCGATCTCGGATATGCAACAGTTTCAACAAATCCTTGTGGTGAAATACCTTTGTGCCCATACGATAGCTGTCGGCTACTGGCTATTAACCTGTTCAATTATGTCGATGAGCCTTTTACGGAAAAGGCTAAGTTCGACTTCGAATTATATAAAGAGCATATCGGACTTGCACAGCGTATGATGGACGACATTATTGATCTGGAACTTGAAAAGATCGATGTAATTCTTAAAAAAATAGATTCTGATCCGGAGCTTGAAGAATTAAAACTCGTTGAAAGAAACCTGTGGAAAAATATAAGAAATAAAGCTGAAGAGGGAAGAAGAACAGGAATTGGTATAACAGCTGAAGGAGATATGCTGGCCGCTCTCGGACTGAGATATGGCAGTGATGATGCTACAGATTTTTCTGTTGAAGTTCATAAGACATTAGCTCTGGAAGCATATAAATCATCTACTTACCTTGCAAAGGAAAGAGGCGCATTCGGAATCTATGATGCAGAACGCGAAAAATCTAATCCTTTCATTTTGAGGATGAAAGAAGCCGATCCGGTAATGTATAATAATATGGTTAAGTTCGGACGAAGGAACATAGCTCTCCTGACAATCGCTCCGACAGGCACTACAAGCCTTATGACGCAGACAACTTCCGGAATTGAACCAATATTTTCAACTTTCTACAAAAGAAGAAGAAAGGTTAATCCTAACGACCTGGATGTAAAAGTAACATTCAGGGACGAGGTTGGCGATTGCTGGGAAGAATTCAATGTTTTCCATCATAAATTTATAGACTGGTTAAAACTGAGCGGGTACGACTCCGATGAGGTTACCCGGATGGGAGATGAGGAAATTGATAAGATTATTGCCAAATCGCCATATTATAAGGCAACGGCTAACGATGTTGACTGGATTGCGAAGGTAAAAATGCAGGGTGCTATACAGAAATGGGTCGATCATTCAATAAGTGTTACAATAAACCTGCCTGCTGATGCCAAAGAAGAGCTTGTAAGCGAACTTTATCTCACGGCATGGAAGTCGGGATGCAAGGGTGCAACAGTTTATCGCGACGGATCAAGAAACGGAGTACTCATTGCCGGAAAAGCCGAAATACGGCCGGAAATGCCAAAACGGCCCAAAGTACTCGATTGCGATGTGATTAGATTTAATATTAATGAGGAAAAATGGGTCGCATTTGTTGGACTGAAGGAAAGCAGACCTTATGAGATATTTACAGGTATTGCTGACGATGAAGTTTTCCCAATTCCAAAGAGCATTCTAAAAGGGAAAATTATCAAAATAAAGGATGAAGACGGAAAGACTCGTTACGATTTTCAGTTTACAGATAAATATGGGTATAAGAAAAACATAGAGGGTCTTTCCCACATGTTCAAACCTGAGTTCTGGAACTATGCCAAGCTGATTTCAGGGGTGCTGAGACATGAGATGCCAATTCAGGGCGTTGTTAACCTGGTACAATCCCTAAAACTCGACAGTGAATCGATTAACAACTGGAAGAACGGCGTGGAGAGGGCTTTGAAAAAGTATATTCCAAACGGCACAAAAGCTAAAGGAAAATGCGGTGAGTGCGGATCGGATAACCTTGTTTATCAGGAAGGCTGTCTTATCTGCAAAGACTGCGGATCGTCGAAATGCGGATAAGCTATTTTATTACACCCAGCTCTTTTCCGATCTTTTCAAAAGCCTTAATTGCTTTATCGAGGTGATCTTTTTCGTGGGCAGCAGAAAGCTGCACCCGTATTCTGGCCTGTCCTTTCGCTACCACAGGATAAAAGAATCCGATAACGTAAATGCCTTCGTTAAGCAACTTTGAAGCAAAATCCTGCGCCAGCTTAGCATCATACAACATAACTGCACATATTGCAGATTTCGTGGGTTTTATGTCAAATCCAAGTTTCTTCATTCCCGAAATGAAATATTCAGCGTTCCGGTGAAGTTTATCCTGTAATACATTTGTTTCAGTCATCATATCAACCATTCTTATACCTGCTGCTGCAACCAGCGGAGGTATTGAATTCGAAAAAAGATAAGGACGCGATCTCTGACGGAGAATATCAATTATCTCTTTTTTCCCTGTTGTAAAACCCCCAATTGCTCCGCCAAATGCCTTTCCCAGTGTCCCGGTAATGATTTCAACTTTCCCCGGAATATTAAAGAGTTCAGTAACTCCTCTGCCGGTTTTACCAACTACACCTGCTGAGTGAGACTCGTCTACCATAACCATGGCATCATATTTACCTGCAAGTTCTACAATTTTATCGAGTGGCGGAACATTTCCATCCATCGAGAAAACGCCGTCGGTAACAATAAGTCTGAACCTTTGTGCCTGAGCCAGCTGAAGTTGTTTTTCAAGGTCGGCCATGTCGGCATTCTCGTACCTGTAACGCTGAGCTTTACTCAGACGAACACCGTCAATTATCGATGCATGGTTGAGAGCATCTGAAATAATGGCATCTTCTTCTGAGAGAAGCGGTTCGAAGACGCCGCCGTTGGCATCAAAACAGGCAGCATAGAGGATCGTATCTTCAGTGTTGAAGTACTCTGCAATTTTCTTTTCCAGTTCTTTATGAAGGTCGGTCGTACCGCAAATGAACCTTACCGATGACATTCCATAGCCATGATTATCAAGTGAATCCTTGGCTGCCGCAATAAGTGAGGGGTTGTTTGAGAGCCCCAGATAGTTATTGGCACAGAAATTCAATACTCTCTGCCCGGTACTCAGCTCAATTTCAGCGCCCTGCGGGGAGACAATTATGCGTTCATTTTTATATAACCCGGCTTCTTTAATCTCATTTAGAACCGTTTTCAGATGTTTTTGATAATTTGTGTACATAATGGGGGGGTTAGTCTATAAAGTCTATAAAGTCTGTAAAGTCTATAAAGTCTGTAAAGTCTGTAAAGTCTATAAAGTCCATAAAGTCTGTAAAGTATGCAAAGTATGCAAAGTCTGTAAAGCAACTTTCTGTTTGACTTTATGGACTTTATGGACTTTCGACTTTATGGACTATCCTGACTATTATTTTAATGTTTTAATTAAACCGGATAACATTTTTGATACTTCAGTTGATTGGCCTAACAAATATGAAAAATCTTCTTTGTTAACATAATTTAATTCAATTGCCAGATATAGCATTGATCTTACTTCCCCACAGGATCCTTTTGCTATAAACAGAAAATGTTTAAACTCACTATCAGATTTCCTCTCAAACCCTTCAGCAATGTTATTCATTACAGAAACTGAGGCTCTGCATAATTGGTCTCTAAATCCAAAATCACGTGAATCTTTAAATAATGAATAAAGTTTTAAAGTCATCATTTTAGCTTTTTGCCAGGCTATGATCTCCTCGAAATGCTCTATTTTCATTCTATTTAGTTTTAATGACTTTTGACTTTATAGACTTTCGACTTTACAGACTTTACGGACTAATTTCTCAGTCCCAGTTTAGGATCACTTTTCCGCAATTCCCTTCTTCCATAACATCGAAGCCTTTCTGAAAATCATCGATATGAAAGCGATGTGTAATAACAGGTTCAAGATCTATTCCACCAATTATCATCTGTTCCATTTTATACCATGTTTCCCACATCTCACGGCCATATATACCTTTTAATGTTATTGCCTTAAAAATGATATCACTCCATGGCACTTCAAAGTTCGACGGAAGGATCCCTAACAATGAAATGCTTGAACCATTGTACATGTTATGAAGCATCTCAATGAAGGCTTTCGGGGAGCCCGACATTTCAAAACCTATATCAAAGCCTCTCATTCCCAGTTTAGCAACCGCATCGGAGATCTTTTCACCTTTAGAAGGGTTTACCGTCAACGTGGCGCCCATTTTCTTTGCAATATCAAGACGGTAATCGCTCAGATCGCTGGCAACAATAAAGCGTGCTCCGGCATATTTGGCTATTGCCACAGCCATACTTCCGATAAGTCCCGATCCGGTGATCAGTACATCTTCTCCAATTAATGGGAAAGACAATGCTGTATGAGTTGCATTTCCAAAAGGATCCATTATTGCCCCCCACTCGTCGGGGATTCTGTGATCGAGAGGGATCACGTTTTGTGCGGGGATCTTCACATATTCGGCAAATGACCCGTCAATATTTACACCGATTCCAATAGTATTTTCGCAGACGTGCTCTTTCCCACGGCGGCAGTTGCGGCAATGACCGCAAGCCAGGTGACCTTCGCCTGTAACTCTTTCTCCTATTTTAAGATTAGAAACACCAGCTCCCATCTTTTCAATATACCCCATATACTCATGACCGATTGTCATCGGCGTTTTGATGGTTCGCTGCGACCAGGCATCCCATTCATAGATATGGAGATCGGTACCGCATATAGCTGATTTCTTTACCTTTATTATTACATCGTTAAGTCCGGGTTCCGGAACAGGAACATCCTGCATCCACAACCCTTTTTCGGGTCTGGCTTTTACAAGGGCTTTCATCTTCTTCATACTTTGATTTTGACTTCGTCGAGCTCCGCTTCGC
>DATCHE010000117.1:0-6898 GCA_036508535.1 Bacteroidales bacterium | reverse complement strand
TTATCATAAGAGCCAAATTCGCCTAAGAATATCGGGCGGTCGTTGGTTTTAGACCAGTCGGCAGCGACTTTTAATCTGGAATCAACTTCGGCTTTTTCTTCTTCGGTTCCGGTCCATGTTATACCGCTGAATCCCATATTTTCTTTTGACCATGGAGCACCCTGATGTGTAAATTTCATCGGGTGATAAAAATGTACTGTAACTATAATGTTATTATCTTCCTTTGGTAAAACCAGAGTTGGCAAAGACTCAATACCGTTCCAATTAGCCGGACCAATTATAAGTGTCCTCATTGGGTTTGTCTTGCGGATTATTTTCATGGCCTCAATTAGAAAAGTGTTCCACAGCTCAGGGGTAAGTTTTTGATTTGGTTCATTCAATATTTCAAAAATCACATTAGAAGGTTGTTCTTTGTATCTTGGTGCCAATTGCTTCCAGACAGAAAGGAACATCTCCTTTTTAGCAACAGGGTCATCGGCCATGGCATTGTATTCATGCATGTCAAGAATGACCATCAGTCCGGCTTCAACGCCCTTTTTTACCGCCCAATCCAGAGTCTCAAGCCATCTGGATTTGATTTTATATGTACTGTCCATATTTGAAAAGGGATGCAGGTTTATACGAATGTTTGAAAAACCTGCCTCTTTGATCATTTTAAAATACACTTCCTTGAAACGGCCTTTGGTATGATCTTTCCACAGTTCTTTATCATAGCCGATGATATTTACTCCTCTACCCAGTTTTTTGCATTGTTCATTTGCCGTGATATCTTGCCCATACAATTTATTGTTTAAAGAAAATAAGCAAACTATCACTAAACCTAAAATAGCTGATTTTTTCATAATTAGAGTTTAAAATTAGATATCCTGATGTTAGTTCACTTTTTGAAAGTTAATATAGTCATAGTTCATCTGTCCAATCTCAACTGTATGAATGGTGATAGTTTGCAATCCCTTTTTCAGAACAATCCGGGCAATCTGATCGATATAGTTCCAGTGATGCCATTGCCTCCATGCCACACTATCTGCCTCAACAAATGTTGATGGGATATGAATGAGTCCTGTTGCATCTTTGTCGTTAACTGAAATTGATATCTTTCCATTTTGATTTGAAGTGTACATTAAACCAAGCTGGTAAGTTCCTGTTTTTGTTACATTTACCGTATATTTGGTCCATTCTCCCGGTTCAGTCCAGCCTACATAAAGCTGATCTTTTTGGGGTTCGACCAAATTAAACTTGTTGTTATCGATAGCTGGATCCTGAAACTTTGTAAAAGAGATATCGACGGCTTCATCGATGCGGAATTCATGGAGATAAGAACCATCAGCTGGATTTAATCTGCCGCTGCCTGAATTGATTGTATCAATATCGTGAAAAGCAACTCCTTCACCTCCAAAATCATAATATTCACATTGAAGTTTGCCAGGAATTGTTTGAGGACCTGCATGATACATAATATCAGCATATGGAGTACCTTTATAATTACCAGCGGAATTTGAATGACAAGATGCAAAAACGCCAATAGATAACACACAAAATAAGCTATTTCGAATTTTTCTCTTCATAATCGACACAAAAGTATAAAAGATTATTTATTCCCTTAATCAAAACATTGTTAGATAATTCAAACACATAATGTTTCCAATATTCTGTTCACCAATCGTAAAGTGAAATAAAATTAAACCTTGTTTTCCTTAATTCTTAAATATCGTTAATTACTTGTTTTTATTATTGTTTTGCCATTCTTTTCCACAAATAATAAATTATTTTTACAAATACATCTTAAAATAATAACGATTTTAAATCAATAATTAATTCCAGGTAAATCATGTACAAATTGAAATTAAAAACAGTTATTCTGCTGGTAATCATCACTTTGGTTACAAGTTCTTCGTGGATCACAATTTCCGGCCAATCCAGAAATTCAGACAAATCGACGCCTTTTTCAGTTCAGATAACGGACAAGCCGATGACATTCTGTAATCCTCTCAACCTGAGTGTAGGCTCTGAAAGGGCACGCAGGGCCGGAGAGCCTGTTGTAGTCCTTTATAAGAATGATTATTATCTTTTTATTACCGGTGGCAGAGGATATTGGTATTCCGGCAATATGAGAGACTGGACCTATGTTGATGTTCCCGATTATCCAAGAAGCTGTCCATCGGTTTTAACTGATGGTGAGACTTTATATGCCTGTTCAATGAATGCAAGGGATGTATTCACCAGTACTGATCCTAAAAATGGAAAATGGACAAAGGTTGGTACTTTGGATAGGGATTACGGCGATGCGGATATGTTCCGTGATAATGACGGCAGGTTTTATATGTATTGGGGGTGGTCGCAGATTTTACCATTCCAGGTTGTTGAACTGGACCCCAAAAACGGCTTCAGGGAGAAAGGTAAGCCAGTTGTCTGCTTCTTTGGAAACTATGCCGAACACGGTTTTGAACGAAGGAGAAGTGAAGATGTAATATTTCCTTTCTTTACACACAGACCCTATTTCCCTGAAGAATCACCCTGGATAGAAGGGCCATGGATGGTAAAACACAATGGGAAATATTATCTGCAATATGCTGCAATCGGACTCGAATTTTTGTCCTATTCTCACGGGGTCTATGTGTCTGACAGTCCCTTCGGGCCATTTAAATATTCCGAGCATAATCCCCTTACATTCAAAACAACCGGATTTGCTCCCGGTGCAGGTCATGGCTGCACTTTCCACGACAAAAACGGGGATTTATGGACCATTTGTATGATCCCTGCATATTATGGGGGAAGAGGTGGAGGTGAACTTTCCTTGTTTCCCACATCTGTTGATGCTGAAGGTGTAATGCACTCTAACACTGCTTTTGGAGATTACCCGCAATATTATCCCGGTATCAAAAAAGATGCAGTTGATAATAACTTCACCGGGTGGATGCTTTTATCCAATAAGAAATACGCAGAAGCATCCTCCACCCTCCAAGGATTTGGAGTTCAAAATGCCGTAGATGAAAATTTCATGACCCACTGGAGTGCTCAAACGGGGAATCCCGGAGAATTTATGACACTGGATCTTGGCAAGGAATGTAAAATATATGCCTTGCAGGTCAATTTTGACCTGCAGGATTCAAAGGTAAAATTTGGCAGGGGCTTTGGTGTAGCTAGTGGTCTTAGTCGTTATGAGTCATTTACAGTCCAGATTTCAAACGACAGTAAGAACTGGTCGATGCTAATTGACAAAACCAATAATGCTGTGGATAACAGACATGATTATACCGAACTTGCAGAACCTGTAACAGCCAGGTATGTAAAATTAACCAATGTATTCACTCCAGATAGCGGGAAATTTGCTGTAAAGGATTTACGGGTATTTGGAAACCCTGATAAGGCTAAATTTACAAAGGTCGGTGATGTAATGGTTGTCCGCGACCCGGAAGATCGCCGTGACGCAACCATTACCTGGAAACCTGTTGAAGGAGCCGATGGCTATGTTGTCCGTTACGGTATTGAACCTAATAAACTTTACAACAGCTACATGGTCTATGATAAGTATACTCTGACAATCCACAGTCTCAACAAAAATCCGGAATATTTCTTTAAGGTTGAGGCATTCGATAGTGGAACAGATTATTACAGGGAAAGAACAGAACAGACGATGGGCAGGGGCGCAGAAATCGAACTTATGAAAGATGGAAAAATGCTTAAACGAATAATGATTCATGAGAAGATCAATGAGTATGTTTTTGATAGTATTGCACCAGGCCAATACGTATTAAGACATACTTTCGGTCCTGTACTTTGGAAAGGAGAGTTAACTAAGGCTGATGTGATAGGTTCTAATGATCAGGTCACAAAAACAGATACTCTTTCCCCTCTAGGTGAAGGATTAAAAGTTCTTGGACAGATGGAAATGAAGGTTATCCCCGGGAAGGAATTCGGAAAATTTGTCGTGATAATGAGGTATAATAAATAATAAATGATTGAATACTAGACTGAAGAAGTTCTAAATAGCTATCACTGCTTCAAACAATAAGCAAAAGAGGCCTGGATCGATTATCCAGGCCTCTTTATTTCTATTTACTCTATAATTCAACAATCACGAAAGTACAACAATTACTTCCTGGGGGATGGCCCTTTGAATTCGGGAGAGTCTGTCATTGTGCAGGCTGCATTGTCTCCTTCTACGTTGAATACCATAACTTTAGGACTAGCGGTAGTGTAAGGAGTCCAGAGACCGTCGCCCTTGCCGTTCGGATTTCCAAACTTGGAGAAATTCGTATAGTAATCAACCATTTGAAGACTCAATGCCTCGTCGCCCTTTGTGAAAGGCCTCCAGCTGTGTCTTAAAGAATGGAACACGTACCATAAATCCGAAGAGTGCCAGGCACCATTATCGTCACCAGGAAGCTGGCGTGCGAATAAATAAGCAAAAGTAGGTTTAGTGCCCTTTTCAGCACGCAGGGCACAAAAATCTTTTATTGCCTGGGTTGCATCACCCATATCGTTTGCAGTGTATCCAAACATATAAGGAATATCGGGAATTTCATTAGCACGTGCTACATCAGTGAAAGTACCTTTTAGGAGATAATTGTCGATAACAGGACCCCACATGAAACGCTTTTTAGTTGTATCCATGTACTCTTGCGACATTTTTGTCAGCTCCTCAAACGAAAGGGCACGCATATCCTCCAACGTAGATTTTTTAAAAAAATCCATTAACTTCTTGTTAGCCAGTTGTGCCGTATCGAGGAATGTACCTGGTCGCATGTTGCCCAGACCGCCACCACTCATGCTAATTGCATGGCTGATCAGGTTTTTTGACAATGGGGAAGCGCATAATGACTGCACGCTGCCGGCACCGGCGCTCTGACCGAAGATAGTTATGTTGTTGGGGTCGCCACCAAATTGGTCTATATTATTTTTAATCCATTTAAGCGCTGCAACCTGGTCGAATAAACCATAGTTACCCGATACCTTGTTGGGGCTTTCAGCCGATAAAAGTGGGTGTGATAAAAACCCTAATACACCAAGACGGTAAGTTACCGATACAAAAATTACACCACGTGATGCCCAGGCCTCGCCACCATCCATTTCCGGTTCAAAAGCAAAGCCTTCACGAAAACCGCCGCCGTGGATCCACATGGCAACAGGCAGTTTCTTCCCTGTTTGGCCTGCTGCAGGAGTCCAGACATTCAGATAGAGACAGTCCTCATTGAACGGAACAGATCCACTGGCCCGCCATTCCCTGCCATAAAAACTTTGGGGATCCCATGTTATTTGCTCGGAAGCAGCTCCGTAAGTGTCTGCTTTCTTAATGCCTTCCCAGGGCACAACGGGTTGTGGCTCTTTCCAACGAAGGTTTCCAACAGGAGGAGCTGCAAAAGGTAGACCCTTATATGCAATAATCCCCTTCGTCGGGGTCTGAATGCCAGTTACCTTGCCGCCTTCAATGGTCAGTACGGGATTCGAATCAATGCATGAAGCTAATGTTAATGACACGAAGATCGAGATAAAGAAAAATAAATTTTTCATAAGAGTATTAAGATTTTTTGATTGTTTAGAAATTGTATTAGTTATAAGATAGGCAACAGTTTATACAAATAAAAATTTACATTAATTACAATGCGTCTTCTTGATCCCCGCTAATAGAAATAATATTTCCCCCATAAGTAAAAATACCGGGATTGCTGTTTAATGTTATTCAAATATAATGAGAAACGGGATAATTCCAAATACTGTGTTTATGAACAACATTCAATTATTAACCTTTCATGATTAAATTTTAAAAACATTCTTTCCTCCTTTCAAATCATAGCTTCTCCCCTTCCAGATAAAGGTGCCCGTAGCCTTTACCGGAAGTGTGATTTCTGCATTAATCTGCTTTCCTGAATTATCATATCTGACCGAAATTTTTCCGGCCGGATGTGGCATATCGCCACCAATTTTTGCGATCGATCCCAAATGCGGCTCAATTTTAATCTTCTTAAATCCGGGGGCATCGCTGTCAATCCCCAAAACTGTCCTGAAAAACTCAATATTCGGACTTGCGCCCCAGGCATGGCAATCAGACCGGCTTATGCTGATTTCAGATATTTCTGCCCAGGTAGTAAGTCCAAGAGATATATTTTCGCGCCATTTGCCAAGCCAGTTCAGGTAATCATTTCCCATTCCGGCCTTAACCAGAGCCTGATGCAGATAGTATTTAAAATAAATGGAAGCCTGAGTCAGAGTTGAATCCGAGACAAGCAGTTTCCCCATATTTGCAGCTTCATCTCCGGTAACCATTCCGGTTAAAATTGCCAGCGAATTGGCATGCTGGGAAAAAACATCTTTTTCAGGAGTGTCGGCAAAAAGCTTTCGTGTATTGTCCCAATATTTGTTACGTATTGTTACAATTAACTGTTGAGCCTTTTGATTATACATTGAGGCATATTCTTTCATGCCCATATTTTGTTCTATTACCGCCGCTGTCTTATATGCCATAAGGAGCTGAAAGTCCAATATGGAAGAACACCCGTCTTTGCCAAAAGGTCCCATTCCCCTTTGCCATCCTTTGGTATTTACCCAATCAGTAAAAGTCCAGTAAGGGACATTATTCAGCGAACCATCCGGTTGCTCAAATCTTTGAAAATAATTTAAGATCTGTCTTTCACCCGGCAATTTGTTTTTTATAAAAACGCTGTCTGATCCGTACATCATATAATCGTACAGCATGCCGATATACCACAATGAGAAAGTAGGAATACACTGGTGGGTTACCGTCGGATACCGGCTTAGGGTTAACCCTTCAGGCTGTCGTGAGTAATCAATCAGATTTAATGCATTACGTACCAGGCGGTCATCCCCGCTATTGTATAACGAAACCATTGCCTGAATCCTTGTATCACCGATATATTGTAGTTGCTCGTAAAAAGGACAA
>DATCHE010000116.1:0-11559 GCA_036508535.1 Bacteroidales bacterium | reverse complement strand
GTAAACTTTCTGAAGATTGATTTTATTAACTTTTTCCGATATGTCTAAGTTATTTAGAAAGACAGGAGCCGGAAGACAGAAGACGGAAGATGGAAGAAAGAAGATAAACTCTTCTGACTTCGGACTTCGGACTTCAGACTTCCAACTTCAAAAGATCTTTAGGTGACTATAGCGTCGGGGTTCCACCTCTTCCCATTCCGAACAGAGAAGTTAAGCCCGACAGCGCCAATGGTACTGCAATTGTGGGAGAGTAGGTCGTCGCCGACTTTAAATTAAGAGAGTGTCTCAAAAGGACACTCTCTTTTTTTTGTAATAAACTGAACTAAGAACAATAGAACAAACGAACAGTGAAATCAGAATCTGATTCCACTTCTTCATTCTGCATTCAAATGTTCAAATGTTCTTACTTTACTCTTGCTCTATTCTTAATACCCCCTCGCCCTTCGGGCACTCCCCCTTGGCAGGGGGAGAAAAGATCCTGCTTTAGAAACTATATTCTCCCCTCCAGGGGAGATGTCGCGCAGCGACAGAGGGGTTTTCTATCACCAAAACGAAGTATTATTAACCAGTGGTCTACTCCGATGGATGGCTACGCTCGCAATGACCCGTCCGTTAATCGGTTGCTTCGCTACGCTCGCAATGACCCAGCCGTTTATCGGAGTCCCGGAGATGAATGAAACAAGTTAGTAATTGCCTGTAGGGCATAAAGTAGAAACGATTTTTGATTTGATGATTTTTTTACCTCGTAGAGGTTAAAGAAAAATACAGGGTCATCTGTCTATCCCCTACAGGGAAATAATAGAATACCATGTTCATTTTTCTACAATAGTGGAACCGCTACACGGTAATTTACACATTCAGGCGTTAGCATAGGTTACCTGTCGATTATATCTCTGCTAATTGTGCGCAGTCTGAACTAAGAACATTAAACTCTTCTGTATTCTGCATTCGAATGTTCAAATGTTGTTACTTCAGAAAATAAAAAAGGGGCACCTGTTTTACAGATACCCCTCTATGAATTTTAAATTCTTCTAATAGAACTTATACCTTTTATCAACAATATTTGCCCCTTTACGAAGAGCTTCATAGGCTTCATAAGACCCTCTCATCTGGAATGTTGCACTCAACCTTTCCTGTAGTAATTTTATATCTTCAGCTGGCGCTGTTGTTACATTATTAACAGCCAGCATATACACTCCGTTTGAACCTTTTATAGGTCCGGATACCACTCCCTGTTTTGAAACAGATGCCGCAGCAATCAATGTAGGCTCCGTTCCGGCGCCTTGAATTGTGTATGACTTGAAGTTAATCTGAGTTGCCTCCTGAACGGTAAGTCCCATTGTGCGGGAAATATCATCAATAGTTTTTCCGGCACTATTATTCTTAATAAACTCTGCTGAAATAATGTCTGCTTTTTTGTCTTTTACGAGAGCAAACCTGATATCATTTTCAACATCCTTCACCGGAGCAATGCCATCTTCCTGAGCTTTCGTACAAAATGCGACTATATACTTACTGCTAATTTCAAAAACTGCCTGTTGGTTGTTATCGAGAACAATTTTACCCTTCTCTGCCTGGAATAAAGCCATGATCAAGGATCTTGGATTTTCTAACCCGGGTAAGGTTTTTTGTTGTGGGGCAACATCATTTGCAATTTTTTTAGTCAAACCCATTGCAACAACGGCTTTATTGAATTTGTCATAGGTCGAATTGGTTCCCGCAAACTGACTTGCTTCACTATATGCTTTCTGATTTGTTATAGATCCGGGCATTATCTTTCTGTCAATAATTCCAATATTGTATTTTCTGGAATTTTTTGATTGTCCAAGGATTTCAATAATATGTATACCAAAAGATGTTTCGGCTGTTTTTATGTCACCTTTTTTACCAGTAAAACATGCATTATTAAAGGGGAGAACCATCCTTCCTTCAGGGAACCAGCCAAGATCACCACCAATCTGAGCCGAGCCCTTATCATCAGAATTTGCTAAAGCAAGTACTTCGAAAGGAGTTCCTGATTTAATAAGTTTTATCAGACTATCTGCCTCATGTTTCACTACCTCCAACGACCTGGTTTGATTAGGTGTTAGCAGTATATGACGAATATGTACGGAGTCTGGTCTGTCAGCAACCTCAATCAGCTTGGCTATTTTATAGGATCCATCTTCTACGTAAGGACCGAAAATACTTTTCAAATCCTCTTTTTTGACGAATTCCTTTAGATTTTCAGGAACGCCGCTTAATGGAGTAAAAAACCCAACATACCTTGTGTCGGCACTTAAATTAATAAACTGGACTGGATCTGGAGCAGTAGCAAATTCCTCTTTGGTTTTGTTAATCCATTCTTCGGTTACCTTAATATCATCTTCAGATGGAACTACATCAAATGCCACATATTCAATATCTCTTAATGCAGTTCTCTTGTAACTCTGTTTGTGTTTTGCATAATATGACTCTATATCGCTTTGAGACACTTTAACTGATGAATCGGATACGGATGCATAGTTCTTTAGAATATAACTGAAATCAACTGTTCTACTATTCAGATTTTTATCAAATTCAGCCTGTTTTGATGTTACGTATAATCCCTTTGAAACCAGATTATTGTATTTAGTATTCATCCTGTCGTTAACAATTTCATTTTCAAAAAACAACCAGTATTTTTTAGCTGTTTCATCAACTTCAGTCTGTTTTAAAAAGTTTACAAGAAATGATTTATTAAAAGCGCCTGTGTTCTGGTCAGTAAATAATTGCTGAACTATCTGGTGAGGATTGTTTCCAAGAACCAACTCATCAACCTCTTCTGTACTGACCCCAATACCAAGTTTCTTATACTGCGAATCAAGAATCTTTTCCCTTACCATCTGCTGCCAGGTTTGATCCCGCATTGTTTCAGTTGTCGCTTCATCAATATTTGACCTTCCTGACATTTTATAGATCTCTAACAGATTTTGTAACCTTAATTCATAATCCTGATATGAAATATATTCACCACTTATCTGGCCTATTTCATAATACTTTTTTTGCTTAATCCGCTGGCCTCTTCCTCCACCGAAGAAATCACTGACCACAAAAAGGAAAAGTGAAAGTCCAATAACTCCAGCAACTAATACTCCGGCTTTCTCACGTAAAAATTGAAGTGTTGACATGTAGAATCTTCTTTAATAAATAATAGAAATATACCTTTTTTAATACAGGCGACAAATATAACAAATTTTCATTAAATCTCTGACCTGATAGTAAATTGTTACTGTTATATAATCGATAGTAAGATAGCAGATTATGAATATTTGCACCTTCGAAGCAATTGAAAGGCTATCTTTACAATGAATTCTTCATATCATTTACTGTGTGTCAAAAAATCAGGTATTTGCTTTAATATCTGGAAAAAAAACGAAAAACGTGTTAAAAAAAGGGGGGTGCGTGCAAAAAAAAATAAAATTAAATGAAAAACACCTCAAATTATTAGGGTATAAGTAAAAAATATCTATTTTTGTACAAAAATACTTATAAAAATGGCAGAACTCAGATTTAGTGCTTTAAGAGAAGTTTTCAATAGAGAAACTGTTGAAGTGATTACACCCTCGAAAATTGTATCCGAATACTTCGGAGAAAATGTTTTTGATCTTCCAAAAATGGAACACTATCTGTCTAAGGACTCTTATAAGGTAGTGAAACGTGCTATTAATGAAGGGAAATCCTTAACCAGACAGGAAGCTGATCAGGTTGCAACAGGATTAAGAGCCTGGGCAATAAGCAAAGGAGCAACACATTATACGCACTGGTTTCATCCGCTTACAGACGGAACAGCTGAGAAACATGATGGATTTATAGAATTTGGTGACAATGGACAGATTGTTGAAAAATTCTCAGGTGAGGTACTTGTTCAGTCCGAACCGGATGCTTCAAGTTTTCCTAGCGGAGGGATACGAAACACTTTTGAAGCAAGAGGATACACTGCATGGGACGTTTCTTCACCAGTCTTTATTGTCGGAACAACACTTTGCATTCCAACAATATTTGTATCGTATACCGGAGAAGCTCTTGATTATAAAGCCCCGCTTCTGAAAGCACTTTCAGAACTTGACCGGGCCGCAGTAGATGTTTGCCAGTATTTTGACAAAGATGTAAATAAAGTAATCGCCACACTCGGTTGCGAACAGGAGTATTTTTTGATTGATGAAGCATTGTATTATGCAAGACCCGACATTGTGCTTGCAGAAAGAACCATGATGGGTCATCAGTCTTCGAAGGATCAGCAATTGTCTGATCATTATTTCGGGTCTATTCCTGAGAGAGTAATGAATTTCATGGAAGAGTTTGAATGTGAGGCATACAGATTAGGGATTCCTGTTAAGACACGTCATAATGAGGTGGCTCCCAATCAGTTCGAATGTGCGCCGATCTTTGAAGAAGTAAACCTTGCAGTGGATCACAATCAGCTTTTAATGGATATTATGAGGCGTGTAGCACGTAAACATAAATTCAGAGTTCTCTTTCACGAAAAACCATTTGCCGGTATTAACGGTTCAGGAAAGCATAATAACTGGTCGATGGCAACCAATACAGGAGTTAATCTTTTGTCTCCCGGCAAAAACCCAAAGACTAATCTTCAGTTCCTTACATTTCTCGTAAACGTTGTGAAAGCGGTTTACGATAATAACGAAATTCTTCGTGCGTCGGTTATGAACGAGTCAAACTCATACAGACTTGGCGGACATGAAGCACCTCCGGCAATTATCTCTGTATTTGTCGGAACTTATCTTACAAACATGCTCGAGAATATTGCCAGAAAAGTTACTGATAAGAAAATGACTCCTCAGGAGAAAACAGAACTTAAACTTGGCATTGGTAAAATCCCTGAGATACTACTTGATAATACCGACAGAAACCGTACTTCTCCTTTTGCTTTTACGGGAAACAGGTTTGAGTTCAGGGCAGTAGGCTCTTCAGCTAATTGCAGTTCTGCTATGATTGTACTTAATGCAGCTGTTGCACATCAGCTTACCCAGTTCAAGAAAGATGTCGATCTCATTATTTCGAAAGGCAGAACCAAAGATGAAGCAATTTTCCAGATATTGAAAAAATACATTCTTGAATCAGAGAAAGTATTATTTGAAGGTGATGGTTATAGTGCTGAATGGCATAAAGAAGCTAAGAAAAGAGGTCTTTCCAATATTGAAAGTGTTCCTGAATCAATCAGCACTTTTCTCTCTGCAAAATCCAGGAATGTTCTTGTTGGATCAGGGGTTTTTACAGACAAAGAATTGGAAAGCCGCGTTGAGGTTGAACATGAGAAATTTACAAAGAAAGTACAGATCGAAGCGCGTGTAATTGGCGATCTTGCTATAAATCATATAGTTCCTACGGCTATCAGGTATATGACAGTGCTTTTAGATAACGTAAATGGTCTTAAGGAAGTTTTTAGCGATGCAGAGTTTAAACGTCTTGCAGGTGCCCGCAAAGAGTTAATTATTACCATCTCAGATCACATTTCAAGTATTAAGAAACTTGTTAATGAAATGGTTGAAGAGCGCAAGAAAGCTAATGTAATTCAGGACACATACAAAATGGCGCTGGCTTATGAAAAGAATGTAAAGCCTTATATGGAAGAGATTCGTACTCATATCGATAAACTGGAACTTATTGTCGACAATGAGATGTGGCCACTTCCAAAATACAGAGAATTACTTTTCACAAGATAAGAGGTTAGTTAATTATTTTCTTGGTTTAAGTAAAAGGATTCCTGATTCAGGAATCCTTTTTAATTATAATAAATTCAGAGGGGTTACGTTAATTATTATCTGAATTAATGAAATTGATTACTTTTACGCTCAAATTGAAGGCGAAATTATGAAACGATTATTAGTCCTCATCATATTGTTGGTTGTTGTAACTTCAATTGAGATTGAGGCGCAGAAGCGAAAAACCGAGAGAGCTTATTCTGCTTTTACAGCCGGGGAGTATTTTGACGCTATAGATCAGTTCAAGAATGCCTACTCAAAAACCAAGAAAGCTGACAAAAGCTCAAGAACCGAACTGGTTTTTATGATCGCAGAATGTTACCGTCTTGTAAATGATCCTAAAAATGCTGAAACATGGTACAAGCTGGCTGTCAAATCGTCCTTTTCAAAACCTGAAGCACAGTACTGGCTTGCTGAATCAATGAAAAAAAACGGAAAACATCAGCTTGCAATTGAAGAATTTAAGAAATATAAACAGGTAGCGCCCTCCGATGCCAAAGCCGATCAGGAGATTCGCGCCTGTGAGCTGGCTCTTGAGTGGATGAGAAATCCTGAAGCATATAAGGTTGAAGAACTGAAGGACTTAAACTCTAAAGAATCTGATTTTAGTCCGGCGTATGGACGGGATGATTTTGGACTGGTTTATTTCACATCTTCACGCGATGGTGCAGCAGGCAATAAAACACATGGAGCAACAGGTCAGAGTTACACTGATATCTTCGAAAGCAGGATAGATAAAAAATTAAAATGGAGCACCCCGGTTCCCGTAGAAATAATAAACACAGAGTTCGAAGATGGTACTCCTTCATTATCATCAGATTATAAGGAACTCTATTTTACAAGGTGTGAATCGGGAAAGAGAGAAAAAAAAGGTTGCGTAATTATGTACTCCAGGAGGAACGGTGATAAATGGAGCGATCCTAAAAATTTGCAAATACTTCCGGACTCATTGGTAGCTGCACATCCTTCAATCTCTTCCGATGGATTAACATTATATTTTGTGTCGGATATTCCAGGTGGCTTTGGCAAGAAGGACATCTGGAAAGTAACACGGGAAAAAACCGGAGGTGCCTGGTCAAAACCGGTGAACCTCGGTCCTGATATTAATACTCCGGGTGATGAGCTCTTCCCATACATTAGGGAGGATGGGACTTTGTATTTTTCATCAGATGGACAGATTGGAATGGGCGGCCTCGATATTTTCAAAGCAAAACCGCAACCTGACGGTAGTTGGATAGTTCAGAATATGAAATCGCCAATTAATAGCTTTGCTGACGATTTTGGTATTATATTCCAGGATGGAAATGAAAAAGGTATCTTCAGCTCTACCAGAAAAGGAAAGGGAAATGATGATTTGTATTCATTTGAACTTCCTCCTTTAATATTTAATGTTACCGGATTGGTTAAAGACGAAAAAACAGGCGTGGCAATTAAAAGTTCTCTTGTTAAACTCATTGCAAGCGACGGGAATAGCCTTCAGGCAGAGACAGGCACCGGTGGAGATTTTAAATTTGCCCTTAGAGCCAATGTCGACTATATTCTACTGGCTTCCAAAACCGGATACCTTAACGGGAAAGAGAAAGAGACAACTAAAGGCCAGGAAAAGAGCCGCGAATTCATGGTTACTATTCAGCTTACTCCAATAGATCGCCCTATTGAACTCCCAAATATTCTATACGACTTTGGAAAATGGGACCTGAGAGCTGAATCGATGGTTTCGCTCGACAAACTCGTTGAAACGCTCGTTGACAACGAAAACATAACTATTGAACTTATGTCACACACCGACTCACGTGATACGGAGGAATATAATCTGACTCTTTCACAGAAAAGAGCACAGGTTGTTGTTCAATATCTTATCGATAAAGGAATTGAACCCGAGAGACTGTTCGCAAAAGGATATGGGGAATCTACGCCTAAAGTTGTTGACGCTGATATAGTGAAACAAAATCCATTCCTTAAGGCAGGAACGACGCTTACGGAGCAATACATAAATACTCTGGCAAACGACGAGCAAAAAGAGATTGCACACCAGATCAACCGGAGAACAGAATTTAAGGTACTCAGAACGGATTTTGTACCAACGAAGAAGTAGGGAAAAATCTTGCCTTTTAGTTACTTAACTCATTCCCTGGCTTTACTGTTGTCTGGCTCCTAATTATAAATTGCCCGTAGGGCATAAGGTATTGTAGAAACGATTTTTCATCAGACAATTTTTATACCTCGTAGAGGTTGAAGAGAAATACAAGGTATGGTGTATATCCCCTACAGGGAAATAATAAAATCGAATGTTCATTTTTCTACAATAGTGGAACCGCTACGCGGTAATTGTCATCCATCTAGTACATTAGTAATATTAGTTCAGTTTCCGTCGGTTTCCTGCCTGCCGGCAGGCAGGTAACCGACGGATTATGGAATACTACTCCCTTTTGGACTTTAGTCCATACCGACTTATGCGCAGAAGACAACTATCATATTTTACACAGTGTACTTTTTTTCTATCTTTACCCCATATCCGAAAATATGTCCAGCGAATCAAAATACAGCAAAAGAGGTGCCTCTTCTTCAAAAGAAGATGTTCATAAAGCAATTGAGAAAATAGATAAAGGGCTGTATCCCAAAGCGTTTTGTAAAATAGTTCCTGATTTACTCGGTGGAGATCCCGACTACTGTAATATAATGCATGCCGACGGGGCAGGTACAAAATCGTCGCTGGCATATATATACTGGAAAGAAACGGGAGATTTGTCTGTATGGAAAGGTATAGCTCAGGATGCAATCGTAATGAATCTCGATGATCTGCTTTGCGTAGGAGCTTATGAAAACATCCTTCTTTCATCAACAATCGGACGTAATAAAAACCATATTCCCGGAGAAGTACTATCCGCAATAATCAATGGAACAGAAGAGGTACTTGAAGATCTCAGGGCATTGGGTGTAGGAATCTGGTCAACCGGTGGTGAAACAGCAGATTTAGGCGATCTGGTGAGAACAATTGTTGTGGATTCAACAGTTGTAACCCGGATGAAAAAGACCCATGTGATATCAAATCATAATATAAAAGCAGGCGATGTGATTGTCGGATTATCATCTTCCGGGAAAACAACTTACGAAAAAGTATATAACAGCGGTATGGGAAGTAACGGACTTACTTCGGCACGTCACGATGTGTTTGCGCCATACCTGGCTTCAAAATATCCTGAAAGTCTTGATACAACCCTGACGTATGATCTTATTTATTCTGGTAAATTAAGACTAACCGACCCCATAGAAGGGTTAAATACTGATGCCGGCAAACTTGTGCTTTCTCCAACCCGCACTTACGCTCCGGTAATAATTAAGGTTCTGGAAAAAATGCGATCAGAAATTCATGGAATGATACATTGTTCAGGTGGGGGACAAACCAAAGTGATGCATTTCATTGATAACATGCATGTTGTGAAAAATAATTTATTCCCTTTACCTCCATTATTCAGATTAATTCATGAACAATCCGGAACTCCATGGAATGAAATGTATAAGGTATTCAACATGGGTCACCGCTTCGAGATCTTTACCGGAAAGGAGAATGCTGATGAAATAATTGCTATTGCTTCCTCATTCAATCTTGATGCAAGACTTATAGGTTATTGCGAAGCATCTGACAAGAAAAAACTCACAATAAGTTCTGAATTCGGAAGCTTTGAATACTAATACGAACGATTCAAATTTTCGAAGATATTGAAGATGTCCTTTGTGTACCTTCGTGTTATCCTTCGTTTACCTTTGTGGTTAAAATAAAAACATTGAACCAAAAAGGATCACAAAGTAACATACAAAGTATCACAAAGGTAAGAACCGAAACATATCACTTAATCAAAAATTCAGTTTTCTTTCAAATTAATTTAAAGCTTTATCAAGGGCATTCAGAATAGGCTGTGTTGAAATTTTTGTACCCACGGCTTTCATCATCCATTGTTGGGGAGTGAGGCGACCCTGACTAAAAATACGGTCAATCTCAGCGCTGAAGTTTTTTCCTTTCAGGTATTCCTCTAACTGAAACTGAATTATGTGACCATATGAATAATTGGCAAGGTAAAGTGGTGTATTAATCATATGTGAATAAATAGCAAGAATAGGAGAGTCCTTAACTCCAAAGATGGGTGCATAGTATTTGTTCCACACCTCAACAGCTATAGCAATGGTGCTCTCTTTTAACTGAGCAGGAGTGGCACCGGGATTAGCATAGAGCCATTTCCATACCTTCATATCAACCATTCCCACACCCATTATTTCCATTAGCGACCATCCGGCATCGATTGTAGATAGCTTTGTCTTATCAGGATTATCATCTTTCATTCCAAGAAGGAAGAGATCGCGGTTCTGAAAGATAAATGCATTTGCCTCGGTGAATGCTGTGTTCGGTACTCCGGACATCATGTAATTATCTACATCATAAAGAGATATTGTCTGCTCAACATTATGTCCAAACTCATGAACTGCAATGTTATATCCCTTGTAATCCATACCTTTCTCTGAGATTCGTGTGCGCAGATGAGATAATGAACCTTTTTTTGCTGCACCCCAGGCATGACCAGAACCGCGGGCCGGATCGACTACAATTTTTTCGGCAATATAGGCTGCTCTTTCAGGTGACCAGCCCAGTTTTTTAAGCATCAGCGGCATTCCGGCATGAAATGCAGCAGGATTTGGATAAAGATCTCTTGTTTTTGAGGTCAGCAGATCTTCAGGTATGCTGCTCCGGGTCTTGAATCCGTCATACCATATATCATAAGGACGCAGGTCACGACCTAATCTTTGTTTTATCAATGTACCAACTTTGATAAGTAGTGGTGAGCTGAGATATGAATCGAAAAGTGTTTCAACCTCATCCTGAGCAATCTCCATCTCAAGGGAGAATCTGCGAAGAATGAAGGTGTTCATCTCGGGATTGTATGCATCAATTTCTTTTCTTGTTCTAAAGTTATTGATAATATGAGAGTAGCGAGTATCGGGTTCTGTTGGGGTCTCAACCACATTGCCTCCTTTGGTAACTTTATTTGAATATGGCGCCCATTCATATGCAGGACTGTTAATTACCACGCCTGGAATTTCCTGCCGTATAATGCGTTCCATCACTTTGTATATCATTTCCTGTTTCTCAAGCCCGTTCTTTTTGTCGGCGTAATCTGCTTTAAGCTCATCGCGCAGGTTCCAGTGTGAGAGAAGGACCATATCGGCCGGAAAGATCTGACGACCGTCATCGGTACGAATATACCCCATATATATATTGTATTCAGCAATATACATCTCCGAATTACCCGTTGCTTCAGTCACTGCCTGATCGAGTTCAGCTGGAACACGTGAGATAAACATATCGCCTAAACGAGCCATAGCCCACTCCTCCCGGCTCCATTTCGGACCAAGGTCTTCTTTCTCAGCTAATGTATAGTATGGAAAATTCAGAGCTATGGCAAAAGCTATTTTGTTGGAATAAAGATCATTCTGGAGGTGAGACCCAACTGAGTAGTTGCCGAACATACGATCAATATCATCAATCTCCCCAAGCGCTTCATCAAGTGTCTTTCGCAGATCGAGGGTTATTTCGTTGTAATTTCCATAAAGAGATTCAATGTAACTGCTTATTTTGTTGAATACTACCTTGCGTTTTGCAGGATCAGAAATATAGTTTTCTTTAACAAATTTTGTGAAATCAGCTTCGGATCCGTCTTCTTTTCTCCAGAGTGATGCAGCATGCTTTACCCCCTTGGAAAGTAATATAAGATCAGCGGCGGGTTTTGCTGTTTTTACTGTGTCAATAGTGTTCTTAACAACG
>DATCHE010000115.1:0-19057 GCA_036508535.1 Bacteroidales bacterium | reverse complement strand
AAAAGAGATGGGAAATTTTGGAGCTACAGAGATTTTACTGATTTTACTTGTTGTGGTACTTCTTTTCGGTGGGAAAAAGATTCCTGAACTTATGAAAGGCGTCGGTCAGGGTATGAAGGAATTTAAGAAAGCCTCAAAATACGATCCTGCTGATGATGAAAAAGAAGTTGCAACAAAAGATAAAATCTAACAAAATATTATTCTCTGAAAACCTGCATTTCGATGCGGGTTTTTTTATTCATACTTTTTGCCCCCCTGCCCCCCTAAAGGGGGGTTAAATCGCCGTAATATCTGAGTCTTAGCCCCCCTTCAGGGGGGTTGGGGGGCAATCAAAATTTCTCGTACTTCTGATTCCTTCTTACCGGAATAAATCCTGCTTCTCTTATTATTGACTGTATTTCAATTGCATTAAAATGGTTAGTCGCCCCGGCAGAACTTACTACATTCTCCTCAATCATAATGGATCCCAGATCGTTGGCCCCGGAATGTAGTGACAACATTCCCATCTCCTTCCCAACAGTTAGTATCGACGCTTGTATGTTTATGATGTTATTCAACAGGATACGGCTAATTGCTATCAGCCTGATATAATCGGGACCATTATAACTGCTCTTTATACCATGTTTCTGTGAGAGTACTGTTCCTACATCCTGAAATGGCCAGGGAATGAATGTTATAAATCCGTAATGATCTTTTGGTCTCTTAGCCTGAAGATCTCTTAATTTTATAAGATGTTCTACCCTTTCTTTAGTTGTTTCAATATGCCCATACATCATAGTAGCTGAAGTCGGCAGATTCAATAGGTGTGCTTCTCTCATTACTTCAAGCCATTCCTCTGTTGTTGCTTTTGCAGGAGAAACGATTTTTCTCACCCTGTCAGAAAGGATCTCAGCCCCGGCTCCAGGGAGACTGTTGAGCCCTGCTTTAATCAGCTTTGATAATACATTTGCATACGACAACTTCTCTTTCTTTGCGAGAAAAACTATCTCAGGCGGCCCAAGTGCATGCAACTTTATTGAAGGCCAGTTTTTTTTAAGTGTTGCGAAAAGATCAATATAATAGCTGATGCCAAGATCCGGATTCATCCCACCCTGTAAAAGAAGTTGATCGCCCCCAAGAGAATGCAATTCATCAATCTTACTTTTATAATCCTCCATAGAAGTTATATAAGCATCCGGATCCCCTTTTTTTCTGCAAAAATTGCAAAATGAACATTGGGAAAAACATATATTGGTCAGGTTTACGTTCCTGTCAATCATCCATCCGACATTATTTCCCCGATTATGAAATTGTCTGAGTTTGTTGGCAACAAAAATCAGCTCTTCTAACGGTGCCTGTGTATAAAGGGCAATCCCCTCCTCAGCATCAAGCGGAATGAGAGCATGCGCTTTCTCATATATTTCTTCTAAGATCATCTGTACTAGCTAATTACAAAAAATGGACGGAAGTCAGAAGACGGAAGAAAGAAGTGCGAGGATGGCAGATAGTAGTATGGTTCTATTACTAACTCAGTCTTCCGACTTCGGTCTTCGGACTTCGGTCTTCCGTCTTTTAACTTCTGACTCTCAAAGGTAACTCTTTGGAACAAAAACAATCAATATTTTCATTAACTTTAGCTCTTCAAAAACAAAAGGATTTTATTATGAAACCCGAAATTCTTAAAATATCACAAATATCACAAAATCAGTCTATTATTTGTATTCTTGGGAGCAATATAATACCTGAATATTTAAATCTAAGTAATTCGGAAAAAGAGTTTGCCGGGAAACGGTTAAATGAAAAAGAAGAAATTGTTTTCATTAACTCATACGATAGGTGTACTTATCTGGTTCGACTAAAGGAGGGAATGGTTCAGTACAAAATAAGGGAAGAGCTTCGGAAAACAGCATATAATATCAGGAAACTGATTAAGGAAAACGACCATCAGGAACTTGTTATTACTTCTGATAAAGCTTATAAAGGAGCTGTTGAGGATTTTACTGAAGGACTGGTGCTGAGCTTTTATTCATTCGATAAATACAAGACAAAAGCAGATGAGGAGGGAAAGAAAAGTTATCCGGCAAAACTTCTTCTTCATGGTGATATTAAGGATAGCGATTGGATTGTTAATCTTACTGATGCCGCTTATTTTACCCGCGATCTGATAAATGAACCTGTTAATCATCTGAATGCTTTAGCACTGGCCGGTGAGATAAAAAAAATAGGTGCCTCCGCGGGTTTTACAGTTGAAGTACTGAATAAAGGAAAGATTGAAACTCTTAAGATGGGTGGCCTTCTGGCTGTTAACAAAGGTAGTGTGGATCCACCGGTGTTCTGTATCCTTGAATGGCACCCCGAAAATTGTCTTAATAAAAAACCTTTTATTCTTGTTGGAAAAGGAATTGTTTATGATACCGGAGGACTGAATATTAAAACTGGCACTTTTATGGCCGGCATGAATGGTGATATGGCGGGTGCTGCTATTGTGACGGGGGTATTATATATGGCAGCCAAAACAGGTCTTCCGCTTCATATCGTTGGATTGGTTCCGTCAACAGATAACCGCCCTGGCGGAAATGCCTATACTCAGGGCGACATAATTACTATGTTTAATAAGATGACTGTTGAAATTGGTAACACCGATGCCGAAGGCCGGCTTATTCTTGCCGATGCAATTAGTTATGCATCAAAATTTAATCCCGAACTTATAATCGATATTGCAACTCTGACAGGTTCTGCAGCTATGACTTTTGGTAACCAGGCAATAGCCCTGATGACTAACGCTAACAGAAAATTTATTAATCTGCTTGAGGACTGCGGTAATAATGTTTATGAGAGAATTGCTGAATTACCAATGTGGGATGAATATGGAGAACTGTTAAAGTCAGATATTGCTGACATGAAAAATATAGGGGGGCGTGAAGCTGGTGCTATTATTGCCGGAAAATTTCTTGAGAAATTTTCCGCGGTCCCACTGATTCATCTCGATATTGCCGGAACAGAGATGCTTAAGAAAGATGATTTTTATAGATTAAAAAACGGACCCGGATCAGGGTTAAGGCTGCTTTCCACCTTTATGAAAAGATTAGCAGTCGATTATACAGAACTGAAACAGTAAAATATGGAAAATAAACCAATACTTGCAGGCATCTCACACGGAGATATTAATGGGATAGGATATGAAGTAATAATTAAAGCTCTTTCCGATCCGGTAATTAATGATATTTGTATCCCCATTGTTTATGGTTCCCCAAAGGTGGCTGCTTACCATCGTAAAGCATTGAATATTAATAATTTTAGTTTTAATAATATTCGTACTGCAGAAGAAGCTAATGCTAAAAGGGCAAATATGATTAATTGCCTTGATGATAATACCCGAGTTGAACTGGGTAAATCCACACCACAGGGAGGGGAGGCAGCGCTTATTTCGCTCGAAAGAGCAGTTGAGGACCTGAAAAGTGGTAAAATAAATGTCCTCATCACTGCCCCCATTGATAAACAGAATGTCCAATCGGAAAATTTTAAATTTAAGGGACATACCGATTACCTGAAATCAAAAGCAGGTGTTGAAGAGGTTCTTATGTTTATGATCAGCGAAAGTATGAGGATCGGTATGGCAACTGATCACGTCCCGCTCAGAAAAGTGTCGGAAATGATAACCAAAGAATTGCTATTGCGTAAGATAAGGCTTATGAATCAATCTCTTATGCTTGATTTTGGAATCCGCAAACCGCGTATAGGAGTGCTCGGACTCAATCCTCACGCAGGCGATAACTCATTGCTCGGAACAGAAGAGGCCGAAATCATTTTTCCGGCTATTCAACAGGCAAATAATGAGGGTATTCTGGCATTTGGACCTTTCCCGGCCGACGGATTTTTCGGGGCCGGATCGTTCGTGAAATTTGATGGTATTCTCGCGATGTATCACGATCAGGGACTGACCCCCTTTAAAGCCTTATCGTTCGATTCCGGAGTAAATTTCACTGCCGGATTACCTTTTGTCAGAACTTCACCGGTTCACGGAACTGCCTTCGCTATTGCCGGTAAAGGTGAAGCTTCAGAAAATTCATTTCGTCAGGCTATTTATTTAGCCTGCGATATATTCAGAAACAGGCAGACCTATGCTGAAATAACCAAAAACCCTCTGAAGCATCAGGATATCGAAATTCATAATGACCGTTTTGACGAACTACCTCCGGATATCATTAACTCCGAACAATAATTATGATTGATTACATTAAAGGAACAATAACTCAGATAACGCCGACATTTCTTATATTGGAAACAGGCGGACTTGGTTATTTTATTAATATTTCGATAACGACATTTTCGAAACTGGAAGGTAAAAATGAATTTAAGGTTCTGGTGCATGAAGTCATAAGAGAAGATAGCCACATGCTTTTTGGATTTGCCGACACTGATGAAAGAAATATTTTCAGATTGCTTATCTCGGTTTCCGGAGTCGGTGCAAATACTGCAAGAATGATGCTTTCTTCACTCAGTTCACTTGAAATAGAGAAGGCGATTATAGGCTCGGATGTAAATATTCTCAAAAGTGTTAAGGGTATCGGGTTAAAAACTGCGCAAAGAATAATTATTGACCTTAAAGACAAACTTGGAAGACTGTCCGGAAGCGATGAAATATTTGCTTTTGCAGACAATACAAAGCGCGAAGAGGCGTTATCTGCATTAGTAATGCTTGGATTTGCCAAAAGCGCTGTCTCAAAGATTCTTGATAAGATTGTCAAAGAGGAAAAGAATCTGACTGTTGAGGATCTGATAAAGAGAGCTCTTAAAAACTTGTAATTCTGAATACACACCGGATTGGGATCAGAGATATCATATAAAAATCTTCTGGTATTATTATATCTTGTACTGTTAGCTTCTTTTCTCTTAAAGTCCACAGAAGCGAGTAGTCAGAATGCTTTACAGACAACCGTACCAAACGATACTTCACGCAAATCGATTCTGAAATTAGAGGATAATTCAGGACATCCGTGGGAACCGAAACAAAGATCCCCATTATTCCTCAACAACCCTTCAAACATTAAATCATCTGTAATTTACAATGCTGAAAAGAATGAATACATTCTTTATCAGAAAGTTGGCGCCTTCGATTATCGCACCCCTGTATTCATGAGTCCCGAAGAATTCCGGAAATATGAGTATAGCAGAGCAATGCGCGACTATTGGCAATCGCGAATTACGGGTGATGAATCTGGCTTCAGATCAAACCTAATACCTCAGATTGAAATCGGTGGAGCAGCTTTCGATAAAATATTTGGGAGTAACGTTATAAATATCATTCCCCAGGGGTCAGCCGAATTAATTTTCGGCATTAACATTTCGAGGACTCAAAACCCTACACTTTCTGAGAAACTCAGAACAATTCCCACTTTCGATTTTAAAGAAAAAATTCAGATGAATGTCACCGGTACTATTGGTGATAAAATGCAACTTGGGGTTAATTATAATACTGATGCCATGTTCGAATTTGAAAACAGGACCAAACTTCAGTATGCAGGTAAAGAAGATGAAATAATCAAAAAAGTTGAGGCAGGGGATGTTACACTTCCTCTCACCGGAACTCTTATTACAGGGAGCTATAGTTTGTTCGGACTAAAAACAGAAATGCAGTTCGGGAAGTTGACCGTTACCACGGTTCTTTCACAACAAAAGGGCCAATCGTCTGTAGTTGAAGTCAAAGGAGGCGCACAATTAACTGATTTTGAGTTGTATGCCGATGAGTATGAAGCAAACAGGCATTTTTTCCTGTCCCAATATTTCAGGGACACCTATGATGAATCACTTAAGAATCTGCCAGTTGTCAGTTCGGGTATTAATATAGAGCGAATAGAAGTCTGGGTCACGAATAAAACAAGTCGTTTTGAAGAGGCCAGCAACAGGAATATTGTTGCATTTATTGATCTGGCAGAAAATACCGGCCATATTTTTAATAAGGTCCCTGGATTTCAGGCGCCTCCCGGAGCACTTAAATACCCTGATAATAGCGCCAATAATATGTATTCAGCGCTTATCAGCACTTACGGTGAGATACGAGATATAAACCAGGTGACTAATACTTTCGACCCTTTGTATCCGGGTTTCCAGATCGGACGGGATTTTGAGAAGATTGAAAACGCGAGAATGCTAAACGAAAGAGAATATGATTTCAACCGCCAGCTTGGATATATTTCCCTGAATACTGCTTTGAACACAGATGAGGTATTGGCCGTAGCTTATGAATATACACTTGGAGGTCAGGTCTTTAAAGTAGGCGAATTTTCCACGGATGGCATCAGCGCACCGCAAACCCTTCTCCTTAAGCTTCTGAAAGGCACTACATTAAGCCCAAGGTTGCCTACCTGGGACCTTATGATGAAAAATATTTATTCTCTGGGCTCTGGCAAACTTGATAAGAAAGATTTTGAACTGAATGTACTCTACCAGGATGATAAAACAGGGAACTCAATCAACTATCTCCCGGAAGGAAGTCTTGAAGACAAGATCCTCTTACAGGTTCTGGGACTCGACAATCTTAATTCCCAGCTAGACAGAGAGCCTGATGGTTTTTTTGATTTTATTGATGGAGTAACCGTCATGATCGACCGGGGAAAAATCATTTTTCCTGAAATTGAACCTTTCGGAAGCTATCTTAAAAGCAAAATAGCTGATCCTGTTCTGGCCGGCAAATATGTTTTTCAGGAACTGTATGATTCTACCCAGACCGTCGCCAGGCAGATGGCTGAAAAGAATAAATTCAAGATTAAGGGGCAGTATTCTTCAGAATCAGGTTCTGAGATCAGACTTAATGCAACCAGTATTCCGCAAGGTGGTGTTAAGGTTACCGCGGGAGGTGTACCTCTTACAGAAAATACGGATTATACAGTTGATTATAACATGGGTACAGTTAGAATAATTAACAGTGCTCTTATCGAATCGCAGACACCTATTCAGGTATCGCTCGAGAGTAACCAGTTTTTTGGTTTCCAGACAAAAACACTCGTTGGTACGCATCTCGATTACAGAGTTTCAGATAATTTCGATATTGGAGGAACAATTCTACACCTGACTGAGAGACCCTATACACAGAAAGTTAACTTTGGAGAGGAACCGATCTCAAACACAATATGGGGTTTAAATACTTCATATAAAGCGCAATCACAATTACTTACAAAAATTATAGATAAAATTCCCCTGCTCGATACAAAAACTCCGTCATCATTCTCCTTTTTTGGAGAGTTTGCTAACCTGATACCTGGTCACTCAAAGGCAATATCCAAAGTCGGTAATTCATATATCGACGATTTTGAAGCCAGTGAGATCCCTCTGGATCTTAAATCATTCAATGCCTGGACCATATCAGGTGTTCCCCAGGGGCAGGATCAATTTTTCCCGGAAGCACATCTTAATAACAATCTGACAAGCGGATTTAACAGGGCTAAATTAGCATGGTATGTTATAGACCCACTGTTCTTACGAAACGGTTCTTCAACTCCGGATTTCATTAAGCAAAATCCTGATGAACAATCAAGTCATTTTGTCAGGGAAATTTACGAAAATGAAATTTTCCCTTATAGAGAAAGTCCCACCGGAATTCCTACAAGCATTTCTGTTTTAAACCTTGCATATTACCCCGAAGAAAAGGGTCCATATAATTATGACACTAATCCTGGGACATACTCTGCCGGTATGAACTCTGCCGGGAAACTTAATGACCCAAAATCGCGATGGGGTGGTATTATGAGAGAGGTGCTTACAAGCGATTTTGAAACCGCCAATATTCAATATATAAAGTTCTGGCTTATGGATCCCTTTGTCGAAAATCCAAATCAGGAAGGGGGAGACTTTTATATAAATCTTGGAGATATTTCTGAAGATATTCTTCGCGATTCCAGAAAGAGTTTTGAAAACGGACTTCCCGGTTCACCGGTTGTAAAAAATGTCGATACTACTGCCTGGGGAAGGGTTCCGACGATACAGGCTGTCGTTCAGGCTTTTGACAATTCGCTCGAATCGAGACGTTATCAGGATGTTGGACTGGACGGACTCAGCGATGCCGATGAACAAACCTTTTTCAGTGATTACCTCAAGAAGAGCCTGCTCATAGCCAGCCCGGAAGCATATCAGGAAATTTCCAGGGATCCCTCAAACGATGATTTTCGTTATTTCAGAGGTTCTGAGTACGATTTTCAGCAACTTGGAATTCTTGACAGGTACAAAAAATATAATGGACAGGAGGGGAACTCCCCTACGGCTGAAATGTCGAGTGAATCTTATCCCACCTCCGGATCGACTTTGCCCGATATGGAAGATATAAACCGCGACAATACACTTAGCGAAACGGAAAGCTATTATCAGTACAAAGTTAGTATGCGCCCGGGAGATATTAAGGTGGGTTCAAACTTTGTAGTTGACGAGATTGAATACGAAGCTACACTTGCAAACGGGAAAAAATCGAAAGTGAAATGGTATCAGTTCAAAATACCTATTACTGATTATCAGAAAGTAGTTGGACCCATAAAGGACTTCAAATCAATTCGTTTTATGAGGATGTTCCTTCGCGATTTCAATCAGCCTGTAATAATGCGATTCGCAAAACTCGACCTTGTAAGAGCCGAATGGAGAAAATACAATATTTCATTTATGGAAGGCGGCGAAAGGGTGACAGTACCTGAAGCCACCGACGGATCATTTGAAATAGGTTCAGTAAGTATTGAGGAAAATTCAGGAAAAGAACCTGTTAATTATGTTTTACCTCCGGGATTTGACAGAATAACAGACCCCCAGAACCCTCAGCTCAGGCAACTTAATGAACAGGCGATGGTGCTTAAAGTTCAGAATCTTGAAGACGGTGATGCCCGTGCTGCTTTCAGGAATGTGAATCTCGATATACGACAGTACAGGAAACTCCGCATGGAAGTTCATGCTGAAGCAATGATAGGTCAGCCATTGCAGGATGATGAACTGACGGCATTTATCAGAATCGGATCGGACTATAAGGGTAACTTTTATGAATATGAAATACCTTTAAAACTTACACCACCAGGCCGGTATGATAATAATTCAGATGCAGACAGGACAAAGGTCTGGCCCGCGGAAAACCAATTTGATATAGATCTGTCTGTACTACAGGATGCAAAGCAGGAACGAAACAGGCAAATGCAGGAACCCGGATCGTCTTTAAGTGTATCGGATGTTTTTGTTTATCAGCATGGTACTGCCAGGGTTTCTGTTTCCGGTAACCCTAATCTGAGTAATGTAAGAGTAATAATGGCTGGGGTTAGGAATCCAATAAAAACCAGAAACCAGTTAAAAGATGACGGGAATCCAAAATATGGTGAAGTATGGATAAATGAATTGCGTCTTAGTGATTTTATTGAAAATGGAGGTTGGGCTGCCAACGCACATTTGCAGGCTCGGCTTGCTGATCTGGGTAGTGTCGATATGGTAGGTCAAACCAGTACCCCCGGATGGGGAAGCATTGATAAGAAGGTAAATGAACGAAGTAAGGAACAAATTGCCACGTTCGATATTTCTTCAAGCATTGAGATGGGAAAATTCTTTCCCGAAAAACTAGGAGTAAGATTCCCCGTATACGTTGGTTATTCGGAAACAAGAATTAAACCACAATATAATCCTCTCGATCCCGACATTCTTTTACAGGATGCACTTGACGGGGCCAAAAATCAAACCGTAAGAGATTCAATTCTGGCTATATCGGAAGATTTTGCCAGAAGAAAAACAATCACAATAAGTAACGCGGGTATAACAAAACGCGGCGAAAAGCCTCATGCCTGGGACCTGGCTAACTTAAGTGTTAACTACACTTATAACGAAATATATAAAAGCAATACAAAAACTGAAATTAATGTTGAGAAGACCTATAGGGGAGGTCTTAATTATGATTTTCAGGCGCAGCCTGTAAATGTTATGCCTTTTAAGAATGTAAATTTTTTAAATTCGCCGGCCTTAAGGATTATTAAAGACTTTAATTTCTACCTTTTCCCAAAAAGTCTCTCATTCAGAACCGATCTGAACCGGTACTATAATGAACTTAAAACTCGAAATATAAATAATCCATACCTGAAGGTCACCCCCTCTTTCAGAAAGGATTTTGAGTGGACCAGGATTTACGATTTCAAATATGACATTACCCGGCAGCTAAAATTCGATTTTACTGCAACAAATCTTGCCCGGATAGATGAGCCAGCCGGAGGTGTTGATAAAAGCAGGTATAGCGATACTTATGATTTCTGGCGTGATTCGGTTATGGTAAACCTTAAGAATTTTGGCAGAACAACCAACTACACTCACTTTATTAATATTTCCTATCAGATTCCTGTAAATAAGCTCCCTCTTCTTTCGTGGGTAAATGCCAATGCTCTTTATGGTGCCAACTATTCGTGGCTTGCCGGTCCTCTTTTCCCCGACAGTATGAATATAAATCTTGGGAACTCTATTAAGAATCATAATGAGCTGACATTGACCGGAATGGCAAGCCTTACAACGCTCTATGGGAGCTCAAAATTCCTTAAAAATATTGAGAATAATACCCGACCGGATGCACCGAAAAGATTGAATGCAGAGACCAGAACTGTAACTTACGTCAGAGATAACGTGAACCTCAAGGCCAGTGCGGTTAAGGCAATTATCCATAATCTTAATACTAAAGATGTTAAAATTAAGATCACCGGGAAGAACGGGGCGGACGTAAAAGGCAAGATGGTAATCGTAAACGAGAACAGGGTTAATTTTACTGCTGCAGAGTTGACTGACAGTGCCAGGGTAACTGTGGAGGGTAAAATAACTAAAAGCCGTAATCCGTTAATTGTAGCAGGCGAATACCTGATCCGGGCAATGATGGGGGTAAGGTCGGTAAGTTTATCATATACAACTGCCCAGGGACAATTCCTTCCGGGTTATACCCCTACAACAAAATTCCTTGGGATGTCAAACACTAATGATATGCTTGCTCCGGGATTGCCATTCGTTCTGGGATACAACGATAAATATTTCTTCGATAAGGCTGTTACAAACCGATGGCTTTCAACAGACACTTTGCTCAATAATCCTGCAACATACAATAATAAAATAGATCTTTCTGTTCGGAGCCAGGTTGAGCCTTTCCCCGGAATGAGGATAGATCTTAATGCCGACAGAAGATTTTTAGAAGAAGTAAGTTCGTACTATGTGGCAGATTATAATGGAAACTTCCCCGACAGCACCCGCAATAGAATTATTTCGGGAAACTTCTCAATTTCAATTATCTCATGGGGCACATCCTTCGAAAAGATTTCCAAGACAAATGATTATGTGTCTCCCACATTCGAAGCTTTTAAGGCAAATACCATAGTAATTTCGGAAAGAAGGGCAACAGAAAGACTGAAGATTGATCCGACTTATGACCCTGATACTGATCCGGCAACGGGATTGCCTGTTGAAGGTCCATATAAAAGTGGATATGGAAAGACATCCAGGGAAGTTTTGATACCTGCATTTATTGCTGCTTATACTAAAACAAATCCGGGGAATGTAGGACTGGAAACTTTTCCAACTGCCTTAAGAATGATGCCAAACTGGAGGATTAATTTCGATGGATTATCCAAGTTTGAGTTCATTCAAAGAACCTTCAGATCTGTAAACTTAATGCATCAGTACAGGAGCACCTATCAGATCGGTTCATATACATCAAATCTAAGATATGATGGTGGCGCTACAGGAATTACAATGATCAGAGATCTCCAGAACAATTATATTCAGCAGTATGAAATTAATGTTGTTACTATAAGCGAACAATTCAGCCCCCTTATAAATATAGACCTAAACTGGAAAAACAGCCTTACGACTAGATTCGAATGGAGAAAATCGCGCACGGTTTCTCTTAACCTTACAAGCAATCAGATTGCTGATGCCAGAATTAATGAACTTATTTTCGGCGCGGGATACCGGTTCGATAATGTTCAGATAATTCTCAGAACAGGAGGTGGGCAGAGATTACTAAAAAGCGATCTGAACCTTCGGCTAGACTTTTCAGTTCGCGATAACAAAACCCTTGCCAGGAAGCTTATTGAGGATGTTAACCAACCGGTTGTCGGACAAAAAGTACTTACTATAGGTACAAGTGCCGATTACGTTCTGAGCGACAGGTTCAATCTTCAGATTTTTGCAGATCACACTATGAATAATCCATTTGTTGCCAATACGTTCCCCACATCTAATACAAACTTCGGGTTTAGCCTTAAATTTACCCTTATTCAATAATGGAAGGAATACGGTTTTTTCTTTTTAAATAAGCAGTCTTAAATAAAAAAAATCTCTATTTTTGAGCTGCTAAACAGAAGTAATATTATACTCTTATTATCAATTAAATTAATTTCAGCTATGAACGTTCCGGCAAATTTATTATACACTAAAGACCATGAGTGGCTTCGTGTTGAAGGTAATATTGGTTATGTAGGAGTCACCGATTTTGCACAAGGCGAATTGGGAGATATCGTTTTTGTTGAAATTGAAACATCAGGTGAGACTCTTAACAAGGAAGAAGTATTTGGTACTATAGAGGCAGTTAAAACTGTATCAGATATGTTTATGCCTGTAAGTGGGGAGATACTTGAAGTTAATCCTGAGCTTGAAGCAAAACCTGAGGTTGTAAATAAGGACCCTTATGGTAAAGGATGGATGGTGAAGATAAAGATTACCAATCCGGCACAGTTAAGTGACCTGCTAACTCCGGAAAAGTATAAAGCTTTGCTATAGATTCGGGACAACCACCTCCCCCCTTCGGGGTACTCCTCCTTTGAAAAGGAGGAGAAAATAGTGTATATAAATAATTATCAGCACTTTTACAGAGGGTAAAGGTCTTGCTCCTTCCCACTTGGGGGAAGGTCGGGAAGGGGGTAATAATCACAAGAAAATTTAAGTCGATTATAGTCTTACAAAGTCTTTTTTACCTCAAATTCCTGGTAACCTTCAACAACATCTCCGACTTTTATATCGTCGAATTTATGAATGTTAAGTCCGCATTCATAACCACCTACAACTTCTTTCACATCATCCTTAAACCGTTTGAGTGATCCAAGTTCACCGGTATAAACTACAATTCCATCGCGGATTATTCTTACCCTGGTATTCCTTGTAATCTTGCCCTCTTTAACATAACAACCTGCAACTGTACCGACCTTTGTAACTTTGAATACTTCACGGATTTCAAGTGTTGCAACAATCTCCTCTTTAACTTCAGGCATAAGCATACCTTCCATTGCAGATCTTATTTCTTCAATAGCGTTGTAGATAATTGAATATAAGCGAACATCAATCTCTTCTTTTTCAGCAAGCCTGCGTGCACTTACAGATGGACGTACCTGGAAGCCGACTATAATTGCGTTAGAAGCTGCGGCAAGAAGTACATCAGATTCTGAAATCTGTCCGACTGCTTTATGAATGATATTAAGTTGGATTTCGGGAGTTGAGAGCTTTATGAGGGAGTCGCTTAATGCTTCTATTGAACCATCGACGTCACCTTTTACTATAATGTTAAGCTCCTGGAAATTACCGATTGCAATTCTTCGGCCAATTTCATCGAGGGTAATATGTTTTTGAGTACGCAGACCCTGTTCTCTCTGGAGCTGAGCCCTCTTTGTTGCTATATCTTTTGCTTCACGGTCGCTATCCATAACGTTAAACTTATCACCTGCCTGAGGTGCACCGTTTAATCCCAATATAAGGGTTGGAGTAGCCGGACCAACGACTTCAACCTTATGGCCTCTTTCGTTGTACATAGCTTTTATATGTCCGAAACAGCTGCCAGCTAGCATAACATCACCAATTCTGAGTGTACCGGCTTTTACCAGGACTGTAGCGGTAAATCCTCTTCCTTTATCGAGAGATGATTCAATAACAGTACCAATAGCAGGTTTATCAGGATTTGCTTTAAGATCGAGCATCTCAGCTTCAAGCAGGATTTTATCGAGAAGAATATCAATATTTAGTCCACTCTTGGCGGATATCTCCTGCGACTGATACTTTCCACCCCAATCTTCAACAAGATAATTCATTGTTGCGAGAGCTTCTTTTATCTTTTCAGGATTTGAACTTGGTTTATCAATTTTATTAATTGCGAATATAATCGGTACACCTGCTGCTGAAGCGTGATTAATAGCTTCTCTTGTTTGAGGCATAACCCCATCGTCAGCGGCGACAACAATAATTGCGATATCGGTTATTTGTGCACCGCGGGCACGCATAGCTGTAAATGCCTCATGACCAGGGGTGTCCAGGAATGTAATTTGACGTCCATCCTGAAGAATAACTCCGTATGCACCAATATGCTGTGTTATACCACCGGCCTCTCCGGCAATAACGTTGGTATTTCGGATATAGTCGAGAAGTTTTGTTTTTCCATGGTCAACATGCCCCATCACAGTAACAATCGGAGGTCTGGGCTTAAGATCTTCCTGACGGTCTACAACTTCCCTGACAGCTTCCTGTAATTCTGCACTTACAAATTCTACCATGAAACCGAACTCATCAGCAAGGAGTGCCATTGTTTCCGCATCGAGTCGTTGGTTTATGGATACAAAAAGTCCAAGATTCATGCAGGTTGAAATGATCTCAGTTACAGCTACATTCATCATGGAAGCAAGTTCATTAACTGACACAAATTCAGTTACCTTCAGAATATTTTTGTCCTGTTCAATCTTATCTACTACCTCTCTGTGTTTTTGGCTTACAGCCTCTCTCTTATCTCTTCTGTAACGAGAACCCTTTGATTTACCTTTTGTTGTAAGTCTTGCAAGAGTTTCTTTTATCTGCTTTGAAACTTCTTCTTCATTAACCTGAGCTCTTACAGGTCTTTTTTTCAAGACCTTCTTAGTTACTGTTGTTTTATCTTTATTGTCGGTAGGTATTGGTTTAACTACTGGAGTTCCCTCTTTTTCTTTTAATATTCTCTTTCTTCTTTTCTTTCTTCTGAAATCAGAGTCCCCACCTGATCGTACTGGTTGATATGGAGTTGTTTTCTTTTTCTCTTCCAGTGGCAAATCTATCCTCCCGACAACTCTTGGTCCTACAAGCTTTTTAAAATCTGTTTTATAGAGCGCTACAATATCATCTTCGGGTTCAATAAGCAGAATAGGGTCAATAGTATCTTCAATAACAAGCTCTTCAATAACTGGTTCAGGAATACTTTCTTTGATTATCTCAGGCTCTTTTTTCTTAGTTAATACAGGTTCTTCCTGTTTAGGGACCTCTTTATCAATACTTTTTTCTTTTATTGTAGCCTTAGGCTTCTCTTTATGTTTAACTTTTGGCTCCTCTTTCTTTACCGGCTTGGAATCCTTAGAAATTGTGTCAAGATCAATTTTCCCGACTATACGAAGATCTATATTTGATTTAACTTTTATTTCTTCAACCGGATCAGCAATAACAGGTTTCTCTTTTTCAACGACAGGAATTTTCTTCTCAGTTATTTTAGTTTCAACAGGAGTTTCAACTGGTTTCTGTTCATGTACTTCTTTTGGAGGAGTTGTTTTTTCAGATTTTGGAAGTAAGGTTTTTTCAAGATCAATCTTTCCAACAAGTTTAATATCAGGTTTTTTGATTTCACTTCTGATATCCATAGTTGTCTTTAACCCGGAAGAATCTTTAATCAGTACATCATCATCCTTCTCAGCATCTTCAGCATTAACTTTATCCGCAAAATCATCAATAGAAACGGATTCTTTTTTTCTGTGAAGATCTTTCAGAATAAGTTTTTCGGATTCTTTTTTTACACTGATATCAGTACTATATTCTTTTACAAGCAGAATATATGCTTCGTGGGGAAGTTTTGTATTTGGGTTTGGATCAAGATCGAACCCTTTTTTGTGTAGAAATTCCACAATAGTGGATATCCCTACGTTGAATTCGCGGGCTGCTTTGCTTAATCTTGTAACCTTAATATCCTCTGTCATAAATATGCCTTGCCTTTGTTTAAACTTTAAAAACAACCTTATTGTGAATAGTTTATATTAATATTTCATTCAAATTCGGCTCTTAGAATGTTAACAACCTCTTTAACTGTTTCCTCTTCAAGATCGGTCCTTTTAACGAGGTCGCTTATTGAGAGATTGAGAACGCTTCTTGCAGTATCACATCCGATAGCCTTCAGTTCATCAATGATCCAATCTTCAATCTCATCACCAAATTCTGAAAGATTAACATCTTCTTCATCTTCTCCGCCCGGTTCTCTGTAAACATCTATCTCGTAACCTGTTAACTGACTGGCAAGCTTAATGTTAAGTCCGCCTTTCCCAATTGCAAGTGACACCTCATTAGGTTTAAGATAAATCTGAGCCCTCTTCGTTTCTTCAACGAGTTTGATAGAAGTTATTTTTGCCGGACTAAGCGCCCTTTGGATGAATAACTGGTTATTCGAAGTAAAGTTGATTACATCAATATTTTCATTCCGTAATTCCCTTACTATCCCATGAATTCTGGAACCTTTCATTCCAACACATGCCCCTACAGGATCTATTCTCTCATCGTATGATTCAACAGCTACTTTGGCACGCTCACCAGGAACCCTGACAATATTTTTAATAGTAATAAGTCCGTCAAAAATCTCCGGAACTTCCAGCTCAAAGAGCCTCTCCAGGAACACAGGTGATGTACGGCTGAGAATAATGAAAGGAGTATTGTTTCTCATTTCTACCTTTATTACAACAGCTCTTATTGAGTCGCCCTTTCGGAAATGATCAGAAGGAATTTGTTCGCTTTTTGGCAGAATAAGTTCATTACTGTCATCGTCAAGCACAAGTATCTCTCTTTTCCATACCTGGTAAACCTCCCCGGTAACAATTTCACCAATACGGTCTTTGTACTTGATATAGATATTATTCTTTTCAAGGTCGAGAATCCTGGCAGTAAGATTTTGCCTTAAAGAAAGTATTGCTCTTCTTCCAAAGTCGAGAAATTTAACCTCGTCGGAAACTTCTTCACCAACTTCGTAATCCTCGTCTATCTCTTTTGCCTTTGAAAGGGGAATTTGAATAATCGGGTCGGTTAACTCTTTATCGTCAACTACAACTCTGTTTCTCCATATTTCAAAGTCACCTTTATCAATATTGACAATTATGTCAAAATTTTCGGCTGAGCCGTACTTTTTTGCGAGCATGCTTCTGAATACATCTTCAAGAACGCTCATCATAGTAGGACGGTCAATATTCTTCAGCTCTTTAAATTCTGAAAAGGTGTCGATTAAATTAACATTTTCCATTTGGTGTAAATCCCTTTTTATTACTTAATTGTTAAAACAACTCTTGTCGATTTTATTTGTTCAAAATTGAAGGAAATATCCTTCAACTCCTTTGTTTTTCCTTTAACTTTTAACTCTGTTTCAAGTTCAAACCCGCCTTTTGTAATATTCTTAAGAATCCCTGAGTATCTTACGCCTTCATTGTCAATAACTTCAACTTTTTTACCGTCATTCTTAAAGTACTGCTCAATCACCCCAAAGGGCAAATCTAGACCTGGTGATGATACCTGCAACTCAAAATCTTCTGTTTCGCGGTCAAGGCTGTTTTCAATCTGTCTATGTATACCGGCACACTCATCAATTGTAATGCCATCATTTTTATCAGCAAGTACTGTAATTCTGTTTGCGCCGCTCACTTTGACAGCAACAAGAAACAATCCGGTCCCCTTAATGAACTCTTCTACAATAGTCTGTATGTTCTGTTTTTCTATCATATTCTAAAAACCGGGAACAAAATAGGGGACTCTGGTCCCCTAAGTGTCAACTGCCCCTCAATTCGGATGCAAAGATATATATATTTATCTGTTCATCAAAATTATTAGCAAAAATATTGGGTATTGTGCTTGTGCTTCAAAGATGTAGCTTGAAAATCAACAAACATTTCGATATTTGCCATATACTTAAAATTTACTGATCTGAGGTTTTAATAATAAGGGTCAAACATGAAAAAGGCTGACATATACGACCAGAATGACCGTCTAATTCTTGAGAACTGTACCTTATGTCCAAGAGAATGCAGAGAAAACAGATTTAAAGGTGGTTCGGGTTATTGCAGGATGGATGCAGGATTAAATATCGCATCTATCTGTATACATAGAGGGGAGGAACCTTCGATAAGCGGGAAAGATGGCATTTGTAATATTTTCTTTTCGGGGTGTAATCTGCATTGCATTTTTTGTCAGAATCACGAAATAAGCCACACAGAATTAGTGATCCGGAATGCAGAAGTTGAGTTGGAATCTGTTTTGAACAGGTTGGAAGAGATCATATCGTCGGGAATTAACAGAGTCGGATTTGTATCCCCTTCGCATGTAGTACCACAGGTAAAAGCAATAATAAGAGGGTTGAATTCCCGGAATCTGCATCCCATAACAGTCTATAATACAAATAGTTACGACAAGAAGGAAACAGTACGTTCTCTTTCGGGGTTTATCGATGTGTATCTTCCGGATTATAAATATGTTACAGCAGACCTTGCATCAGAGTATTCTGATTCCCGCGATTATCCTGAGGTTGCATTAAAAGCAATTAAAGAGATGTATTATCAGAAGGGATCGACCCTTAGAATGGATGAAGAGGGCAGGGCAGAAAATGGCATGTTATTAAGACATCTTGTGTTACCGGGCCATGTTGAAGAGAGTAAAAAAGTGTTAAGGATGATAGCAGAGGAATTATCCTCCGGGGTACATTTATCGCTAATGTCGCAGTATAACCCAACATCCCTGGTAAAAAATCATCCACTACTTAACAGGTCGATATATAGTGAAGAATATGAGTCTGTTGTTGAGGAAATGGAAAAACTTGGTTTCAGAAATGGCTGGGTTCAGGGTCTTGATAGCAACAGCAACTTCAATCCTGATTTTAGTAGGGAAAATCCCTTTGAGTGACGGAAGGGGAGAAATGGAGAGGGGGAGACTAAGGTGAATGTGATCCCCAATATTATTTTATAAGTTTCAATTTAATTTTAACCGGATTGTGATCTGAGTTCGCAAAATTAAGCTGAACACCTTCCGCAGATACTTTCATAATATTTGGTGAAATGAGGAAGAAGTCAAAAATATT
>DATCHE010000114.1:0-22028 GCA_036508535.1 Bacteroidales bacterium | reverse complement strand
ATGTATGATTAAATTGTTCTCTTTAACAGTGTTTATTATTTCAATTTTTTTATCAGCTGAAATTATCTTACCAGTGTCACCACACTGACCTCCTGACTCGGCGTAAAATGGAGTTTTATCAAAGACCAAATGAACAAGCTCCTTCCCCTTTACCTTTACTTTTCTATATTTTGTTATAAGAACATCATCTTCAGTTTTATTGTACCCGGTAAATACTGTCCCTTCAATATCCTTAACAATTGTCCAGTCTACTGCTTCAACTGATGCATCTTCACGTGAACGCTCCTTTTGGTTTTTCATTTCATCCTCGAACCCCTTGAAATCGAGATGCATCTCGTTTTCTTTTAAAATTAGCTGTGTCAGATCAACCGGAAAGCCAAAAGTGTCATACATCTCGAAAGCCACTTTCCCTGACAGTACATTTTTATTCTCTTTTCTCAGGTCTGTGATCATTTTTTCAATCATTTTCAGTCCTTTTCCAAGAGTCTTAAGAAAGGCTGTCTCTTCTTCAAATATTATTCTTGCTATCTGCTCTTTACCCGACTGGAGTTCAGGATATTGGTTGCCCATTGTCTGAGCAAGAACAGGAACGAGCAGGTACATGAAAGGTTCTTCAATTCCGAGGTTATTATAACCATATCTTACTGCTCTTCGCAGAATTCTTCGTATTACATAACCTGCTTTATTATTTGAAGGAAGCTGACCATCGGCGATTGAAAAAGCGACAGCTCTGAGATGATCGGAGACTACCCGCAGAGCAATATCCCATTTTTCGTTTTCGCCGTATGATTTTCCGGTAATTTCAGAAATTTTCCTTATTACTTCCTGGAATATATCGGTATCATAATTCGATTTCTTACCCTGAACAACCATACAGAGTCTTTCAAATCCCATTCCGGTATCGACATGTTTTGAAGGAAGTTGCTCAAGTACTCCGTCGGAGCGGCGGTTATACTGAATAAATACAAGATTCCATATCTCAATTACATGCGGATGACCCTTGTTTACCAGTTCTCTGCCCGGTATTTTTTTCCGTTCCTCGTCATCTCTTATATCCACATGGATCTCGGAGCATGGACCACACGGACCAGTTTCGCCCATTTCCCAGAAATTATCTTTTTTCGACCCATCGATAATCCTTCCCTGTGGATTTGAAAAACATTTTTCCCAATACTTTAGTGATTCATCATCACGAGGTACCTTATCCTGCTCATTTCCTTCAAATATTGTAGCATAAAGTCTGTCTTCCGGAATTCCGAGTCTCTTAACCAACAACTCCCATGCCCATTCAATAGCCTCTTTTTTAAAATAGTCACCAAACGACCAGTTTCCAAGCATTTCAAACATTGTATGGTGATATGTATCGTGGCCAACCTCTTCAAGATCATTGTGTTTGCCCGATACCCTCAGGCATTTCTGGGAGTTGGCAACTCTTTTGTTAACCGGAACCTGGTTACCGAGAAAAATATCCTTGAACTGGTTCATTCCGGCATTAGTAAACATAAGAGTAGGGTCATTTTTTACTACCATCGGTGCAGATGGCACAATAATATGATCTTTCGACTGAAAGAATTCAAAAAATAACTGTCTAAGTTCCTGTGCCTTCATCTCACTTATCATCGTTTTGTGTTTTTTATCAGAGTTTCGGTTTGTAAAATTAATTTATTTGGTTTAGATTTGTCAATTACCAAAGTAATATTTATAAAAACTGTTGGCTATTGTCACGAAACAAAAAATATTTTCTTGATTTATCGGATCTGCAATTTAAGCAGATTCGTTTACCATGGAAGATGAAGTTTTTCCGTTTCTTGTTAATGTTTGCAGGATCAGTTTGCATTGCATTATTTTATGGTACTCTTTTTGAAAATTTGTTTGGATCGCCAAAAGAAAAGCTGCTTACCCAACAAATTGAAAATCTGAAACTTCAATATTCTTTAATAGGAAGGCAGCTGGATAATTCAATGAATTCCCTTAATGGGTTTAAGCTCTCGGACGATATACGCTACAGACCTATACTTGATATGGATACAATTGCCGGATCCTATAGACAGGCAGGCTATGGCGGTGTTGACAGGTTTCGTGATCTGGACGGTTATCAAAACTCAAATCTTCTTATTTCGTACAGAACTAAAATAGAAGATCTTAAAAACAGGGCGAAAGTCCAAAATGAATCATTTAAATCAATTGCAGAAAGATCCGCTGAGTGGAAAAGGGAGATAGATCATTTCCCGGGTATTAGTCCTGTAAGCGTTATATTCAGTTTAGGTGACGGATTAAAATTTCGTCCTGTTCATCCGGTTCTTGGAACTCCACGTATGCATAACGGCCAGGATTTTGAAGTTCCCTCCGGAACAGAGGTATATGCTACCGGAGACGGTTCCGTTATTGAATCAGGATGGGACGGAGGGTTTGGTAATTGTATAGTCATAGATCATGGTTATGGTCTTAAGACTGTTTATGGCCATCTAAGTAGTATAAAAGTACCAAAGGGAATGAATGTTAAAAGAGGCGATCTGATAGGTATTAGCGGAAGCACCGGGCAATCAACCGGACCTCATCTTCATTATCAGGTGGAGCAATCAGGTCAGCATATGAATCCTGTAAACTTCTTTAATAACGATATGAGCATGGAGGAATATACTGAAATGATTCAGGCTTTCGGATCAAAATCAAAATTCAGATAATCTTCTTCAGTGCACAAATCCATTCGTATAATTATTCATTCCCAAAGGGCAAGTATCATTTTTTTTCAGAATTAGTTATCTTTGTCAGATTATGGCAGGTACTAAATATAAATTTAATTCCGATTCGCTGAGTTTCGACAAAGTAAGACTGGGGGCGAGAGCGTTGTTTTTCAGACTTCTGGCTTATTTTACAGGATCACTTCTAATTGCCCTTGTATATTGGATCATTTTTGCAGCATTCTTCGATTCACCAAAGGAAAAAGCCCTTCAGCGGGAGGTTGAGCAAATGACAATCCAATACGACCTGATTCAGAGGGATATGGCTAATATCGAAACTGTGATAGCCGGTCTTGAAAAGACCGATGATAATCTTTACAGAACAATTTTTGAAGCAGAACCTATCCCTTCCACTTTACGGGAAGGAGGAACCGGCGGAGTTAACCGCTATTCAGCCCTGGAAGGCTATACAAACTCAAACCTTGTAATTGAAACTGCTACCAGACTGGATAAAATAAGGAAAAGGGTATATGTTCAGTCAAAATCATTCGATGACCTTATTGTATTAGCAAAGAATAAGGAAGAGATGCTTCGTTCGGTACCTGCTATTCTTCCTATTTCAAATAAAGACCTTAAAAGAACTGCATCTGGTTTTGGATTAAGAATCCACCCTTATTATAAAATAATTAAATTCCATAATGGAATGGATTTTACAGCTCCTGAAGGAACAGATGTATATGCAACAGGAGATGGTGTTATTCTTGCTGTCCTGAAATCAAAAAGAGGATTTGGTAATCATATCATTATAGATCATGGTTTCGGATACACAAGCATTTATGCACATCTAAGCGATTTTAATGTAAAACTTGGTCAAAAAATCAAAAGAGGCGATGTTATAGGCTATGTTGGTAATACGGGAATCTCCGTAAGTAATCATTTGCATTATGAGATTAAATTAAATGGCGTTAATGTGGATCCGGTAAATTATTATTTCGAAGATCTTTCAGCTGAAGAATATGTAAGAATGATTGAAATAGCTTCTAAAACGGGTCAGTCGTTCGATTAACTCCGGAAATATGCCATACAAAGAAAAAAAAGTCGAAAAGCTCTATTATTCTATAGGAGATGTAGCTGAAATGCTCGAAGTACCTGTTTCAACAGTTCGTTTCTGGGAGAATGAATTTGATATTCTGAAGCCCATGAAGAACAAAAAGGGAAACAGGTTATTTACTCCGGCGGATATAAAAAACCTGAAGATCATTCACCATTTACTGAAAGAAGAGGGGATGACTCTTATTGGAGTAAAGAAGAAACTTACAGGGAAATGGGACGAAACGGATTATAAGTTTGAGATTAATGAATCGCTTCTGAAAATTAAAAGCATTCTCCTCGATATCCGGGATAATATTTAATATGATTATCAGGAATCATGCATAAATCCCCATTGATTTTGACTTCGTCGAGCTCCGCTTCGCTTCGGTTCTTCGTTAGCCCCCTTACCCTTCAAACATCAAAATTTCTATATGCATGATTGCCGATAGTCTTAATGTTTAAAAAGTTTATAGAATTTCCAGGAAATATAGCCCATATGAAACTAAAAGATCTTTGTTCTTATCTCAACACTATAGTTCCTCTGTCATTTCAGGAAAGTTATGACAATTCCGGACTGCAGGTCGGCTTACCTGAGCGTGAGATTTCATCTGCAATAATTACTCTGGATGTTACAGAAGATGTGCTTGATGAGGCGATATCTGAAAAATGTGATGTAATTATTTCACATCATCCATTGATATTTACAGGGATAAAACGGATTTCCGGTAAAACGTTTACTGAACGGATCCTGACTAAAGCTATCAAAAACGATATAGCTATTTATGCTTCTCATACAAACCTCGATATTTTCAGTAACGGTGTCAGCAGAAAGATGGCTGAAAAACTCGACCTTAAGGAAATAAAAGTATTATCTCCTCTTAAAAACAGGTTGTTAAAACTTGTTACATACATTCCGGAAACACATCTTGAAAAAGTAAAAAATGCTCTTTTTGAAGCTGGAGCAGGAGTGATTGGCAATTATGATAATTGCGGATTTACTTCTTCCGGTACAGGTAGCTTCAGAGCAAACGAAAATACCAGGCCTTTTGTCGGAGAAAAAGGAAAGATCCATTTTGAGAATGAAATCAGATTTGAGACAGTACTTTTTTCTCATTTGAAAGAGAAAGTTATAAATGCACTTCTGGAGGTTCACCCTTATGAAGAGGTTGCTTATGATATTTATTCCCTGGAAAATGAAAATAGTGAAGTAGGATTAGGATGTATTGGAAATTTTGTTGAAGGTAAGAGCGAAGAAGCTCTTTTGAAACTTTTATCTGTTGTTTTTGATGCAAAAGGAGTCAGATTCTCCAAACAATCAGGAAAACCGGTTAAAAAGATTGCAGTTTGCGGCGGCTCCGGTGCAGGTATGCTTAGTATTGCTATTGCTTCAGGAGCAGATGCCTTTATATCTGCTGACATCAAATATCATAATTTTTTTGAGGCTGATAATAAGATTCTGCTTGTTGATATTGGCCATTTTGAAAGCGAAAAATTCTCAGGAGAAATTTTATACGACTTAATTATTAAAAAATTCCCTAAATTTGCAGTCCGGTTTTCAGAAAAAAATACGAATCCGATAAATTATTTGTAACGATGGAAAAAGCAAAAACACATGAATCTGAGATTTCTGTAGAAGATAGATTAAAAGCTTTATATGGCTTGCAATTAGTTGATTCAGAGATAGATAAAATTCAAACACTTAGAGGTGAATTACCTCTTGAGGTTCAGGATCTGGAAGATGAAATAGCAGGACTTGAGACGCGGTTGGGGAATCTTAAAGACGAGGTAGTGAACCTGGAAAAATCGGTTTCCAAGAAGAATAATGAGATTTCTGATGCCGAAGCGTTGATAAAAAAATACGATGAACAGCAGAAAAACGTAAGAAATAACAGGGAATTTGATTCTCTTTCAAAAGAGATTGAATATCAGAATCTGGAAATTGAATTATTTAACAAAAAAATTAAAGAGTTTAATTTTCTGATAGACGAAAAGAAACTTGTTATTGCCGATTCCGAAGTTACTTTCGCAGACAGGAAAACAGATCTCGAGAATAAAAAATCGGAGCTTGATGAGATCATTTCTGATACTCAGAAAGAGGAAGAAGGTCTTTATAAAAAATCAGAAAAGGTTGAGGCGATTATTGAAGAAAGATTGCTTACAGCATATAAAAGGATTAGATCAAATGCACATAACGGACTCGCAGTAGTACCTGTTCAGAGAGATGCATGCGGCGGTTGTTTTAATCAGATCCCACCCCAGAGACAACTCGATATCAAATCGAGAAAAAAGATTATCGTCTGTGAATATTGCGGTCGTATTCTTGTGGATGATGAGATAATAAAAGAAGGTCATTTGTAGAGACTACTTAATAAGAACAAAGAAAGCTGACTTCAAAAAGGGTCAGCTTTTTGTTTTTAACTAACTTTACATCTATTACTCCGAATTCAAAATTATTAGTATCAGGAATGAATAATAAATGAATTGAAATTAACTCAAAATATCAAAATAGGTGAGGGGGATTCCTCGCTGACGCTCGGAATTATTGATAACCGATACTCATTTTAAAAATTATGCCTAATCCTGAATTTAAACGACTTATCTCCGAGGGTATACCGGATAAACTTCCGGCCCTGAAACCATACGATCATAAAATAAACCATGCACCCAAACGAAAAGATATACTGAATAATGCTGAGAAAAAACTTGCAGTAAAAAATGCTCTCAGATACTTCCCAACCAAATTTCATGAGGTTCTGGCAAAAGAGTTTGCAAATGAATTAACGACTTATGGACGGATTTACATGTTCAGGTTCAGGCCTGATTATGAGATAAAAGCCCGTCACATTGATGAGTTTCCTCACCTGACGCTCTCTGCAGCAGCCATCATGCTTATGATCTCAAATAATCTGGATAATGCTGTTGCCCAGCATCCTCATGAACTTATAACCTATGGGGGCAATGGAGCAGTATTTCAAAACTGGGCTCAATACAGGTTGACGATGAAGTATCTTTCAGAAATGACTGATGAACAAACGCTTGTGGTATATTCTGGTCATCCGCTTGGTCTCTTTCCTTCGCACAGGAATGCCCCAAGGTTAGTAGTTACAAATGGTATGGTAGTTCCTAATTATTCCTCTCAGGATGACTGGGAGAAGTTCAATGCACTCGGAGTTTCACAGTACGGCCAGATGACAGCCGGTTCGTATATGTACATCGGACCTCAGGGGATTGTACACGGAACTACAATAACTCTGCTTAATGCCGGCCGGATGATAAGCAGGTCGGGTGAGGGGTTACGTGGCAAATTGTTTGTATCGTCCGGACTCGGAGGAATGTCGGGCGCACAACCTAAAGCTGCCGGAATTGCAGGTATTATTTCAGTTATCGCAGAGGTGAACCCTATGGCTATTCACACCAGGCATTCTCAGGGATGGGTCGATGAAGTCTTTTCAGATATGGATAAACTTATCAGGAGACTCCGAAAAGCAAAATCAGCAGGAGAAGTTGTTTCAATAGCCTATGAAGGTAATATTGTTGATTTGTGGGAAAAACTTGCAGATGAGAATATTAAAGTTGATCTGGGCTCAGACCAGACATCACTTCATAATCCATGGTCTGGCGGATATTATCCTGCCGGTCTGAGTTTTGAGGAATCTAATCTTATGATGTCCGAAAACCCTCAAAAGTTTAAGGAGGCTGTGCAAAATTCACTTATCCGACAGGTTAAGGCTATTAACAGGCACACAACAAACGCGACCTATTTTTTTGATTATGGAAATGCTTTCCTGCTTGAAGCTTCGAGGGCAGGAGCTGATGTATTGAGTTCCAATGGAGAGTTCAGGTATCCTTCTTACGTTCAGGATATTATGGGGCCATTATGCTTTGATTTCGGATTTGGTCCATTCAGATGGGTTTGCTGTTCTAATGATCCTGCTGATTTAGTATCTACTGACAAAATCGCAACCGAGACACTTGAAAAATTAATGGAAAAATCGCCCGATCAGATTAAAATGCAGATGGCGGATAACATTAAATGGATAAAAGAAGCAGGCAGAAACAAACTGGTAGTCGGTTCTCAGGCAAGAATATTATATGCCGACGCAGAAGGAAGAATAGCAATCGCCGATGCTTTTAATAATGCTGTCAAAGAAGGAAATATATCGGCTCCGGTTGTGATCGGAAGGGACCATCATGATGTGTCAGGTACCGACTCGCCGTATAGAGAGACCTCCGATATATATGATGGATCGAAATACACTGCTGACATGTCAGTTCATAATGTAATAGGCGATTCATTCCGGGGAGCTACCTGGGTATCACTGCACAATGGAGGCGGAGTAGGATGGGGTGAGGTTATTAACGGAGGCTTTGGAATGCTGCTTGACGGATCTTCCGATACACAAAACAAACTCCGGACCATGCTTCATTGGGATGTTAATAATGGGATTGCGCGTCGCAGCTGGGCAAGGAATAAAGAAGCAATTTTTACTTTGAAAAGGGAAATGGAAAGAACTCCGGGTCTTAAAGTAACTGTGCCGTATATCGCTGATGATATGATAATTGATGAGGCTTTTACGCCAAGTGGGAAATGATGCTCCTTCCCCCCTGGGGGAAGGTTGGGAAGGGGGTTATAATCCTAAGAATCTCTATGTTTAAATTCCTTATTTTGAAAGAAGAACAACAGCCATTGCAATAACACCTTCTTCTCTGCCAATAAATCCGAGCTTTTCAGCTGTGGTAGCTTTTATTGAAACGTTTTCAGCATCTGTTTCAACTATTTCCGAAATTACTATTCTCATTTCTGAAATATATTGAGATATTTTCGGCTTCTCGAGGCATACCGTACTATCGATATTAATAACTCTGAATCCTTTTTCCTTTATAAGAATTAATGTCTTTTTGAGAAGTATTTTGCTGTCGATGTCTTTAAATTCTGAACTTGTATCAGGGAAATAATAGCCAATATCTCTGAGTCCTGCTGCACCAAGCATAGAATCGCATATTGCATGAAGGAGAACATCACCATCGGAGTGAGCCACACATCCTTTTTCAGAAGGAATACTGACTCCCCCCAACCATAAATTCAATCCTTTTTCAAGTCGGTGAAAATCAATACCCTGGCCTATCCTGATATTCATCCCTGAGACCTGTTTGCGTTTCTCAAAGCGTTAAAATCGAAAGACAGTGAAAATCGCAATGTATGTGCCAGAGGATGATTTTGAGCCATCGGCATGAGGTAGGAAAAATCGAGAGTAAACACTTTAAGCCTGAAACCTGCACCTGCAGTAAAGTATTTCCGGTTTCCTTTTGTCTCATTCTCATGAAAATACCCCCCTCTGATTGCAAACTGATTATTATACCAATATTCTAAACCGTAGGAATAGGTTATCTCGTGGAGTTCCTCTTTAAACCCCCCCGGGGCATCATAGAATGACTGGAATATTGCAAGAGGCACTCCAACATTTGGATCTTTACCTGCTATAATCTCACCTGTTGTGACATCCCTGACGGGAGTGGTTGGTACGAGAAGCTTGTTGAGGTCAATAGTAGCTGTAATTTTATTGTATGCGTCAAGCTTAATAGTGGTGGATGTTCCAAGTCGCATATTCATTGGAATAAAATCAGCGATTTGAGAATCTGAGTAACTCATTTTTGAGCCTATATTGGAGAAATTAACACCGAAAGCAAGTAAGGCATCTTTACTTAAGAGAGTAATGTCCTTTTGATAATAGCTTGAGATGTCAGCTGCAAATGAGATTCCCGGTTTTGTTTCACTACCTCCGGCATAAGATCCGCTTGTGAGGTTTGAATAGATAAACCTGAAAGCGATTCCGCCCGACAGATTATCTGTAAATAACCTGGAATAGGCTCCATCTATTGCAAATTCATTTGGATTGATATCACGTATTGGAGTTCCGAATTCATCTGTTAACGGAACACGTCCGAGCGATGAATAAAGCAGACTGGCACTTAAAACCTGCCTGCTATCGAGTCTTTTGAAACCTGTAAGGTAAGCGATATTAATATCCGGGACAAGATTTCTGAGCCATGGAGCATACGATACACCAACACCACTCTCGCCGTCGATAAATACAAATTTTGCAGGATTCCAATGCATACTGTATACATCAGCAGAGGTTGCAACGCCTGCATCGCCCATTGCTCCGGCTCTCGAATCCGGCGCAATTGTTAGAAACGGAACCACGGTTTGAATCGGGTTTAGCTGTGAAAAAAGTTCTGTATTAGCCCCCAGGACTAACAGGAATATCAATGTTGCACCTGTATTTTTTCTCATATATAAATTTTCATTCTTAGAATTTGCAAATATAAAACAAAAAATTCGCCCTCTTATTGTGTAGATGTTATAAAATGATCATACGGCCTGAGGCTCTTGTAGTTTCACCATTTTCGGTAGTTACAATTACAGTATAAGGATAAATGCCCTTTCCCACTCTCATTCCTCCGTTATCATTCCCATCCCAAACAATAGGAGGGAGAGTATAACCGGTAGGAGGAACACTGACTTTAAGAATTTTAATTATCCTCCCATTCAGATTAAAAATATTTATTGTTACATTCAGTTCAGTTTCAGGCCTGTTGTGCTCCGCAATGATCCTGGTTTCCGAAAGGAAAGGGTTTGGATAGTTCAGCAGATTTTTAAGTATGAAATTATTTCCGGTTTCGATCAGAAACAATATTGTCTTTTCTGAGGAGTTATTAAAATTGTCCCAAGCTTTAAGAGTAAGGGTATGACTACCTCCACTTAAACCAGATAACCCATAAGTAATTCTTCCTCTTTTATAATTATCAAAATCATTTTCAAAATAGTCATTGAGCACAAAAGACCTGTTAAGATCATTATCAATAAAACCTGTTAAATCGTGGCCTATACCTGATCCGGTTGTGTTTATTCCGCCTATATCTTCGATGATTGCCAGTAACTTAGGATTATTATCAGTTATCCCCCCATTTCTGAAGAGTGTGTCGTTCAGATATAATTTTATATCAGGACCAGATGTGTCCTTAATGGCTGCGTTAGAGAAACCACCAACAATTATATTGTAAAAACTACCATTCATATCTTTAGTTAAATCATTGGCATAATAGCTTATTTTTCCGGGGCCGAAAGAATAATCAATATCCCTTGGAACAATAAAAGTGAAAGAAAATCTGCCATTTTTTGCCATTGTCTTTCCGCTGAAAAGTATGTTATTCCGGAGTTCAAATTCCATGACAGGTCCGCCATCGTTTGCCAGTGTTTTTACTTTACCTGGTTTATCAAACACCAATGGTGTAATAACTCCGTTAAATGTGTTCATCAGGTTTTTATTCTTGTCATTTATGTGACCAGAGACAGTAACCACCGAAAGAGCTTTCAGGCTGTCAATTTTATCTGCAACAGAAATATTATTAATGGAATCTGTAATTATATTACCATGCCAGGGATATGCTAGTTTTAACGCCGGATCGCCAAGAAGGGTAAAATTCCTTTTATTTGCACCGCTGCCTGAATTGTTTTTGGCAATTCTCATTATATCGCCTAATCGCATTGTGTTACCGTTTTCGTCAAGATCGAAGGCAGCATCTAATATATTCTTATTCAGAAAATAATTTGGTGCTGAGTAAACAACACGCGTGGTGGACATCAGCGCAATTCCACCACCATCCTTGTTCAACAGCACCATTTCCCCTGCGGAAGTCTTTCCGGTCATCTCCTTGGTTAATACGTTTACTTCAATATCATCGAAACGGCTGAATTCACAAGTTGCTGTAATAAAAAGAGGAAGCTTACCACCGTTTTTCCAGGAGTTAATGTCCTCTGTTTTAACAACTCTTTCTGCTGCAAGGCCATTTTCGTTACCATGACCGGTATAATTAAAAATCAGACATCCTGAATTTATACGGTCATTTATTGCTTTCTCTACTTCCGGATAAGATTGACCATTTACTGTTGTTGTTTGTCTGAAAGCATCAAGATAAATCTTTTGAACATTAAAAGAGGGCACGCTATCCTTAAGAAGTGTAGCAAGTCCTTCAGCATCAGACATGTGGACGTTGCCATCCTCGTCATCGGCCGTTAGACAGATAACATTTTTCCAATCCCCCATGTTAACCGGATCGAGGTATCTGCTGATCTTTGAGAGCATATTGCCGGCCTGACTTGTATCTGAAACTGGCAACCGGCCAATTCCGATATCTTCTGTACCATCTGCCTCTCCCTCTCCATTGTCGAGTAATCCATAGAAATCGTCTGAGGTGAAAGAAGAGACATACACATTTGAGTTTTGCGACTGATATGTGGGAATGAAATTTGGGTTATTCGGGGGGAGAGTCTTATTTTCGTACGAACCATCACCAAAAAGCAGCAGATATTTCAGGGGATGATTTGTGCCTTTCTGTTTCAGATACTTCATCCTGAGAAAATTTCTTATTGCTGCTATATCCGGTATTCCGCCCGAAAATTCATTATATACCTGTTCTGGTGTGAAAACCAGCGATATAAGACCACTGTTTTTCAGATGGATGTTTGCAAGTTTTTGAGCATATTCTCTGAATAAAGGGTGAGTAAGAATAATCATATCAGCAGGATCTGACAAATGCAGGTTCTGGTTAGGTACTGCGGTGGATTTAATAGAAGGAATTATTGTGTTGGACTGGGTAAATGCAATAAATGTTTTAAGAGTATCAGTAGGAGTTTTGAATGTTATACTGTCTCCCGTTCGTGTTAACTGAATTTGCTTTGTATTTATTGGGTCAGAAATATCCCAGACTGTTGCATCATTAACCTGCCCACGGATTGAGAATCCTGTTACCCTTCCGGGATCAACGGTTTTGTAATCACTATATTGCATAACCTGACCGGTAAATGTATTTGATTTTCGTCCCTGAAGCTTCACCCAATCGACCCAACCTTTGGCACTTGACTCACCATTGTTATAGAATCTGATTTCATAGACAGGTGATGCTGATCCGGCAATTACTGAACCTGTATCGGAAGAGATCTGGGCATAGGTGCCGGTAGTATTAAAAAGGTTAACGCTTTCTGCCTGAATACTTTTCTTCATCGATTCTCCTTCATATAGTCTGAAAATGGTCGGAACAGATGCCCTTGCAGCTACCCTGATACTGTATTTTACTTTTTCGGATGTTAATAAGCTGGTAAAGCCCGGGTTTATACTTAATCCTTTCAGAGTTGAAACAGGTTCGAACCATTCTCTGCCGGATTTGATTAGATTTTCACTTTCCAGTTCGTGAATATACAATGCATCTGATTTTGATGAATAGTAATTTACTGACAGAGAAGGGTTAGGAGCTGTTTTAATATGTTTACCAGGGGAAGAACCTGAAGTGATGAAGTAATATGCTGAGTCGGAATAATTGTGCCGGAGGAAGTCATACTCCTTTGAATTAACATTGTAATTCCATTTGTTTGGACCCTTCCCAAAGAACAGAATATATTCACCTTCATCGAGAGTCTCATCATTTCCGGAGATAAATATTGATAACTCAATTGGATCGTCAGGTTTTGGATCGTCGTTATAATAAGATAACTGGCCAAAATTGTTACCAAATATTTTTGGGTTTGAAGGATATTTCAAGCCAAGCTGTTTTAGTTTGGAATAATCAATCCTGTAAATCCCGTCGGAAGATACTGCAATACGGAACCATTCACCTGTAGCCAGAACAGAAGATGCTGAATAACTATCTTTGGAGTTCTGTGCGCTAAGGCCTATTGGCAGAAATATCAGATATAACTGCAATATTTGAAGGATTCTTCTCATTATTCCAGGCAAAGATAGAAATGTACTTTTTGTTTACTAACTAATTTTGTTTTTTTGTAAATTATTACAGATTAAAATAATAACGATAACATTACGTTGATATTGCAGTAATCTATTACATGTTAAAGAGCTATAGTATTTTAGTTATTTTTTTGATTGTCACGTACATTGATTGTATTGGACAGGAAACAGATCCCGGTCCGGGTTATCAGATGTTAATGGCCACTAATCCGGCAGTTTCAGGTATGGAAGGAGACGGAACATTAAGATTGTCATATCTTAACTTTTATCCTGGTAATAGTTATAATCTTCATTCAGTTTATTTTTCTTATGATTCTTACTTTTCAGCATTACACGGAGGAGCCGGATTTTATCTCTCAAATGATTATCTGGGAGGGATTATTAATGATTTAAAGGGAGGATTTTCTTATGCCTATTTTCTTCAGGCAGGTAAAGACCTTTTCATTAATGCGGGTCTTTCGGCTTCGATTTATCACCGTGGCTTTAGCTTTGAAAAATCGGTTTTGCCAGACCAGATCGATCCTCTTGGAGGTGTTTCAATTCCTTCTTCTGAAAATCTTACAAACTCAGGACAAACAATATTCGACATGAGTGCAGGGTTCCTTTTAATTTCAGGAAAGTTTCTTGGTGGGTTCTCAATTAATCACCTGGCAGAGCCGGATCTATCTGGAACCGGACTCCAGGATGAAAGACTTAAACGTAAACTTAATCTTCATCTGTCAGGTGACTTCAATATTCAAAAAAAGAATAATCTTAAGGTCAGACCTGTAGCCTTTCTAACAGCCCAGAGCAGATTGTTATCTGTAGCAGCAGGAGCAGTATTAGAAAGTAATTATCTGTCATTTAATGCAGTATTCATTAAGGACAATGCTAAAAACACGAATATTCAAACTGGTTTTTCGCTCAAAACAGGTAAACTGAATATTTTTTACAATTATCGTTTTAATATGTTATCGGGAAACAGCTTAATGCCTTTTTCGCTTCTTCATCAGACAGGACTAGCTTTCAGTTTAAATAGTGTTGATAAAAAATATCTAAACAAAACAATAAAATTCCCTAAATTGTAGTTATTTTTGAAGAAGTAAAAAAAAGTGTTGTTTAGAAATAAATTATTATATTTGGGTGTTCTTATAAGCTATAAAACTTATTAAGTTATGTATAAATTCAGAGTCTTAACAGTTGTTCTAATTTCTGTTCTATTATTCACCTCCTGTATATTTAAGAAAAAAGGAGGAGGAGACACTGTTTCCACTGCAACGGGTTGGGAGTATAATAATCCTGATAATGGAGGATTTGAAGTTACTCTTGGCGCTGATCAGAAAACAGGTCCGGGCCTGGTACTCATTGAAGGAGGACGTTTTACAATGGGACAGGTATCACAGGATGTTCTGTTCGACTGGAATAATCAACCCAGAACAGTAACTGTATCATCATTTTATATGGATGAAACAGAGGTTAAGAATGTTGACTATCGCGAATACCTTTACTGGTTACGGAAAGTTTATGTAGATTACCCTGAAGTTTTCAGAAATGCACTTCCTGATACACTTGTCTGGAGAAGTCCGATGGGTTTTAACGATCCTTATGTACAGTATTATTTCAGACATCCTTCATATAATAATTATCCGGTTGTAGGTGTAAGTTGGCTCAAAGCGAATGATTTTTGTGCATGGAGAACTGACAGAGTTAATGAACAGATTCTTATTAACGAAGGCGAACTTAATCCGGACCCTGAGCAGTTAAATGAGAAAAACTTTAATACAGAAGCATATCTTGCAGGCCTTTACGAAGGTGTGGTAAATCAACTACGCGAAAGTGTTAATCCAAATCAGACCGAGCGCCGGACTAACTTTGAAGATGGGGTCATGTTGCCAAGCTACAGGCTTCCAACAGAAGCAGAATGGGAATTTGCTGCCTATTCACTCAGAGGAAATACTTATGAAGAAAGGATTTATGAAAGAAAGATATATCCATGGAACGGTCACAACGTAAGGAATTCAAATGAAAAAAATCGTGGTGAGATGATGGCAAACTTTGTTCGTGCCAGAGGAGACATGATGGGAGTTGCCGGCAGACTTAACGATAATGGGAGTATTACTGTAGATGTTAAGTCTTATTGGCCGAACGACTACGGACTTTATTGTATGGCAGGAAACGTAAATGAATGGGTGCAGGATGTTTATCGTCCTCTTACCTCAGAAGATGTTGATGGTTTTAATCCATTCAGAGGTAACGTCTACACCGATACCAGAAGAGATGCTAATGGAGCAATTGTGGGAAAAGACAAACTTGGAAGACTTTATATAGATACTGTAAAAGATCTTAATGTAGCAAACAGGGATAACTATCAGAAAGGTGATTACAGAAACTTCAATGATGGTGATCTTCAGTCAGCAATACCTGCTGCTGCAGATTGGACAACAGAAGATGGTAAAAAAGGTTCACTGAGAATGTATGCTCAGGAAGGTAATACAGATTATGTAACTCTTATTAACGATAATGCCCGTGTCTATAAAGGTGGATCCTGGAAAGACAGAGCTTATTGGCTTAATCCATCAACAAGAAGATTCCTCGATCAGGAAGGCTCACGTGACGACATCGGTTTCAGATGTGCTATGATCAGGGTTGGAAGTCCTTCAGGCAACTAAAATATTTTTGACTGACTGTATAGCCTCATTATGTTATCATAATGAGGCATTTTTTTAAAACATGAAAACAGAACAACTATACAAACTCTTTGTAGAATCTACCGGAGTTACAACCGATTCCAGAGCAGTAAGAAAAGGCGAGATATTTTTTGCACTGTGGGGCGAAAATTATAATGGAAATAAATTTGCTTCAGAGGCATTGGAAAAAGGTGCTTCATGGGCTGTAATTGATGACCCTCAGTTTGAAACAGAAAAAACAATCCTGGTTGATGACTGTCTCTTTGAATTACAGGCTCTGGCTTCATTCCACAGAAAGGCGATGAGAATCCCCGTACTTGCTATAACCGGTACTAACGGGAAAACAACCACCAAGGAACTTCTTGCAGCAATCATGGCAAAAAAGCTTAAGGTTCACTATACAAAAGGGAATCTTAATAATCATATCGGAGTTCCTCTTACAATTTTATCAGCGCCTAAGGGAACCGAAATGTTGATAATCGAAATGGGTGCAAGTCATATTGGCGAGATAAGAACATTATGCCTTATAGCAAAACCTGATTATGGAATAATTACAAACATTGGCACTGCTCATATAGAAGGTTTTGGATCATTTGATGGTGCAATAAAAGCAAAGACTGAGCTTTATGAACATCTCCGAAAAGTAAATGGAATTGCTTTTTATAACGACAAAAACCCACTGCTGACTGAAAAAATATTCAAGATCATCAACAGGGCTGTTCCATTTTCTGACCCTACCGGGGCTGAGCTTTTGGTAGAACCCGTTCCCTCCAACCTTAATATAAAATTAGCAGTAACATATCAGCATCATACGTATAATATCAGCACCAATCTTTTTGGAAACTTTAATATCGAGAATTTAAAAGCTGCAATATCTACCGGCTTATTTTTTGATGTTGAAATGACAGATATCGCCGATGCCGTTAAAAACTATCACCCGGAAAATAACAGGTCGCAGATCAAAATTACAAAAAACAATACTCTTATTTGTGACTCATATAATGCTAACCCAACCAGTATGCATTTGGCGCTCGAATCGTTTTCTGTACTCCAGGCTCCCCATAAACTTGTAATTATGGGAGATATGCTTGAACTAGGCGAAAAGAGTGAAGAGGAACACCTGAAATTATTAAATGAACTGCAGTCTTATAAAATTGAAAAGGCATTTTTGGTAGGTCCTGTATTTCAGAAGGCTTCTTCTAAAACCGGCTTCAAATCATTTTTCGATGTAAATAAGCTTATTGATTTTCTTAAGAAGGAATCTGTACAAGGTAACACCATTCTTGTAAAAGGATCAAGAGGGATAAAGCTTGAGAAGATCTATGATCTGCTATGATAGTTATTCTGCAGAGGCTTCCGGACCTGTAAATTTAATATTGATGAGGAGAACTTCAGATCTGCTTCCTGATCTGACGCGAGGTCCCCATAAACCATAACCGGACGAAACAATAAATTGAGTATTCCTTTTCTTCAGATAACCGTAGCTCAATTCATATATTTTTGCTGTAACAAAATTCAAAGGCCACATCTGCCCATTGTGCGTATGTCCTGAAAGTTGAAGATCGATGCCATATTTAGCGGTTGTATCCAAATTGAAAGGCTGATGGTCGAGCAGAATAACAGGTTTTGTAGTATCAGCCTGCTTCATCAGTTCCTCTAGTGATATCCTTTCTTTTCCATAGAATCTTCGTGAATCTCTGTCTAACCTTCCAATCAATTGAATACCACCTTCCAACACAACTATTTCATCCTTTAATATTCGTATACCCTTACTTTCTATATATGGAATAGTACGAGCAGCTCCTCCAATGAATTCATGATTACCCGTTATGGCATATAGGCCATCAGTACTCTCCGGGCGGATGAAATACTGGAGAAGATCACCTCTCATAACAGGGCCTATTTCACCATCAACTATATCACCTAAGAGAAGAACAACATCAGGTTTCAATGCTTTTAACATACCTGACATTTTTTTCAGACTTCTTTTTCTAATGATGCTACCAATATGAATGTCCGATACTGCTGCAATCCGCAGTGTTTTAATTTCCCCGGCCGATTTATTTATTGTAATATCATATTGTTTAACAACTGGTATTATTGCATTAATAAAGCCACCTGCTATCAGCAAAGTTGACAAACACACGGTACTTATAAAGGCCCATTTACGGAAGATTAAAACATCCGGGCCGCTTAAAATTCCGGGAATTCTTAAACCAAGAAAAAGGATGTCGGAAACAAGTAAAAAAAGAAATCCATAAAGCATGTAGGCCAGCCAGAAGCCTCCCATAATATTAAGTACGTCTGTCAGAATTGAAGAATGTTTTGATTCAATAATTTTCGCGGCTATGAAAACAACAGAAATGAAAATGAAGGCAATAGAATAAATCAATCTGTTGTTATGAAGAACCGGCAAAGCATTATATCCTTTAATAAATATGTAAAAATTTGCCAGCGAATAAATTGAGAGTGCTATGATAAAAAATATAATCATTTGGTATTTTTTCATTTTAATCAATTTTTCATATTAAGGCTGTTAAATGTTTTATTGCCTTTAATATAAAACTCAAAAACGATGCTCTTGTTCATAATATATTTTGGAGTTTGATTAACTTCCTCTCTTTTCACATTTTTTCTTTTTAATCGAAGTTCACTTGCCTTTTTATAAAAATCAATATGTGCATTCCAAACGGATTTAATACTTCTGAAATCAAGTTTAAAAAGAAACCTGATTGCTGCCAACCCGTCTAAAAGGAGTCGTAAAAACAGAATTGTATGTAATTTATTGTCAGGCAGGTTTTTATAAAGGAGAAAGAGACTGTTGCGGAAGTTCAGATATGTTTTAAAAGGGGAATTGTAATTAAGCGTTCCACCTCCAATATGATAGACAACAGAATCGGGAACAAAACTTACACGATATCCTGCTTTGTTGAACCTCCAACACAGATCAATCTCCTCCATATGAGCAAAGAACATATCGTCAAACCCGCCACATTTTTTCCAGACATCACTTTGCACAATCATACATGCACCGGTAGACCAGAAGATATCAGTAGGTGAATCATATTGTCCTGTATCTTTTTCAATTTTATCAAAAATCCGACCGCGGCAGAACGGATATCCGAATTTATCGATGAAGCATCCTGCTGCCCCGGCGTGCTCAAAATAATCTTTCCTGTAGTAAGAGAGAATCTTCGGCTGACAGGAGGCAACATCAGGGTTCCTATCCATGTAACTGACAAGAGGTTGCAGCCACCCTTCCGTGACTTCAATATCTGAATTTAGAAGTACAAAATATTTTGCATTCAGCTGGTTAATCGCCAGGTTATAACCGCTTGCAAACCCCCAATTCTTATCCAGTCTGATGAGCCTTACTTCCTGAAAATTTGCTTCAACCCATTCTGGTGAACCATCAGTTGAACCATTATCTGCAACACAAACTGATGTTTCGCTATTCGTGGAATGCTTTATTACAGACCCAAGAAACATTTTCAGGAATTCAAGACCATTCCAGTTTAGTATGACGATAATTGTTTTATTCATTTTCAGCCGGCTTTTTATGCTTCCATCGGCGATGAGTCCAAAGCCAGAATTCAGGTTTTTCTCTGATAATCTCTTCGAGCCGCCTTACATGTGTATCTGTAATCAGATGCTGAGGGAGGCCTGCTGTATGGTCAAACAGAAGTTCTATATCGAGGTTGTAATGTCCGCGTTTTATTTTTTGAATATGAAAGAAAACTACAGCCATATCGTATTTTGATGCCACTTTTTCAACACCGATATATACCGGTGTATCCTGATTCAAAAAGGTAGTCCAATACTGGATTTCACTTTTTATAGGGGTTTGGTCAGTAAGAAAAACTGAAAGCGTATTTATATTGTTCTTTTTATTGTTGACTATTTCTCTGATTATGAAAGACATTGGAGTAAGTACTATGCCATCTTTTGATCTGTGGTTATAAATATACCTGTCGAAGTACTTATTTTGTAAAGGTTTATAGATTATTATAGTCTTGTAGTTAAGGTAGTATGGAAGAAGGGTTGGCCATTCCCAGTTATTATAGTGACCAAGAACAGCAATTATATCGCGCTTTTCCTCGCGGAGTTTGTCTATTATTTCCAGATTGGAATATGTGAATCGCCTTTTCTGCTCCTTAATAGACATGTGCGTAAGCTTGAATGTCTCAATAAACATATCTGCCAGATGCCTGTAGAATTTTTTCTCTATCTCTTTAAGTTCTGCAGATGATTTTTCGGGGAATGAGTTTTTTAGATTTGTTGAGACGATATCTTTGCGATACGAAGGAAAATAATAAAGTAAAAGGTATATGAAGTCAGAAAGGATATATAAAACAGGGAGTGGCAGAAGAGTCACAATCCAGTCTATTCCATAGAAAATATAGTATCCGATAGCTCCCATCTAAAATTATTGGCCTAATTCTTCATAAATTTACTTACAATTTCCAAGACTTCTCTGAAAACGAGACTATTTGCAGCAACAATTTCCTCTCCTTCAACATTTTTCTCATTACCAGAGAAATCACTAACACTTCCACCTGCTTCCCTAACGAGTAGGATACCGGCAGCGACATCCCAGGGGTGAAGTCCATACTCATAAAACACTTCAAATCTGCCACATGCAACATAAGCAAGATCAATTGCTGCCGATCCAAGTCTTCTGATTCCTTGGGAATGTTTACAGAGGTGCGTAAGCAACTTCATATATTCATCGAGTTGAGTGAAATCGCTGTAAGGAAAACCTGTTGCTACAAGACTACTCGCAAGGTTTGTTGCTTTTGATACATGAATTGGCTTACCATTAAGCCATGCTCCCCCATTTTTCCATGCTGTAAATATTTCATTTCCACCGACTTCATAAACAACTCCTGCAATAGCTTCATTGTATTCCATTAGAGCTATACTTATAGCATGCGGGTGAAGCCCATGAAGAAAATTAGTGGTTCCATCTAAAGGATCTACTACCCAGCAATATCTGATACCGCTCTTCTCAATGGTTCCTTCTTCTGTTTTGAATCCGGCTTCAGGAAGCAGATGGCCTAATCTTTCGACAATCATCTTCTCAGCTCCTTTATCAACATAGCTGACAAAATCGTTCAATCCTTTGGTTTCAGTCCGGCTGAGATCAAATTTTTCAGATTCTTTCAGTATAAATGCACCCGTTTCCCGGGCAGTTTTTACAATTTCAATAGTAATATCTCGCAAATTCAGCATAGCTAGTCAATTAGTTCAACACACATTTTACCTGTTGGTGAAATGCTTTTTAATTTTACTTTTTTTATCTTACTGGCTAATAGCGGTTGCCAGGGATGTTCAACTTTTATATAATTTGATGTAAAGCCGGTAATTAATCCTTCACTCCGCGTTTTTTCAAATAAGACTTCCGAAGACTTGCCGGTATTTAAATTCATAAATTCCTGATTTTTGCTTTCTGAAAGATCGACAAGCCTTTTTCGTCTCATTTCCTTTTCCACGTAATCAACTTTTCCGGGAAGCTTTTCTGCAATTGTATCGGGTCTTTCGGAAAAAGTGAAAACATGAAAATAGGAGAGAGGCAATTCTGATAAAAATGTGTAAGTATCCTCAAAATCGGAAATATTTTCTCCGGGAAATCCGATAATTACATCTGCCCCAATGCCTGCAAGAGGAATTTTATTCTTTATCTTATTTACTCTGTCGGCAAAGACGTCTCTGGTATACCTTCTTCGCATCAGACCGAGGATCTTATTGCTGCCACTCTGTAAAGGAATATGGAAATGAGGAAGAAT
>DATCHE010000113.1:0-2452 GCA_036508535.1 Bacteroidales bacterium | reverse complement strand
CTTTGCGCCAGCATCAACTTTGATTCCGGCAATGATTCCCATATCGTTGATGGCTTTAATAAATAAAGTTCCATCTTTTTTCTTCTGTCTGATAGTTTCGTCGTAGAGTATAAGACCGCTAATACATTTCTCCAGCCCAGGAGTTGTTATAATCATTTCCCGATAGTTACGGCGGAACTCCTCGGTTTGAGGAATACCTGCAGCTGCAAATCTTTTATTGCAGGTTGGATTACTTTCATCCATTGCCAGCAGACCCTTGTCGTTTGCAACCAATGCCTTTGCAGTTGTTATAATCTCTTTTAAATTCATCTTTTGTACCTCCCTAATTTTATCATTAATCAAACGATAGTTTTAAGCCCTGTCTGTCAGAAGATAAGTTAAGAAACTCTCTATCACTTATGAACCATCTTCACAAAATGACCGGCTGACATGGGTCCTAAATATGTAACGCATGGTTCACCATTAACTTTTGCTGATACGGCTTCAAGGACAGACTTTACCCTGTCAAAGGCTTCTTTTAGACCGCCAGGCATAATACTTGCGCCATGTCTGGCTCCATCCTCTCCGCCTGATATACCCATTCCCATAAAAAGTATTCCTTTTTCTTTTAACCTGATGGTACGCAGATCGGTGTCTTTAAAATATGAATTGCCTGAATCTATTATAAGATCATCTTTCTGAAGATGCGGTGACAATTCATTTATGACAGAATCTACCGGCGCACCTGCCGGAACAAGTAAGATTATTGTACGGGGTAATTGTAAGCTTGAGATAAAATCCTGAAGATTGGCTGTGCAGTGAATATCCCTTTTCTCTGCTTCCTTCCGCAAAGTTCCTACCTGGGAAAGATCTTTGTCATAACCAGCAACTGAGAAACCGTGATCAGCCATATTTAATAATAGATTACGTCCCATGACGCCTAAACCTACCATCCCTATCTCATATTGTTGTTTTAAAGTTTTATTTTCCATGCTGAAATGATTAATGCTGCCAATGAATCAATGCAGTTTCAAGAGGTGTTAAAACCCCCGGAAGATTTGGTATTATCCGCAGAGTATAATCTGCTTCCGGACGTGTTGCAGGCACTGATATTTTATACTGATACCCGTTTTTACTATCTTCTGGTTTGGAACCCTGGTTCATCTTTAAAACAAGTGGAGCTTCCCCGTTAATTCCATTTGCGAATAACTCAACCTGTACAATCTTCGGATTAATATCATTGAAGAAAACCTGAGCGCTGAACATATGTTGGTTATCGTTATTTGTAACCTTTACTTCACCAAAATATATCGAATCCCATTTTCCTTCGAGAGTATGAAGGTTATCAGCTATTTTTTTTGCCATTTCACCCTTATTGGCAGTACGCTCAAGAAATGCTTTAGCAGCTGGCAGATAGTGTTGTTCTGTATATTCCCTCACTGTCCGGTCAGCAGAGAATTGAGGTGTAAGTTGTGACATGCTTTCCCTCATTCGGGAAATCCAGGTGGTGGGTAGTCCTTTTTCATTATGGTTATAGAATTCAGGTATAACCTGCTGTTCAAGGATAGTATAAAGTTGTTCGGCTTCAATAGCATCAATAGCCCGATCATCACTATGTTCCTTCCCGTCACCCAGGGCCCAACCCACTTCAGGTCTGTAAGCTTCTGCCCACCAGCCATCGAGTTCCGAGAGATTAATACCCCCGTTTACCAGCACTTTCATGCCACTGGTTCCGCTTGCCTCCCATGGGCGACGCGGTGTATTGATCCACACATCAACCCCCTGCACAAGGTTTTCTGAAATATGCATATCATAATCACTGATGAATATTACCGGAGGACGGATATCTTTTTGTCGTATAAATTGTATCCATTCTTTAATTAAGTTCTTACCCTCCTGATCGGCAGGATGAGCTTTCCCGGAAATGATGAGTTGAACTGGAAACTTAGGATTAATTAATAGACGGAGAAGACGTTTCGGATCATGAAGTAATAAATTTGGCCTTTTGTAGGTTGCAAAACGGCGGGCAAAGCCAAGTGTTAAAATATCAGGATCAAACAAATTCTTTATCCTTTCGGCGGAATCGGGAGAATAACCAGATCCCAGAAGCTGTTTCGGTAAGTGCTCACTAACAAAATGTATGAGCGCCTTATTCGCATTTGTTCGCATCTGCCAGAGCTCTACATCGGTAATTTTGCGTATATCTTTTCCAATTGAATTATTCATTCCCAGCCATCGATCTTTACCACAGGCTTTTGTCCAAATGTCATCTGCCTCTTTAGAGTCCCATGTGGGCATATGCACCCCATTCGTAATATGGCCAACCGGAACCTCATTTATTGGCCATTTTGGAAAGAGTGGTCCAAATAGATTCCGGCTGACTTCTCCATGGAGACGGCTTACACCATTTACTGATCCGCTTCCTCTTATTGCCAGATAAGCCATATTGAACTTCTCAGAAACATTACCTGGA
>DATCHE010000112.1:0-19045 GCA_036508535.1 Bacteroidales bacterium | reverse complement strand
ATACTTTTGTCTTTTTACTTTTATCTTTAGTCTTCTAATATCCGACTATGTCTTCAAAGCCATCCATACCGAAAGGAACCCGCGATTTCTCAACAGAAGAGATGCTGAAACGTGAATATATTTTTGAAACTATTAAACAGGTATTCAAATTATATGGATATCAGCCAATTGAGACTCCGGCAATGGAAAATCTTTCAACTTTGCTTGGCAAATATGGTGAAGAGGGAGATAAGCTTTTGTTCAAGATTCTTAACTCCGGTGATTTCCTGTCATCTATAAGTGATGAAGAAATTCTTAAACACGAACCAGGGAAGCTCTCATCAAAGATTTGTGAAAAGGGATTGAGATACGATCTTACCGTACCATTCGCCAGATATGTGGTACAGCATCGCGATGAGATTGTGTTCCCCTTTAAAAGGTACCAGATTCAACCTGTATGGAGAGCCGACAGACCACAGAAGGGTAGATACCGTGAGTTCTTCCAATGCGATGTAGACGTAATCGGAAGCGACTCATTATTAAATGAGTATGAACTCATTAAAATCGTCGATGATATTTTTGCCAGATTTAAAATTTCAATTGTTACCAAAATCAACAACAGAAAGATTCTTTCCGGAATTGCAGATTATATTGGTGAATCAGATAGAATTACCGATATCACTGTTGCTATTGACAAGCTGGATAAGATTGGTATAGAGGCTGTTAATGCTGAGTTGGGTGTAAAGGGGTTATCTGCAGAAGCAATATTCAAACTACAACCTGTCCTTAAACTCAGCGGAAATACTGAAACAAAACTGGCGAAGCTTGAGAATCTGCTTTCGCAGTCTGATTCAGGTATGAAAGGTATATCTGAAATGAGGAGACTGTTCTCTTTAATTGATAGAAGTACATTATCATGCGACACCGAACTCGATCTTACCCTGGCACGCGGATTAAATTATTATACCGGAGCTATAATCGAAGTTAAATCCAAAGATGTTAGTTTTGGAAGTATTTGTGGTGGTGGACGTTACGATAATCTTACTGGTGTTTTTGGTATGGAAGGCGTATCGGGCGTTGGTATCTCTTTTGGCGCCGACCGAATTTATGATGTTCTGAGTCATCTGAATCTTTTTAATGAGTTAAAAGTATCCTCAACTGAGGTGTTGGTATTAAATTTTGGAGCCGAAGAAACTAAATATGCGCTCGGAATTCTCGAAGAATTACATAGGGCAAATGTACGATCCGAGTATTACCCCGATGCAGCAAAACTTAAAAAGCAAATGTCCTATGCTGATGCAAAAAAGATACCTTATATTATTATTGCAGGGGAGGATGAGATAATGAATAGCAACATAACAATTAAGAATATGTCTTCAGGGGAACAAAAGACAATACTTTTAACAGATCTAGAAGTATTCATTAATACTGAATTTAAACAGACAGTAAGAACCGGATTGTTGGCTTAGAATATTTAAATTCCTTAATAATGACTTATAAAATATCTCCTGAAGATCTCTCTGTTGAAAAGGCTTATGAGATTATCGAAAATAATATAAAACTCTCTTTATCAAAAGAATCTGTAGATCTGATTACCCATTGCAGAAATTATCTCGACCGTAAACTTGAGAACAATATATCACCTATATATGGTATTACAACCGGGTTTGGCTCACTTCATAATAAAACGATAAGTCACGATCAACTCAATAAGCTTCAGGAAAATCTTGTTATGTCGCACGCTTGTGGTACTGGTACTGAGGTCAGAGAAGAAATTGTGCGTGTCATGCTGCTTTTAAAAATTTATGGTTTGAGTCTGGGAAACTCCGGAATACAAGTCGCTACAGTTCAACGTTTAATAGATTTCTTTAACGAGGGCATAAGTCCTGTTGTTTATGAACAGGGATCTCTCGGTGCGTCAGGTGATCTTGCTCCCCTGGCTCATCTGGTTCTCCCGCTTCTGGGTATGGGAGAAGTGAGATATAAAGGCGAAAAATATGAAGCCGGAATTATTATGAAAAAATTTGGCTGGTCTCCGGTAGAACTGAAGTCTAAGGAAGGACTCGCCCTTCTTAATGGTACTCAGTTTATGGCTGCCTATGGTGTAATTATTATTACCATGGCTGAACGGCTTTCGGCAATTGCTGATATTACTTCAGCCATTTCTCTCGAGGCTTATGACGGACGATTGGATCCTTTTTTCAGTATTATTCACACTATCAGACCACATAAGGGTCAGATCAGTACAGCCGAGTCATTTAGAAAAATGCTCCATGGAAGCCAGTTGATCTCACGGACAAAAGCGCATGTGCAGGACCCTTACTCTTTCCGTTGCATTCCTCAGGTTCACGGGGCGAGCAAAGATGCTATAAGTCATGCAAAATCAGTAATTCATACTGAGATCAATTCTGTAACCGATAATCCGACAATATTTCCCGATGAAGATCTTATAGTATCCGGAGGAAATTTTCATGGACAGCCACTTGCCCTTATCTTTGATTATTTGGCCATTGCGCTTGCTGAGTTAGGAAGCATTTCAGAAAGAAGGGTTTACAGATTGATAGCTGGTCAGCGGGATCTTCCGGAATTTCTTGTTGCCAATCCGGGATTGAACAGTGGGTTTATGATACCACAATATACTGCCGCATCTATTGTTAGTCAGAATAAACAGCTCTGCACCCCTTCCTCGGTAGATTCAATACCTTCATCAAATGAGCAGGAAGACCATGTAAGTATGGGAGCAAATGGGGCAACAAGATTATTAAGGGTTGCGGAGAATCTTGAAAAAATTATTGCGATCGAATTGTTCACAGCAGTACAGGCACTGGAATTCAGAAGACCGCTCAGATCCTCGGATTATATTGAAGAAGTAGTTAAATCGTATCGCGAAAATATTTCTTTTATAAAGGATGATAAGATAATGTATAGTGAAATTGCCAAGTCAATAGACTTTGTAAGAAATTTTAAAACCTGATTATTTCTTCACTTCACTCCACTCCATGAACTCACCCCCTGCTGTTAACAGAGGAGACTTAACCCGCTATTTTTAAGTTAATTTTCCCCTCATTACAGGGCTCTGCTTAAGAACCAGACTTGGGGGTCTCGTTTCGTGAGGAGCCATACTCTGGAGGCAAATGGGGAACAAAGGGGGTGAGCTTATGAGTTTTTAATTTAAAAGTTACGTCTCTGATTTACTCCGGGTTGTTGTTTTGTGCCTTGCAACTCATTAAGAAGCTGAACTTTATACTGGTTTTCAGCCTGGTAAAACCTGATTACCTTGCCTGGAGGAAGTACCTCTTTTAATTTTTTATGGAGCGATACTGCAAGTGCAGATTCCTGAGTGATACAGGCTATTAATTTATCTCCAATTTCAGCTACCTGATTATCGCTTAATGTACTCTCACTCTGATTAAAGGTTCTTATAAGCTTTATTTTTTCCAGTTGAATTAGATTCTTTTGAGCCTGATATTCATTATATACCGGCCAGAATTTTTCAGCTTCATCAGAAGTAAGATTCAGTTTCTTTGTAAAAAACCCGATCTTATAGGCATTCAGTTTTTCAAGATTGGTGTTCTGAGCTGTAAGACGAATATTGGGCAGCGTTAAAATAATCAGGAGAAATATCAGTGCTTTTTTCATGGTCTGGAATTTATAATTGTTCATAAATATCGTTTATTTCAATGTTTTCAAGTAATAGATAATCAATTATATCTGTATTATTTACATCAGGTCCTTCGTCTGCCAGAACCAGTGATGATGCATTTTGTTCGAGCGTAAGAATGTCAATATCATTGATATACGATTGGGAATATTCTGTATTGAGAACCTCTGATAACTGCATTTTTGATTTATCCGGTCCAAGAAGTTTTATTGCTGCAAAACTAAGGAAGACAAGAATTGTAACAGATGCAGCTATCAGCAGATAGGGCTTGAATCTGTCATAGAATCCGATCTTTTTGACATTGTTGGGAAGACTGGAGGTAGAATTGATAATTCTCCGGTCAAAATCCTCAAAGTAGTTTTTAGGAATTTTGAAAGGATTTTTATTTGCTGTTTCGCTTAATTTCTTCATTATTAATTTAGATAGTTTGGAACTGGAAAGGTTTAATCTTCGCCCAATATTTTTTCAATTTTTTTTACTGCATGATGATAGGATGCTTTAAGAGCTCCTTCAGAAGTCATGGTTATCTTACTCATTTCTTTGTATGTCATTTCATCGAAATACTTAAGATTAAATACAATGCGCTGTTTGTCAGGAAGCTGCATGATTGCATTTTGCAGTTTAACCTGTGCTTCATCACCATCGAAATATGTACTGCCTTCCTTTGAGTTTGCGAAATAGCTTCCAAGATCGTCGATTGATATAGCCGCATTTCTTTTTCTTTTATTTATTAATGTAAGCGCTTCGTTGGTGGCAATTGTATAAAGCCATGTATAAAGCGAGCTTTCATTTCTGAAATCTCCCATGCTTTTCCACGCATTGATAAAGGTGTTCTGAAGGGCATCATCGGCATCTTCGTGCAGAATTACCAGCCTCCTTATATGCCAATAAAGCCTTTGACCGTATTTTTCAACTACAAGCCGGAATCCCTTATTCAGATCGACCTTAAGTACTTCAGTAATGTTATCGTCGGGCTTAATGATACTCAATTGCAGTTGATATTTGCTCTTAGATGTAAAAATCGATTAAAGGTTTAAAGATAAGAAGAAAAGTACTTAGAGTGCCTAAAGTGCCTAAAGTAAAAGAAAAGATCTTCAATATGATAAGGAGAACTTTAAGTACTTTAAGTTTAAGTACTTTAAGTACTTTAGGCACTCTAGGCACTCTACTATTGAATAATCCCCATATTTATGATAAATTTGCACGAAACGAAATAAACTGATACCCGATGGCTCTTCAATGCGGAATTATAGGAATAACTAATGTTGGTAAGACAACTATATTTAATTGTATCTCAAATACTAAGGGGGAGACAAATGCTTTTGCCTATAGTGCAACAAAATCAAATATGGGAATTGTCCAGGTTCCTGACCCAAGGCTATACGAGCTTGAAAAACATCAGGTTACTGACAGGATTGTACATGTAACAGTAGAGATTGTTGATATACCAGGATTAGCTAAAGGCTCAAACAAAGGTGAAGGTGTTGGCAACAAATTCCTTGGCGATATCAGAAACACAGATGCTCTGATTCATGTTCTCAGATGCTTTGATGATGAATTACTTCCTCATATTGAAGGTTCAGTAGATCCTGTTCGCGATTTAGAGACTATCGACCTGGAATTACAGGTGAAAGACCTTGAATCGGTTGAAAAGAAAATACAAAGGCTTGAAAGAGCTGCAAAAGTTGGAGATAAAGATGCCAAACAGGGATTAGAGGTTCTTTCGCAGTATAAAGATCATTTTGAAAACTTTAATAATGCACGAACGCTTGAGATTCGTGATGAAGATAAAAAACATCTCGACGACCTTTTTCTTCTGACCATGAAGCCTGTAATCTATGTGTGCAATGTAGATGAAAAATCAGCGCTGTCAGGCAATATACATGTTGAGAGGGTAAAAGAATTTCTAAAGGGGAAAGATGCTGAGATAATACTTATTGCAGGAGCTATTGAAGCCGAAATCGCTGAGCTTGAAAACAAAGAAGATCGTCTGGCATTTCTTAAAGATGCAGGCTTAACTGAGCCGGGAGTAGATATACTGGTAAGATCTGCTTATAAAATGCTGAACCTGCAGACCTTTTTTACTGTCGGACCAATGGAGATAAGAGCCTGGACCATCAAAAAGGGAATGACAGCACCTAAGGCCGCCGGGGTAATTCATAGTGATCTTGAAAGAGGGTTCATTAGAGCAGAAGTGATGAAATATGAAGATTTTGTAGCACTTGGTTCTGAGCATGCGTGTAAAGAAGCAGGGAAATTCTATGTTGAAGGAAAAAATTATGTAGTTGAGGATGGCGACATCATGCATATAAGGTTTAACGTATAAAGTCTTTATGACAGGACGTTACCTGATATTATTTATAGTTCTTGAATTTTTTGCTCTAAGGTGCTACTCTCAGAACATAAGCAATGATGACAGGCTAAGAGAAATTGTAAGTCAGCATGGGCAGGCAGAAGTAACGATTCCATATTCTGACAACAAGTCTGTTGATTTTCTTACCCGTAATATTTCAATTTTATCAGTCAAAGATAAACTAATTCATATTAGCCTGTCGCCAGGTACAGTTGAATGGTTTATACTTCAAAATCTTGATTATAAGATAATTAAAAAAGCTGACAATAAGGGTCTTATAACGGCTGAAAATTTAAATCAAGCTATGGAATGGGACAAATATCCTACCTACTCCCAGTACGATTCCATTATGCAGAGTTTCAGTACTCTTTACCCTACGTTATGTCATCTCGATACAATTGGTACAAGTGTGAATGGCAGGCTTATCCTTGCTCTTAAAATATCCGACAATGCCGGCACAGACGAAGACGAACCTGAAGTCTTCTACTCATCTACAATACATGGCGATGAAACAGGCGGATATATTTTGATGCTCCGGCTCGCGGATTATCTGCTTAAAAATTACAATCTTAATGCAAGGGTTAAAAATCTTGTTGATAATCTGGAAATCTGGATAAATCCGCTTGCAAATCCTGACGGAACATATAGGGTTGGTAATGTAATATCCACATCGTCAATAAGATATAATGCAAACGGAGTTGATCTCAACCGGAATTTCCCTGATCCTTTTCAACCTCTTGAGGTTCAGCAAAAAGAAACAAGGGATATGATAAAATTTATGAGGAACCATAAGTTTGTCATTTCTGCTAATTTCCATTCCGGTGCAGAGGTTGTTAATTATCCATGGGACAGATGGTTATCAAAACTTCATGCAGATGATATCTGGTTTTATAATATCAGTAGGGCATATGCCGATACTGTACATTATTATGCTGGTTCGGCTTATATGAATTTTTTGAATAATGGCATTACCCGTGGTGCTGTCTGGTACATAGTTTATGGAGGAAGACAGGATTTTGTAACATCTGAGTTGCAGGGGCGCGAAGTCACCATTGAACTGGATGACCAGTATATTACTCCTGCTCCACAATTAACTCTTCTATGGCAGAATAACTGGCACTCTTTGGTAGGCTACCTTGAGAATGCGTTATATGGAGTTCATGGTATTGTATTAAATTCCATTTCATCTGCACCGGTATCTGCAAGAGTATTTATCTCAGGCCACGACATAGACAGCTCACAGGTCTATTCAGATATAATTACAGGAAGTTTTGTCAGACTTCTGGCCCCTGGCTTGTGGAATCTGACATTTTCTGCCCCTGGTTACCAACCCATGACTATCAGTAATATCATGGTTTCACCAGAACAAAAGACTAATCTGGTTGTAAACCTGGTGCCAATTATCAATCGTGTTGATACTACAAATCCGGAAACGCCTATTCTGTATCCGAATCCGGCAACAACTGAGATTAAGGCAGTTCTTCCGGGAGGGATTGCCGGAACAGTAAACATCAGAATAATCAACCAGGCTGGAATGGTAATATCGGATTATAATACTCAGGCTTTTACAAAGGTCCCTGTTATTATTGATGTAAAAAAGTTGTCCGGTGGATTATATACAGTTGTCTTTACAAGTACTACCTCAAAAAGTCTCTTTAAGGCAAGGTTTATTGTTGTTAAATAGTGCTACGTCATTTGTATCTGTAATTAAAACAAGTATTTTTGCACCTTACTTTTAAGGGAATCATTTGTATACATAATTCAGTAAATCAGGGTTCGATAAATATGAAGAGTACAGAGGTAACGAAGAAGATATCTGCAGCAATCATTATGCTGGTTTCTGTTATGTTAAAATTACCAGGTCAGGCAGCATATCTGCCACCTGACAAACCGCGTCTTGTAATCGGCATTGTGGTGGAGCAACTGAAGTTCGATCAGCTTGAGAAGTTCAGAGACAGACTTGGGGAGAATGGTATAAAAAGACTTATAAATGAGGGAACCTATTTTAAGAGTGCATCTTTCGAATATATGCTTACCCAATCTGCTCCGGGACATGCGACGATCTCAACAGGAACAGAACCTTCGTCTCATGGGATTACTTCCGACAGCTGGTATCTGCCTCTGAAAAACGAACTGATTTATTGTACAGGCGATGCATTGGTAAACCCGGTAGGAGGAAGTTTCGAATCAGGCATGCACTCACCCGTAAACCTTCAGGCTTCAACCTTCTCGGACGAACTTGAGATGGCATCAAACAAGAAGGCTAAAGTTTTTGGAATAGGATTGAAAGAGAGTTCAGCCATATTCTCTGCCGGGCATGCAGCAAATGGTGCATACTGGTTTGATAATACTACCGGTACCTGGATGTCGAGTACATACTACTTAGATTCTCTTCCCGTATGGGTTAACGATTTTAATGCGATGAAGTTTGCAGACTCATACCTGAATAGTTCATGGAGTCTGCTCAGACCAGAAACATATTATACGGATTGTCTTGCCGATTCAAATAGTTTCGAAGGAGGTTTTAACAAAGTGAATTATTTTCCATATGATCTTAAGAAGATGAGGTCTAAAGGGATTTTTAATGCCAGAAATGATTATTCTTTACTCAGGGAGACCCCGTTTGGTAATTCGTTAACAACAAATTTTGCGCTCAGGCTAATCGAAAAAGAGGGACTTGGGAAAGATGATATTACCGACTATCTTTCAATTTGTTATTCAGCTACAGATAATATTGGTCATAGATTTGGCCCCTCTTCTGTTGAAATGGGAGATGCAATATTCCGTCTCGATGACGAGATTAAAAACCTTCTGACATATTTAAATGACAGTATTGGCAAGAAGAATATTCTTATCTACTTTACCGCTGCTCATGGCATTTCAGAGATTCCGTCAGTTCTTGAAAACAACCGGATTCCTGCAGGGTACTTTAAGCAGAACCAGGCTTTGCAGTTGTTGCGAAGTTATCTGAATGCGGTTTATGGTGAGGGTGACTGGATAAAAGGGTATTCGGAAAGGCAGATTTTTCTAAACAGAACACTAATCGAAGATGCAAGGCTTTCGCTTGATGAAGTGCAGAAGAAAGTTGCACGTTTTCTTGTACAGTTTACAGGTGTAGCAGCTGCATATCCCTATTCAGCTTTTGAAGCAAACGATTTCGGTAATGGGAATCTTAAAAAGATCATAAATAATTTTAACCCACAGAGATCAGGCGATGTCATTGTAACGCTTAACCCGGGATGGGTTGAAAAGGAAGAAGAATATGTTACAAATCATAACTCCCCTTATGAGTATGATTCTCATGTTCCGTTAATTTGGTATGGATGGACAGTGAACAGGGCAACAGTTACAAGAAAAGTGAATATGACAGATATTGCAGCAACACTTTCGTCGCTTTGTAAAGTACCTTACCCAAATGCATGTACCGGAGAGCCTATGTTTGAGTTATACCGGTAATTTTAACCCCCCCCCCAACCCTCCTGAAAGGGGGCTAATTCGTTGTATGTTTGAGTTTTAAACCCCCTTCAGTCTGAATCCGTCCCTTATCCTGCAGGCATCGGTTAATAAGTCTGGATTATTTTCAACACCATTACCGAGAATGATAAGGTTGGCGCCGGCCATGAAGAATTCCATTACCTCATTTTTGTTTTTAATTCCCCCGCCTACAGCTAAAGGGATAGAAATATTTTCCCGTACTGAGTTAACGATATTTACCGGAACAGGATTTGTGGCGCCACTACCAGCCTCGAGATAAATCATCTGAAGACCCAGCATTTCCCCGGCAAGAGCTGTAGCAACAGCAATATCAGGTTTATCGGAAGGTATAGCTTCAGTCTGGCTTATATATTCGACCGATGTTTTTTTACCGCAGTTTATCAGAATATATCCCACAGAGATAAGTTTTTCCTTAACATCCTTTAAATGAGGGGCAGCAATAACATGATTACCAATCAGTAATTCAGGATTTCGTCCTGAAATCAGTGATAAAAGCAAGATAGCATCTGCTTTTAGTGTAAGTTGAAGAAGGTTTCCCGGGAAAAGAATTACAGGTATTGAGGAAAGTTGCTTTACAGAATCGATCAGATTATCAATTTTGTTAAAAGTAAGGCTTCCTCCTGCCAAGATAAAGTCAGTCTGGCATTCTTCAGCAATTTTAAGAATGCTCTTAAGTGAATCTCCTTTGGTCTTGTCGGGATCAAGAAGCAGAGCAATACTCTTTTGTCCGGGGAAATCAGATGCTTTCATAATTCTTTTTTGTCCATACTATCGCATAATTATCATACTTAGAATAAAACAGATCAAACGATTCATTAATTTTATTGGTATGAACCTGTCCTTTAATTTCCCCTGATTCGTTAAGCTGAAAAGGTTCAATTGTAATGTTGTCTCTGAAATTTATTCCCTCTTTATCACAAATTTTATAAAGCGCCTCTTTTGCACACCAGTGAAGGTAGAGATGATATCTTCGATTATTGTTCTCCTTTGTAATCTTTTCTCTGCGGTTAAGAAATTTGAATGCTAAAGTTGAAATATTTGAGCGCATGTATTCAAGATCTATTCCTACCTTTTCATTAGTGCTTAATAGTATAGCAGTTAGTTTGTGTGAGTGTGAGATACTGATAAACCTTGACCCATCTTTAAGAAATGGTTTATTGTTTTTATTATAAACGATACTGGTTTCTTTCCCTATTAGTTCTGCCAGCAAAGCCCTTACGCTTAAAAATTCAAGTTTCCGGGAGTTGCTCATGAACCCTTTATACTTTTTTTTCTCTTCAATATCAAGAGCAACAAGACTTAATAGAGTTTCCAGATCCTCTTCTATTTTCCACACCCCCAGGATGGAGAACTCATTTAGATAATGTTTTGTAATGCAACCCATTGATAATTAATAAGTTTTATTCTTTCCACTTCAGAGTTTCTATGAGATGAATGATATCCTCTCTGAAAAATTCTATTACAGGCGCCAATGAATCTGCATCCGGCTCGGTAGAAAAATAGAGAGATCCTCTCAGATAATTCCTGACACTGTCAGTAACATAAAATTGGACGGCAGAAGCAGTATTGCCTTTAAGATCGTACAAAATTCCGTAAACTTTATTTTCCTTATTATTGAAAGCCTGCTCATTAATTGCGTCAGCTTTTGTAATGTGGTTTTTTACGTTCATTGTGTATGTTTGGTCCATAAGGTCTTCAAAATCATTATTAACGTCCTTATATGTAAGATATATTTTCGCCCGGTATTGAGGGAATTCAATATTAAACCATCCTGGTTGAGTCCTGTTTTCAACTTTAAATGAAAGTTGTCCGTATACAGGATATTCAAAAGAAAATGGCATGCCATCGTTCTTTATTTGCTTATAGTCATAAAGGAGATATTCTTTTTTAGGAAGATCGATCCGGAAATGACCTTTTGGTTTGGGAACAGCAACTTCCCTGCAACTATAAAAAGTACCCAGAAATAGAATAAGTGTACAAAGACTACTTTTTCGCAACATGCACATTATCTTTATTTATTTCGACACGGACCTCTTTAATTCTTCTTCTATCGGCCGATTCGATCTTGAAGACAAAATTTCTGTAGTTTATTACCTTGTCTTTTTGCGGAATTTCTCCTGTAAGTTCAAGGATCAACCCGGCAAGCGTCTCCGATTCTCCCTTAACATCTTCAAAGAGATCTTCTTCAAGTTCGATAATTTTACAAAAGTCATTCAGCAATATTTTTCCTTCAAAAATATAAGTCTTTTCATCAAGCTTACGAAACTGGAACTGATCCTCATCACTCTCGTCAGTTATTTCACCAACTATTTCTTCAAGTATATCTTCAAGAGAAACTATTCCGGAAGTTCCTCCGTATTCATCTATAACCACCGCCATATGTATTTTTCTGATTTGAAATTCTTTTAGAAGGTCATTTATTTTTTTTGTTTCAGGAACGAAATAAGGTGGACGAAGCAGTGCCTGCCATTTAAAACTGCCCGGGTTATTGGTATAGGGTAAAACATCTTTCGCATACAGGATGCCCTTCACTGTATCGAATGAACCGGAATAAACTGGTATTCTTGAAAAACCGGAACTGATTATTACAGGTACTATCGAATCGAAACCTGATTTTATATCTATTGCAGTTACGTCTATTCTGGGACACATTATAGCACTGACGTTTATATTCCCGAAATTTACAATCCCCTTAAGAATTTTTTCATCCTCATCAAAATTATCTGAAGTAAGGTCAAGGGCATCGGATAGGTCTCCCATGCTGATATTTGAACGTCTTGTCCCTGCTCTTTTTTTTACAAATGATGAAGAGAGAATTAATAATGAAGTAACCGGTTGAAAAATCTTTTCAAGTACAGTCAGCGGGTATGCCAAAAACATAGCTACGGCAAGGTGGTTTCTGGACGCATAAACCTTTGGCATTACTTCACCAAAAAAAAGAAGTAAAAAAGTTATGACACAAGCATTTATTATAAAACCAATAACCGGTTCCGAGCTGAAATCAAACAATCTGGAACTGAGATATGCAGCCAAAAGAACAATTGCTATATTAATTGTATTATTGGCAACAAGAACAGTACTAAGAAGTTTTTCCGGTTTATTATACAGCTTGAGGGCAATTTTTGACTGTTTGTTCTTCGTTGTCTTAAACTTTTCAACGTCTTCAGGTCTGAATGAAAAAAAAGCAACTTCAGCTGCAGACATCAACGCTGATCCAAAAAGGAGAATAATGAGACTCAGTAACCCTATAAATATTTTAAGATCAGGAGGATTGAAAGTAATTCCTGAAAGTGGAAATATAAATGAAAGCGTATATTCAGGTTCCAATAGAATTCCTTTTAATAATCTCAGCTAAAAAGGCAGATCGTCTTCATTCTGACTATTGCTCTGGCCACTCTCCATTCCAAAATCATCACTTCCTGAACTCCCTTTATCAGCCAATAATTTGTTGTTATTTTCATTGGTTGATTGATACGGAGTAGTTGGCTCATTTACTTCAGACACTGGTGATTCCTTACTTTGCACATCATTTCTAACCGTTTCTGAATGTGAAGCAGTGGTTACCTGACCCTGTTTTTTCTCCAGAAGTAGGAAAGTATCTGCCAGAATTTCAGTTATATACTTATTTACACCGTCCTTATCGACATATGATCTGGTTTTAATTTTACCTACAATATATACCTGGGCTCCTTTTTTGACAGTTTTTTCAGCAACTTCGGCCAAAGCACGCCATAAAACTATATTATGCCATTCTGTTGAAGTTATTGTTTCTCCCTGCTGATTAGTATAGGTTTCGCTGGTAGCAAGAGGAAAAGTTACTTTGGCAACCCCCTTGTCAAAATAACGTATTGCCGGGTCTTTTCCGACATTACCTACAAGTATAACTTTATTGATTGACATGTAGTTATATGTTAATTAATAATACTAATTTCGGAATGTAAAGATAAGCAAAAAACCTCAGGAAACTATCTTAAAATTGATTTTATAACTAAAATACAGTCTGTCAATTTTGTATGTAATTTATTATTAATAAAGTCGGAAGACGGAAGACAAGAGTCGGAAGTCGGAAGACAGGTCGTAAAGTTCTCCTCCTTGGAGGGGCCAGGGGTGGGTTTTTGAAGACGGGAGACATAAGAATGAAGTCGGAAATAAGAAGCGGTAATAAAAATTTCTTCGGACTTCGGACTTCCGACTTCCGACTCTTTACTTCCTACATCATTTAAGTCAAATTTATTATCCGGATTTGCCAGTCATTCATCTATTTCATTGGAATTAAGGCATTAATATTAATTAATTTAAAAAATTATTATGTAAGTGTTCCAATTTAAACAAATAATATTTTTATATTTGCACAGTTGAAAAAATGCATACTCAAAATAATTTGTTGAATTTTAAACTTCTCAAAAAATGACTAAAGCAGACATCGTTAATGAAATTGCCAAGAACACTGGTATTGAAAAGGTAACAGTACAGAAAACTGTTGAAGCTTTAATGGAAACTGTTAAAGATTCCATGGTAAAGGGTAGTAACGTATATCTCAGGGGATTTGGAAGCTTCATCGTAAAGAAGAGAGCCAAAAAAACTGCAAGGAATATTTCCAAGAATACTACAATTATTATTCCTGCCCATAACATTCCAGCTTTCAAGCCGGCAAAATCTTTCATAACCAAAGTTAAATCACACGTTAAGAAGTAATCCTCCATGCCAAGCGGTAAAAAAAGAAAAAGACATAAAATGGCCACTCACAAACGTAAAAAACGTTTGCGGAAGAACAGACATAAGAAGAAGTAGAAGATCAGCACTTGGTCATTAAACGAATATAGTAAACCTAAAGATATATTGGTCTTTAGGTTTATTGTATCAATACGTAGGATGTTGCTGATGACATATTAACTCAGATTGATATAGTGAAGTGGTAAACAAGGATTTAATCATTGATGTTGGTGATTCCGAGGTTTCTTTAGCGTTGTTGGAAGACAAACAGTTAATTGAGTTAAACAAGGAAAAGCGAAATATTAGGTTTTCAGTTGGGGATATTTATCTTGGAAAAGTTAAGAAGATAATGCCCGGACTGAATGCTGCATTTATTAATGTAGGTTACGAACGCGATGCTTTCCTGCATTATCTCGATCTGGGGGCTCAATGCAGAACTCAGCATAAATATTATACAACAGCTATTCAGAAGCTGGGGAAAGTACCTCCGCTGCATAAGTTTAAGCCTGAACCAGATATTGATAAGGACGGGAAGATAACAGACGTTTTAACTGTTGGTCAGACTGTCATAGTTCAGATAACAAAAGAACCAATTTCAACGAAGGGACCAAGGCTTTCATCCGAAATTTCAATTGCGGGTCGGAACCTTGTACTTATGCCTTATGCTGATAAGGTTTCTATCTCCTCAAAAATTGAAAGTTCCGAGGAAAAAAGTCGTCTTAAAGCTCTTGTGCAAAGTATTAAGCCCAGGAATTATGGTGTTATTGTCCGTACTGTTGCAGAGGGTAAAAAAGTTGCAGTGCTCGATGCAGAACTAAGGGAACTTGTACACAGATGGGAAGAGGCATTCACAACGATTAAAAAGGAGGTAAAAGCTCCAAAATTGTTCATTGGTGAGATGAACAGAACTTCTACAATCCTTAGAGATATCCTGAATGTTACTTTTAACAGTATACATATTAACGACCCTGTTATAGCTGATGATATCAGGAAATATATCAGGGAAATTGCTCCTGAAAAGGAGAAAATTGTTAAAGAATATAAGAGCACTCTGCCAATATATGATCATTTCGGTATTAATAAACAGATAAAAGCTCTTTTTGGGAAGACTGTCTCTTTCAAACATGGTGCATATCTTATTATAGAACATACTGAAGCGCTGCATGTTGTTGATGTCAACAGCGGAAACAGGTCAAGGACTGGTAATGATCAGGAACTAAATGCGCTTGAGGTAAATATGGAAGCTGCCACAGAAATAGCCAGACAGTTGAGGCTCAGAGATATGGGTGGTATTATTGTTGTCGATTTTATCGATATGCAAACAACTGAAAACAAGCAACAGCTTTATGATAAAATGAAGGATGTGATGTCTAACGACAGAACCAAACATAATATCCTTCCTCTTACAAAATTTGGTCTGATGCAAATTACAAGGCAACGAGTCAGACCGGAAATGACAATTCTTACCGACGAAAAGTGCCCTTCCTGTCAGGGTACCGGTGAAACCAAACCAACTATATTATTTACTGATGAACTGGAGAGAGGGCTCTCTTTCATTGTAGACAAGATTAAGACACGTAAGCTTATTCTAAACGTTCATCCATTTGTAGCCTCTTACCTTAAAAAAGGTCTCATTCCTCTTTACAGGAAATGGAACTTTAAATATAAAATAAGTCTTAAGATTCAGGCAGTCACTGCATATCATATGCTCGAATACCATTTTTACGATCATTATGATAATGAAATAGATCTGGCCTGACAACTTTCCCATTCAAAGTACTAACTTGCAAAAGTAACTGTCATAATTCTTATTGATTTATTACTTTTGCATCAATTCTTTTGGCCCCCAACCCCCTAAAGGGGGCTTAAATACTGTGAGATGAAGTGAATATGCATCAAAAACAGAGGATTAACCCCCTTTAGGGGGCAGGGGGCAAAAATAGTTTGTGACATTTACAGTTATTGGATTTTTGTTGTTATTTAGAAGTTAGATAGATAAATCAGTATTAAAATGAGAAAACTTGCACTTTTTATATTCTTTATACTTTTTGCTTCACACATTCAGGCTCAGATATATGATCCGGTTTCATGGGATTTCAGCTTTGAAAAGAAAGGTGAAAGGCAATATGAGCTTGTATTTGTTGCCTCAATTGATAAAGATTCCCATATATACTCTATGGACATACCTGATGGCGGACCAATTCCTACTTCCTTCAGATTCGACTCACTGCCTGTATTTAAGCTTATAGGAAAGCCCTATGAGGTTACAAAACCTGTTGAGATGCAGGATGAGGCATTTGGTTTTAAAATCAAGACATTCAGCACTAAAGCTGAGTTTCGTCAGAAAATTGTTGCTGTTGAAACTTCATTTACTGTTACCGGGTCAGTAAATTTTATGGCCTGTAACAATGCAACCTGTTCTCCGCCAAAAGATGTTGACTTTTCTATTAATATATCAGATCAGGCAGGAGGGAAGATAGTCTCAACCGGTGCTGGCAGCGGAATTAATTCCGATTTATCACAAAACAGCAGAGGTTTTTTAAAGTTTTTCATTATCTCATTGCTTGCCGGATTCGCTGGCGTTCTAACTCCTTGCGTCTTCCCTATGATACCTATGACTGTTGCTTTTTTTTCCCAGGGATCAGAGAACAGGGGCAAATCTGTATTTAAGGCTTTGATATTTGGAATTTCAATAGTTCTTATATATTCATCTCTGGGAATTATCGTATCACTTACAAGCGCTGGTGCAGGATTTGCAAATGCTCTGAGTACTCACTGGATCCCAAATACTCTCTTCTTTGCGTTATTTGTAATTTTTGCCATTTCATTTTTTGGCGCTTTTGAAATTGGCTTACCAAATAAGTGGGTGACGGGTGCTGACTCGAGAGTTGATAAAGGGGGTCTGCTTGCTGCTTTTTTCATGGGATTAACAACAGTGATTGTCTCATTTTCATGTACCGGACCAATTGTAGGCGCTCTTTTGGTGGAAGCTGCGAGTGGCGATGTGTTAAGGCCAACTATTGGGATGGTTGGCTTTGGGGTGGCATTTGCTCTTCCTTTTACAATTTTTGCTCTATTTCCTTCCATTATGAGTCGGATACCTAAATCGGGCGGTTGGCTAAACTCGATAAAAGTGGTCCTTGGGTTTATTATGCTTGCCTTCAGTATGAAATTTCTGATGACAATTGACAGTGTCTATTCACTTGGAATCCTTTCAAGAGACATCTTCCTTGCGATATGGATTGTCCTGTTTTCGCTTTTGGGATTGTATTTGATGGGAAAGATCAGGTTTTCGCACGATAGTGACATCAAGTATATTGGCACATTCAGATTATTTCTGATAATCGCAGTTTTTTCATTTGTTATATATCTGATTCCCGGGCTTTTTGGATCATCTCTGAAAGGGTTATCCTCTTTTTTACCTTCACAGGAATCATCGGGATTCAACTTTTCTGAAGTTGTTGCGAACAGTCCTGCCAGAATAGAACCTTCTGTACAATTTTCCAGTACAAGTTTGATGTGTTCTGAACCTAAATATAGCAGCATTTTTAATATGCCACTTGGGCTGAAAGGCTATTTTGATTATAAACAGGGTCTTGCATGCGCTAAAGAACAGGGAAAGCCGGTATTGCTTGATTTTAAAGGTCATGCATGTGCTAACTGTAAACTGATGGAAGCCAGAGTATGGCCTGATCCGGAAATACTTAGAATTCTAAGAGATAATTTTGTGATTATATCTCTGTATGTTGATGACAGAACTCAGTTGGCTGAAAATGAATGGATAGTATCGGCTGTTGACGGTAAACAGAAAAAGACAATAGGAAAAATAAATGAAGACCTTGAGATATATAAATTTAAAACCAATGCACTTCCTCTATACGTTATTACTGATAATGAGGGTAATCCATTGAATAAGCCAATGCCAACAAATCTTAATGTTCCGGAGTATAAAAAATGGCTTGAAGAAGGGGCAGCGGCATTTAAGAATCTTAAGAAATAGCCTTTGTTTTTTTTCTTATGGGTAATGCGACAAAGATTACTGAAACTATAATAATACTTATAACCATTGAAATTTGCATCAGATAATCACCATATTTCACATAGGTTGTTATCCTTGTTTCCGGACATATTTCTCCTTTCAATACGTCCTGTGTCCACCATTTAGTCTCTATGGTCCGCTTCCCACGGATATCGATTATGCATGAAATTCCCGTGTTGGCTGCACGCGCAACCGGCCGACGGGTTTCGATTGCTCTTAGCGACGCATAAGCAAGGTGTTGTTTGTAGCCAGTTGTGCCTTTCCACCAGCCGTCGTTTGTAATTATGAAGAGTGCTTCCGCTCCATTTTTTACATACTCAGTCACATATTTTCCAAACACAGATTCATAGCAAATGACCGGAGCGATTTTCTCAGAGAGTATTTTTTGTTCAAAACAAATTCTGTCTTTTTGAATTCCATAGCCCCATTTTGTACCTCCCAGATAGGGAAGGATCTTGCTTATTAATCTTGTGGGTCCGGTTGAAAACTGCATTTCAATTCCGGGAACGAGTTTCGACTTATGATATACTTCGATGGATTTTCCGGAGTCAATCTTCAAAGCGGAATTGAAGTGATCGTACCAGGAACCTGATGTGTCTGTTTTTCTTGAACTGTTTGTTGGTGCCACTGGAGACGGAGGATATAATTTATATGTTACAAAACCCGTAGCAATGGATACTTGCGGATACTGTGAAATAAGTTTTTTCAACATTCCGATATAAATACTGGCATCAAGGTTGTCGAGATTAACAGGATCATCAACAGTGGTTTCGGGAGTAATAATCCAGGCAGTATTATTTGAAAC
>DATCHE010000111.1:0-4564 GCA_036508535.1 Bacteroidales bacterium | reverse complement strand
TGATAACAGACAGACCCGGTCCTTATGTAATTACCATCAGCAAATCCGGAAGCTATTTTAATCAACCTGAATTGGTTCCTGTATCATCGGCCTTGGTTAGCATTGCCGACGATCTTGGAAAAACGGATACCCTTATCGAGGCAAAACCAGGAATGTATCTTACTTCAAAAATCCGTGGAAATCCCGGAAGAACATACACATTGAAAGTTATATCAGAAAACGTAGAATATACAGGTTCTTCAAAGATGTCTAATCGTGTCTGGATTGATTCCTTAAACTTAACCAAATCCATATCACAGCATTTTGATTTCGGAAACGATAACAGAAATGAGTTACAGGCAGACTTAAACTGTTATTTCAGAGATCCTTATTTAGAGAAGAACTATTTCCGGCTGAAAGTTTTCATAAACGATTCTGCCAGAGTTGATAATTACCGGTTGTATGATGACCAGTATACAGATGGGATGGAAATTGGTCTGCGTGCAGCGCATGCAAGAGCAGGCAGTACTTACAGACTCGAACTGTATTCTCTCGACAGCAAAACTTTTGGTTATTACCGCACTCTCGAGGACCTTCTGAATAATAACCCGATTTTCGGTTCCACCCCGGCAAATCCGAACACCAATCTTAGTAATGGAGCATTAGGCTATTTTGGAACCGGTGCTTTGTCATCCAAAACAATTCTCATAACCGATTCCTTATTAGAAACCGTCAGATAAATGCTTTCCGAAAAATTGTATCCTGCAACCATCTGCCTAATTCAAAAATTTGTATGTCGTTGCAAAAAGGATAAATTATGGTAATATTGTGGAAAATATCATAGTTTAAACCTTTAATCGTCAATCTTTATGAAAGTTATGAGATCTATACTTCCAAAATTATATCTGTCATTCTTATTAATTGGAGCTTCTTCAACTATTGCTAATTGTCAGCTTTACGAATGGCGCGGACCAGATCGTACAGGTATCTATAATGAAACGGGATTGCTAAAGAAATGGCCTGATGGCGGGCCTAAACTTTTATGGGAGTCCGCCAAAATGGGAGATGGATATTCTTCGGCAACTGTTACGGACGATGCAATTTATGTTACAGGAAGAAAAGACAGCTCTGATGTCCTTACTGCTCTTACTCTTGAAGGGAAAATAAAATGGGAGACTATCTACGGCAACGCCTGGATGGCAAACCATACTGGTTCAAGATGTATACCTACATTCTATAATGGAAATCTGTTTCTGGTTAGCGGCAGTGGCGATATTGTCTGTGTCGGCTCAAATGGGAAGATAAAATGGACTAAAAACCATTTCGCATTATACGATAGTAAACCATTAATGTTTGGAATATCCGAATCTCCGCTTATTGTCGATAACATGGTTATTACGTCACCGGGTGGTAAAAAAGCATCAATGGTTGCCTTCAACATAAATGATGGAAGTGTAGCATGGGAAGCCGAGCCTTTAAATGATGGGCCTATGTATGTAAATCCTAAACTGATTGAATACGCAGGTAAAAAAATGATTGTTACTGTAATGGGAGAAAATATAATTGCGGTTAATTCGAAAGATGGTAAAATCATGTGGAAGGTCAATTATGCAACCGTTAATGCAGCTACTGGCATGGTTATGAAAAATCATTCTACAACTCCCATTTACAGAGATGGATATATCCTTATTGCAAACGGATATAACTGGGTAGCTCTCAAACTTAAGCTTTCAGCAGATGGAAATTCAGTACAGATAGTCTGGGAGAACCGAAGCTTTGATCCACAGATGGGCGGAGTTGTCCTTCTGGGTGATAATATTTATGGGAATAACCATATGTCTAAACCCGTCGATACCTGGGTTTGTGTTGACTGGAACACAGGCAAAACACTATGGGCAGAGAAATGGTACAGCAAAGGATCAATTATTTCTGCCGACGGAATGCTTTACCTTTACGAAGAGAAGACAGGACATGTAGCTCTGGCAAAACCTGACCCTGCAAAACTCAATATCGTTAGTGAATTTCAGATCACAAAAGGAGAAGGCCCATTCTGGGCTCACCCGGTAATAAATAAAGGAAAACTTTATATGAGACATGGTGACATGCTGATGGTGTATCAGATAAAGTAATTTGTTGTCTCTTTATTTACTCTTTTCAAATAAGGGCTTACTGAAATTTAATTGTGTATTTATTATAATAATAGTAAATTTGATTTTGTGGGGATTCCTGTAACTATATCGAAAACGGGGCTAAATTTACAAAGCAGATAAATAGAATAATTAATATTGAGATACATGAAAACAAATGTCACGGTTTTTCATTGGTTACCAAGGATTATCTGCATTCTGGCTATTCTTTTCGTTAGCGTATTCGCCTTGGATTCGTTTGCACCAGGACTTACGATCTGGCAGCAACTGGGTGCCTTTTTCATTAATCTGATCCCATCCTTTGTCTTGATTGCTTTTCTAATTGTTGCCTGGAAATGGGAACTTATTGGTGGAATTATATTTTTGGCAGCAGGACTAGCCCTGAGCCCATTTATCTTTAATATGAATTTTAATCGAACCCACTCCATTGGGATTAGTCTCGGCATTATTGCGATAATTACATTGCCATTTGTTATTGTGGGAATTCTTTTCTTAATAAGTAATTCCCTAAAGAAAAAAATTGCTCAATAAATCAGATTTTGAATAACTAAGCAAAAAAGAAAAACAAATCATAGTTTTAAGTTACCTTTTAAAAGATTTACACATGCAAAACAGACAATTAATTCAATTGCTTAAATACGTTGTTATTACCGGCAACATCATTTTTATTTTATGGATTTTGTATAATGGTATCAGTGAAGGATTCAAGGGTACTCTGGTACAAATATTTTCTTATGTCGCCCTTATCGGCCTCTTAACTGTCAACAGCATTCTATTGCTTTTCAAACCAATACAGTGAAGGAATCTATCTGAGCTAGGTCTGGCGTGTATGGCTTCTGTTTGGAAAGTCTTGATTCTAAAACAAATTAAACAATTATGAAAATAATAATCGCTCTCCTTTTAACACTTTCGGTTTGTTTTTCGGGCAATTCCCAGATTCTGAAAAAACAAATCCCGGAGAATCTGGTAGTGCTCACCTTCGATGATGCCACGGCAAGCCAATATTCCATTGTGGCTCCGTTGTTAAAGCAATTCGGATTTGGTGCGACATTTTTTGTCTGTGAGTTCCCGACAAAATCTGCAGACAGGTCGGCTTACATGAATTGGCAACAAATAAAGGAACTGGATAAAATGGGATTTGAAGTGGCCAATCATACGCGATCCCATGCTGCTGTGAGTAAAGTGCCCAAAGCTCAGTTTATTGATGAGTTAAATTATATTGAACGCAAATGTGATTCAATGGGTATTGAAAAACCATCCACCTTTGCCTATCCCGGATACAATCTCAGTCTCCCGGTGATGGAAACGTTACTTGAGAAAGGATACAAATTTGCTCGTGCAGGTGGAAGCCGGGCTTATGATCCGATGAATGACTATCCACTGCTCGTGCCAAGCTGGGCGATGAATGCCACTAATAAAGAACAAATCATGGCGGCATTTAATGAAGCCCGGAATGGCCGAATTGTCGTCTTAACGATTCATGGTGTTCCTGATGTTGAGCATCCATGGGTGAATACCCCACCCGAATTATTCAAAGAATACCTGCAATATTTAGCGGAGCATCACTTTAAGGTTATATCACTCCGTGATTTGAACAATTACATTAACGTAGATGAAGCAATCAGAACAATTGTTCCTGATCTGAATAAATCACTCAAAAACTAAAACTACCAATTTTGGCACTTACTCAACCTTGGATACAAGATACTAAACTCAAATTAGTGCCAGCTATGTACTAGCCATACCAAAACAAAAAGCTCCGAATTATTGTATATCAGAGCTTTATTGGTATTTCATGGTTAACCTTTCGAAGTAGTTGTGATATCAGATGTTGGGGAGCTCTATAAAGGTCTCGTTTGCCTTGTTTCAGCAGTCAAACTTGATCTTAGTCTTATTACGCAAATGAAAGCATCCCAGAGACTAGGCCGAATAGACCCGAAATCTGGATATTTAGTTGAGTCATGTTGCATTTTCTTTACTGTTGTGCCGAAAATTGTCTGCTTCTCGCCACGGCTCGCCGGCGATTATTTTTGATTGTATATCTTTTGGGTACCAGTTGTTAAGCAACTGATCTATTGGCTAATATGTATGTTATTGGGTCTTTGGTAAATGGTTGATTTTATCTTAAGCAATTATTGTTAACCATTTGAAATTAAGATTTATATATAGAATGGTTGCTCGTAAATAAAAAAATAGTTATATGTTTGTAACCATATTGCTAATTACAATTTAGTATTTAACATTAATAAAAAATGATTATGAAAAAAGTACGTTTGTATTTAATGATTGTTCTCTTTGGGGTGTCTATTTTTAGTTGTAAAAAAAATGAACCAACAGCTAAAGAAAACCTCATTGGTAAATGGATGGTAACAGCATGGACTATGAGTCCTGCACGAAATGGTGTAACTGATTATTTTAGTTTAATGGACGCTTGTGGA
>DATCHE010000110.1:0-23284 GCA_036508535.1 Bacteroidales bacterium | reverse complement strand
TTATCCTCATCTTCAATCCAGAGATCCCATTTCTTTGATGTGAGCGAAAACTTAAGGACAGCATTTTTATCTGAGGAAGAAAGGGGAAAGATAGTACGGATGAAAAGATCTGATTCGTATGACCAGACGCTCCAGAAATTTACTTTGTTATGGATCTGAATGCCGTTTATCTCTTCTACATAAGGAGCATGAAAAACCCTTTCTGCTTTTTCAGGCAGAACATATCTCTCCGAATGGACTTGTATTAACAGATCCGGATTTGTCTCATGACAAATATTTCTGAAGAACTTTTCAGACGGCACCAATTCAGGTCCGTCGGAAGAGCTTTCAAACCGGATATTATAGCCGGCAATATTCAGGTTGTAGTTCCTCATTTATATTTTACTACATTGTAATCTCTTAATACGTATATACTTACAAAGTTTCTCCGTTCCCCTACCTTTCCCCCCTTGCCCCTTTCTGTCAACTTAAGGGCAGTATTGAAATACTGGGAATGGAAAAAGTTTCCCCTCCTTTTGAAGGAGGGGTGGCCGCAGCACAATGTGTTCAAAGTATTGCAAAGGCTTGTTGCGGCCGGGGTGGTTGATTTTAACATCTTCCATAATGCTGCTTTAGTGGAAGAGGACCTGTCTCTATGAGATGATATGAAAGATTTAAGACTTTTTCTATTTAAGATGATTTTGCTTTTCATTGAAATAAAGATAAAAATAAAGATATAAATAAAGGAATAAATCAACCACCCCGGCCGGGAAATGAAATTGCAAAAAATGAGAGTATAAATTGTCCCGGCCACCCCTCCTTCAAAAGGAGGGGAAACGGCGTGTATTTCAATACTTCCCTCGGGGGGTTGGGGAGTGGTCTATTATCAAATACCCCCTCATATTCTCAATAAACCCAAAAACATCTTTTGAAGCACTATCATAATCAATATCATACTCTGCTGTTAAAGCAAAAATAAGCTCTTCCACATTCTTTTTCCCATCAATATGTTCCCAGATAAATGCCCCCGTTTCATTAAGGGTGTAAACACTGTTCATATCGGCGATATTGTTTGCTATGGGAACAAGAACATATTCATTCCCGGTTTTTCTGGTAACTATTGAGGGAGAATGGGAAAGGATCGATTTCAAACCTGTCATGCTGTTCCAATTATAAATCAAATGTATTAAAATTAATTGTTCCTTTTCGTACCTTCGCAAAAACAGAAATATGGGTAAGAAAGGAAAAGGTAAAGTGAGTTCCGGTATTTCAAGGGAAACACTTGCCGCACAGATACTTGCAACACTTGGCAAAAGTCCCGATCAGGGATTCAACTATAAGCAGATAGCAAAACGCATAAATGTTACTGATACGCCTTCAATACAAATGGTATCGGATATATTACGGTCGCTTTCAGGAAAAGGCGATGTTCAGGAGGTCTACCAGGGAAAATATAAGGTGAAGGCGAGCCGGGGGTATATAACCGGTACCGTTGATATGACCCGTTCGGGTTATGGGTTTATATCTACTGACGAACTGGAGGATGACGTATTTGTATCGGCTAACAATCTTAAAACAGCCCTTCACGGCGACAAGGTTAAAGTTAAGCTTTATGCAAAGAGAAAAGGAGCCAGGCCGGAAGGTGAAGTAGTGGAGATCATTGAGAGATGGCGCACCTCGTTTGTAGGGACAGTTGAGATTATGCCCAACTTTGCATTCCTCATTCCCGATAACAAAAACATGCCTTTCGATCTCTATATTCCTACTTCAAAACTAAATGGGGCATTGCAGGGACAGAAAGCAGTTGCCAGAGTGACTGACTGGGATCCCAAATCGAAAAATCCTGTAGCTGAGATCATAAACGTACTTGGATTTCCCGGCTTGCATGAAACAGAGATGCATGCCATTCTTGCCGAGTTTGAACTTCCATATAATTTTACTGAAGAAGTTGAAGCTGATGCTGAGAAAATCTCAGGAGTGATTACTGAAAACGATATTAAGATCCGTCGCGACTTCCGGAAGACTCCAACATTTACAATCGACCCGGCCGATGCTAAAGATTTTGATGATGCAATATCATTGAAACATCTCGATAATGGTAACCTTGAGGTAGGTGTGCATATTGCGGATGTTACACATTATGTGAATATCGGTTCATTGGTTGAAGAAGAAGCAAAACAAAGAGCAACATCTATATATCTGGTAGACAGGGTTGTACCCATGCTTCCGGAAAGACTTTCGAACCAGATCTGTTCCCTTAATCCGGCTGAAGATAAATTAACATATTCAGCAGTTTTTGAGTTGAATGATAAATCGGAAGTGATAGATGAATGGTTTGGAAGAACAATCATAAATTCTGATAAAAGATTTTCATATAATGAAGCCCAGCTGGTTATTGATACCGAAACTGGCGACATGAGGGACGAGGTACTTTTACTTCACCGGCTGGCACAACAGCTGCGTGCCAAACGATTTGCTTCCGGTGCATTTGCCTTTGAAAAAGTTGAAGTAAAGTTCGATCTTGATGAAGCAGGAAAGCCACTTGGGATAAAGTTCCGCGAGATGGGTACTGCAAATCAGCTTGTTGAGGAGTTCATGCTTCTGGCAAATAAACGAGTGGCAGAATATGTGGGGAAGAAATTAAAAGGAAAGACGTTTGTTTACCGTATTCACGATAAACCTAATCCCGAAAAGATCAGCAACTTCAGTCATTTTATTACCCGATTCGGCTACAAACTTATTGAGGATGATAAGACATCACTTCCTAAGGCGATGAATAAATTATTACATTCAGTGGCAGGGAAGAAGGAGCAGAACATAATTGAAACGTTGGCTCTTCGGTCGATGGCCAAGGCAGTTTATTCTACGGATAATATTGGTCATTACGGTCTGTCTTTCAAATACTATACACATTTTACTTCCCCAATACGCCGTTATCCCGATATGATGGTCCATAGGCTTTTGTCTATGTATCTTGCTGAAGAAAATCCCGGCGCGAAGGATAAATATCAAAAGTTATGCGACCACTCATCTAAGATGGAAAGACTATCTGCTGAAGCTGAAAGAGCATCAGTTAAGTACAAGCAGGTTGAGTACATGAGCGATAAGACAGGGATTGAGTTTGAAGGAGTAATTTCCGGTGTTACTGAATGGGGTATTTATGTAGAGATTATTGAGAACCAGTGTGAAGGAATGATTCACATCAGAGAGCTGGCAGATGATTTTTATGAGTATGATGAAGAGAACTATTGCATAAAAGGCAGATCAACACATAAAGTTTACACCCTGGGAGACCGGGTTAAAATAATTGTTGTAAAGGCGGATTTACAGAAGAAACAGCTGGATTTCAGGTTGGTGTAAATACCCGCCTAAATTGATGTAAATCAATACTTTATTACTTGTTATTTTCTCCTCCTTTTTAAGGGGAACGACCGTAAAGAAATTGCCCTGTGGGCAATTTTGGGGAGGAGCCAGACTGTAGGGGTGGCACCCCGAAGGGGGTTGGGGGGCAGACCCCTGGGAGCAGTTTAGGGGGGCAGGGGGCAAAAAAAGTGAGGAGAAGCGAGCTGTTTTATATCTTAAACGACTTCTTAATCTTATCTACATAATCCAGTTTTTCCCAGGCGAAGAATTCAACTTTCTTGAGATAAACTTTTTTACCGTTGCCATTCAGGTTTTTTGGTTTAACACCGGGAACTTCATAATATACTTCAACATTTTTAACTTCAGGATCGCGACCAAAATGACCATATGAAGCCGTAGGCAGGAAGATAGGGTTTTTAAGACCGAAACGTTGAACAATTGAGTAAGGACGCATATCAAAAAGAGCATTAATAGTTTCTGCGATCACTCCATCATGAAGAATCTTTCCTTTATTGTCTTTTACCTTAGCTGTTCCGTAAGTATTAACATATAAACCAACAGGCTTAGCAACACCAATAGCGTAGGCAACCTGTATTAATGCCTGATCGCAAACGCCTGCTGCGACAAGATTCTTGGCAATATGACGTGCAGCATATGCCGCCGATCTGTCAACTTTGGAGGAATCCTTCCCTGAAAACGCACCACCTCCGTGAGCCCCGTGTCCACCGTATGTATCAACGATTATCTTACGACCGGTAAGGCCGGTATCTCCATGAGGACCTCCAATAACAAATTTCCCGGTAGGATTTACCATAAGCTTAAAATCGCTCTTAAACAATTTTTGAATCCTTGCCGGAAGCGTTTTCTTAACCCTTGGAATAAGAATTTTCTGAATATCGTCAGAGATCTTCTTTTGCATTGCTTTTTCTGCTTCAATATCAGCTTTATGCGACTTGTCTATGGGCAGAATAAATTCGTCATGTTGTGTACTGACAACTATTGTGTCAATACGAAGTGGCTTACTATTGTCATCATATTCAACGGTAACCTGCGATTTGCTGTCGGGGCGGAGGTATTTCATCTGTTTTCCCTCGCGCCTGATTGCTGCCAGTTCTTGTAAAAGCCTGTGAGCCAGCTCAATAGTTAAAGGCATGTAGTTATCCATTTCCCGGCATGCATAACCGAACATCATTCCCTGGTCGCCTGCTCCCTGTTCTTCAGGTTTTGCACGTTCAACTCCCTGATTAATATCGCTAGACTGTTCATGTATCGTAGAAATAACTCCGCATGAATCGCTGTCGAAACGGTACTCAGCTTTTATGTACCCAATATTTCGGATAACACTGCGGGCAGTTTCCTGCACATCGACCCACCCAACTGTTTTGACTTCTCCTCCGCAAACAACAAGTCCGGTTGTTACAAATGTTTCACATGCAACTTTAGATTCGGTATCCCAACGAAGAAACTCATCAAGCAATGCATCTGATATCTGATCGGCTACCTTATCGGGGTGGCCTTCCGAAACTGATTCTGAAGTAAATAAATATCCCATAATATAATTATTAAGTTATCAATTTAATATTTAAAAGTTTGGAGTGTCTAGAGTGCCTAGAGTACTTAAAGTTTAAAAAGATGACCGTTTAAAATGTCTTCTATAACTCTAAGTACTCTAGGCACTTTAGTCACTCTAGGCACTTCTTGGAGGTATACTTGTACGATTGGAATAACAATGACTACGTTTTAGCATTTTTTCCTGTGGTTGCAATCAGCACAAATTTTTCCACCAATATATAATGGTACAAAGCAACTAAAAAAAACTGGATAAACAAAAAAATTATCCATTAGTCAAATGTCGGAAAACATCTTCAAGGTTACTTTCTTCTTTCCGGAGAGATAGAACAGTGAGCTTATTATTTACTGCAAATGCAAACAGGCCTGGACGAATATCTTCACTGCCTTCGGCTTCAATGAGCCAGGTATTGTTATTTATTTGTTTTACAGAGTTGACGTTGACAAGAGCTGCCAGTTCAGATTCTTGGATTTCTCTATCGAACTCAATGTGAATGACTTGCCTGGGATGTTTGATTATTGAATAGATCCTGCTTTTTTCCTCATTGGCCACAACAACACCTTTATCTATAATTATTACTCTGTCGCAAATAGCTTCAACCTCCTGCATAATATGAGTGGAAATCATTACGGTCTTTTCCTTTCCTGCGTTTTTGATGAGGCTGCGTATCTCAACGATCTGATTTGGATCGAGACCTGTAGTTGCCTCATCAAGGATCAATACTTCAGGATTATGGATAAGAGCCTGGGCAAGTCCCACTCGTTGCCGGTAACCTTTTGAAAGAGATCCGATCTTTTTTCGCTGTTCGGGTACAAGGCCTGTTACCTCAATAATATTATCGATCAGTTTTTTCTTAGGCGTCCCTGTTTTAAATATTGAAGCAACAAACCCCAGGTATTCCCTTACATACATTTCAGGATAAAGTGGATTGTTTTCCGGCAGATAACCTATTCGTTTCCTGATTTCAAGATTACTTGTTCCCACTTCAAGACCATTGACTTGTACCTGCCCTGATGAGGCAGGTATAAACCCGGTAATTATCTTCATCATAGTTGATTTCCCTGCGCCGTTAGGACCCAGAAAACCAACAATTTCTCCGGTTTTTACTTCGAATGAAATGTTATCGAGAGCTTTTTGTTCTCCGTAAAGCTTCGTAACATTCTGAACTATTATTGACATAACCCGGCTGTTTTTTCTTATCCGTACATAAACTGGCCAACCTTGGCAAATGTTGCTTTAGGGTTAACACAGCAAACGGGTATTTTTGAACTGTTTGCAATCATATATTGTTCAGTAGCTCCCATAACGTAATCGGCCATGGTTATATTCTTGGTTGTCATAATCAGAATGAGATCAGCATTTATTTTTTGGGAAAAGTCGATTGTCTGCTGTGCAAAATTTCCTCTTGGGACCTCATGAATTTCATAATCTATATTATTCTGTATAAGATATTTAATAGAAAAATTTAGATTAGTATTTGTCTTTTTAGTGAGATTTTTATCAGAACTTACCGATACAAGCATATGAATTTTCGAATCAAAATATTTCCCCATAAAAATAGCCATTCTCATCTTTTCTTTATTCTCTCCCCTGAAATCAACCGGGAAAACTATATTGTGATACCTCTCCTGATCAACAGGTGCATCCTGAACTACGATGAAAGGAATTTTTGATTTAACGATAACTTTTAAAGCCCAGCTTCCCGTAAGCTTCTGCATCCCCTTCATTCCATGAGTCCCCATAACAACCAGACTTGCTTCCTTTTCATTTGCATATTCAGCTATCGCACTAAATATGCTTCCCTTGGAAATATGATAAGTAATCGGAACATTAAACTTATTGCTGTTCTCTTCAATCAGTTTCTGCAGCTGTCCTCTCTTTAGGTTCTCTTCCTTTAAAACTATTCCGTTATCGACAATATGCAGAAGGCATATTTCGTTCCCTACCATGCGACTGATCTTTACAGCGTGCGCCAACGCGTGTTCTGCAACCTGCGTGAAATCCCATGGCACAACTATAAGCTTTTTATGTTCTTCCATAGCTTAAAAATTTTCAAATTAATATTCAAAGTTATTTAAAAAAGTAACACAAAGGGAAGACCCCCCAAAAAGATTACTTTTTCAATACCCCTATTCCGATCTTCCCGGGGGAAAAGTTTTTACCCCTTCCCCCCCGTGGGGAGGTTGGGAAGGGGGTATAATCTTCAAAAATAGAATTCTGACCGTCGGGCTCAAAAAATGTGCCATAAAAAACAAACCCCGGTCTTTTCAGTTATTTATTATTATTTTTGCGCTACAAATTTTGTTGATAATATCGGATTATGTTAAAAAGAACCAAAGTAAAAGCATTACTATCCTCTCCTGAGCTTGGGTCAGAAATCCTCGTGAAGGGATGGGTAAGAACAAAAAGGGGAAATAAGAGTATTGTCTTTATTGCTCTGAATGACGGATCGACAATAAATAATATTCAGATTGTTGCGGATACTGAATCTTTTGACGAGAATCTACTTAAAGACATAACAACAGGCGCCTGCATAGCAGTTACCGGGAAAGTGGTAGAGTCCCAGGGGCAGGGACAGAGTGTGGAAATTACGGCTGACTCCATAGAAATTTATGGTAAAAGTGATGCTGAGACTTACCCGCTTCAGAAGAAAGGTCACTCTATGGAATTCCTGCGGGAGATCGCTTATTTCCGTCCAAGGACAAATACTTTCGGTGCAGTACTGAGGATCCGTCATGCAATGGCATTTGCCATTCATAAATATTTTAACGATAAGGGATTCTTCTACCTTCATACACCAATAATCACGGGAAGCGATGCTGAAGGCGCCGGCGAAATGTTCCATGTAACAACAATGGACCTTTCCAATGTGCCCAAAAATCCAGACAATACAATTGATTATTCAGGTGATTTTTTCGGAAAATCTACCAATCTTACTGTTTCAGGTCAACTTGAAGGAGAACTGGGAGCTCTTGCTTTAGGGGATATTTACACCTTTGGACCAACCTTCAGGGCAGAAAACTCAAACACGCCGAGACATCTTGCCGAATTCTGGATGATAGAGCCGGAGATGGCATTCTACGACCTTTCTGATAATATGGATCTGGCTGAAGATTTTGTTAAATATCTGATCAGATATGCACTTGATAATTGTAGCGAAGATCTTGAATTTCTGAATAATATGATCGACAAAGCTCTTCTGGAAAGACTAAAGTTAGTTCTGGAAAATGAGTTTGTGAGAATAACATATACTGAAGCTGTATCAATTCTTACTTCTTCAGGGAAAAAATGGGACTACCCGGTTACCTGGGGCACTGACCTTCAGTCGGAACATGAAAGATATCTTGTGGAGGAGCATTTTAAACGCCCTGTAATCCTTTCAGATTATCCTATGTCTATAAAAGCTTTTTACATGAAGCAGAATAGCGATGGTAAAACAGTCAGAGCTATGGATGTTTTGTTCCCGGGTATAGGTGAGATAATTGGAGGTTCACAAAGAGAAGAGAACTATGAGAAGCTGATTGGCCGGATAAGGGAATTAAAAATACCTGAAAAAGATCTGTGGTGGTACCTTGAGACAAGAAAATTTGGAACAGCTCCGCACAGCGGCTTTGGACTGGGCTTTGAGAGACTTATATTATTTGTTACAGGAATGTCAAATATCCGCGATGTGATACCCTTTCCAAGGACTCCTAAAAATGCTGAGTTTTAGCCTCCCAAATACTGAATTTATTTTTAGCAAAAAGAATGTTAAACCAGAGTTTGCAACAGAAGTTGCTTCAGAAACTTTCACCGCAGCAGATACAGATGATCAAGCTGCTGGAGGTTCCTACGTTGCAGATTGAACAACGCATAAAAAAAGAACTTGAGGAAAACCCGGCTCTTGAGGAGGGCCAGGAGGAAGAGGATATTCATTCAGAATCTGAGGAAGACGAGCAATTTGAAGAGACAGACAAAGATAAAGAGGAATTCACAATCGATGATTATATTGAAGAGGATGATATTCCTGATTACCGGCTTCAGGCAAAAAACTATAGCAAAGACGAAGAAAAACGAAGCGAGATCCCATTTTCAGTCGGATTTTCATTTCATGAGCATTTGGAATCGCAATTGGGTCTGCGCGACCTTACCGATAAACAAAAAATTCTTGGAGAGTACATCCTCGGTAATTTAGATGAGGATGGATACCTGAGAAGGGAGTTGATTAACATTGTTGATGATCTTGCATTTCTTCAGAATGTAGAAACTACAGAAGACGAACTGGAAGAAGTACTAAAAGTTATTCAGGACCTTGAGCCCGCAGGAGTTGGTGCAAGAACACTCAGGGAGTGTCTGTTGCTTCAGCTTGAGAAACGCGATGTTTCACAACCTTCAATGAATCTTGCACATACAATTCTCTACAATTATTTTGAAGAATTCTCAAAAAGACACTATGATAAAATAGTGGCCAAACTGGGAATTACAGAAAATGAACTTAAGGCGGCTATCGACGAGGTACTGAAGCTTAACCCAAAACCGGGTGGTGTTTACAGCGATCCTTTTAATAAAACATCGCAGCCTATTATCCCCGATTTTATACTGGAACTTTCTGAAGATGGGTTCGACCTGCATCTAAACTCAAGAAACCTTCCTGAACTTAGGTTAAGTACAGCATACAGCGAAATGCTGCATTCATACAGCAAAGATAAAAGCCAGAAAAAAGAGATGAAGGATGCTGTTATGTTTGTAAAGCAGAAAATCGATTCAGCTAAATGGTTTATCGACGCAATAAAACAGCGGCAGAACACACTTCTTCTTACCATGAACGCTATTCTTGAATACCAACAGGACTACTTCATCGACGGAGATGAAACAAAATTAAAACCAATGATTCTTAAAGATGTTGCCGAAATGACCGGGCTCGATATTTCAACCGTGTCAAGAGTGGCCAACAGCAAATTTATACAGACACACTTTGGAATTTTCCCACTGAAGTTTTTCTTCTCAGAAGGACTACAAACCGACAGCGGAGAAGAAGTGTCAACAAGGGAAATAAAAAGAATTTTGCAGGATTGTATTGAAAATGAAGAAAAACGCAGGCCATTAACCGATGAGAGACTTACTGAAATCCTTCAGGAAAAAGGGTACCAGATTGCACGGCGGACAGTGGCAAAATATCGTGAACAACTTAATATTCCGGTAGCAAGGTTAAGGAGGGAAATATAATGGCTGACGAAAAAACAACCCGGATTATTGATAAGCTGGCAAAAATAAATTCAATTATTTTTCATCCATTGTTCATGCCTGTTTACGGGATGATAATTATTTTCTCTGCACCGACACTCTTTGGATATCTTCCATTTACCGTGAAGAAATTGCTTTTGCTTATTGTGCTTATAAACAATGTATTACTACCACTTTCTCTATTGCCTTTCTTCCGGCATAAAAATCTCATCAGTTCCTGGATAATCAATAACAGAATTGAAAGAAACATACCACTTATTATTTGCACATTTCTCTATTCTCTTACTTCATTTATCATTTTCCGCTTACCGATTCCTGTTTTTCTGAAATCGTTTATTTTGTCTGTATTTATTCTTTCTGTCATAGTAACATTGATAAATTTTTGGTGGAAGATTTCGCTTCATTCCACAGGAGTTGGAGCCCTTATTTCTTTAGTGATTATTCTTGCTTTTAAAATGTATACTCCACTTTTATGGTATCTTATATCGGTTATTATTATTGCAGGAGTAATACTTTCTTCGAGATTACGGCTTAACCTCCATAATCCTCAACAGGTTTGGGTGGGTTTTATAACCGGACTTTTAGGATTGTCCTTTACTATGTTGGTATTCTAACAGCTCTTTTAAGGCTGTACTTAAAAGGATTCGGCTCTCTTCAATAATTTCAACTGACCATACAGCTTTATTTAGAGGAAGAGTAATGTCTCCATTTATTTTACTTTGGGAAATTGTTGAAAACCATCCCTTTTCTGAAAGATGTTCAGCAAGGTATTCCTGCTCTGTCTGCCCTGGAGTAGGAATAAGTAATGCGCTGCAATTAAGACTTATAAGCTCCATAATTGTAGAATATCCCGATCTTGAAATAATGCCGTTACTATCTTTTATAATCTCTTCCATTTCTGAAGCTTGCAGATGGTTATAAAAAGTAATATTGCCTGATTTATTTATTATTTTAGTTATCCCCGGTTTTCCTTCAAGCATAACCGTATCGGGCTTTTTGTTTTTCAGAAGCCGTATCAGTTTCTGTTTTAAAATATCCCTTTGAGGCTCAGGTCCGGAAAGGACCACAGTATTATGTTCAAATTTTCCGGAAGCCGGTGGGGATGAGAAATTAGCTGAAAGTCTCGACAAAATACCAATGTATCTCACATTTTTGGGAAGATTAATCCCATGAGATAATCTACCGGATACATTAAATTCACCGGGAAGGTCCGGAATGAAACAAAGGGAATATTTCTTAATAACCGCTCTGTGCAGAAGTATTCCGATAAATTCCAAAAACCGGAAAGGCTTTGGGAAAGGGATTAATGGCATGTGAGTTACATATGCTGTAGTTACATTCCTGTTCCATAATCCGAAACGATTATCGCTGATGACTATATCTATTGAATGATCCCGGATAATCCTCTTCAACTGAAAATGTTCAAGGATTATATGATATAAAAGGATTGGTGTTTTCAGCAGTAGTGCGAGGTATTGAGGAAAGACTCTGGAATACACTGGTTTAAATCCCCGGAATTCAATAAACATTAACCCCGGCAGTTCATTCCGGAAGAATGATAAATGTTCTTCTCCCGAACCTATAATGACATTGTGGTTCATATCCCTGAGTATCCTTGCTACAGGAATCATTCGGGCGGCATGACCCAATCCCCATTCAAGAGGACAAATAAGTATATTATAGTTTTTATTCAATCTTAACCCGAAACCTGCGTCTTAATACCCAGCGACTCTACCAATGCTGCTATTCCCCGGAGTTCCTTTACAGGTACTTTTTTAAGCTGGCTTCCTTCCGGCGTATCCCTGGATATTGTATAGATCATCACTTCTGAAGGTTTTATTCTTTCAATAGCATTTAACCAGGCATCTATTTCCGGCTTAGTTGTATTGTCAATAACAATATTATTGTAGCGCCCCCGGAGAAAAAGCGTTTGTATTATAACCCTTCCTTTAAACCCAACAAGGTTTTCAATAAGTTCTTCAATTTTAACAGGTATTCTTGGCTGATTATGGATTTTCAAAGTTGATTCTATAGCAGAATCGAGTTTAAGAATGTTCATATCGATTTTTAGCAAAGCTGCTTTAATCAGCGGATTATCTATTGTAGTGGAGTTAGAGAGAACTGCAATTTTTGAGTTCGGAAAGTATTTGTCTCTCAGGAAGATGCTATCGTCAATTATCCCGGGGAAATTTGGGTGAAGAGTTGGTTCTCCGTTGCCGGCATATGTTATTACATCAGGGGCTTTACCTGTAACAGACATTTCCAGTAACTTGAGTTCAAGGGCTTTATAAACCTGGTCGCGGGTGGGCAAATGGCTTACAGCTTTTTCAATATCGCGTGTCCAGCCGCATTCGCAATAGATACAATTAAAATTGCAGATTTTCTTTTTTGTTGGCAACAGGTTTATCCCAAGTGAAACGCCAAGTCGTCTGCTTTTCACTGGTCCAAATATTATATCATCAAAAAGAAATGTGGCCATTATTATCTGTTCAAATTAGTGCTCAAAATTAGTATAATTCTCTGTGAATCTCTGTGCTTCTCTCCCAAACAAAGTCAACCTAAGAGTATAATCGTAAATACAAAGTAAAAAATTTTCCCCTCCTTTTTAAGGAGGGGTGGCCGCGATACAGTGATAACTAATTATTGCATAGGCTTATAGCGGCCGGGGTGGTTGATTTAGCATCTCCCATAATGGGGCCTCAGCTGAAGAGGATTTGTTCACCAACCACCCCGGCCGGGGAATGAATTTTAAGAAATGAGAGAATAACTTGTCCCGGCCACCCCTCCTTCAAAAATGAGGGGAAAATGTTATGAACGAACTGAATTCCTCGTGGTGAAGGGGGCTCGGACTATATTCTAAATCAGTCTGGTAACAAAACTATCGTGCAGTAATTTCATATTCTGCAGATCAACATTCTGAATAAGAAGTAACCCTGGTCTCTTTCCGATCTCAATCTTGCCATATTTATCATCCTCCCCAAGAGCTTTCGCTCCATTAAGAGTTGCCCAACGCACCAGGTCTTCCATTGAAACTTCAGGGAATTTCAGCTGAAGTGTTTTTAGCTCTTCAATAATGCTGAGCCTGTTATTCGAAGCCAGACTATCTGTCCCGATTACTATTTCACAACCCTCCTCAACGAGCAGATTTAGTGGCGGAACTTTGTTTTCAATATAAATATTTGAATTGGGACAAAGACACCAATACAATTTCTTCCTTTCCTTAACAGCTCCCACAATCTCTTTATCAACAAAAGTGTTGTGCACAAGAATCATGTTCCCCGACTGTGTAATCTCATTCAGAACGGCATCAGTATGATTTTTTACAGTTTCCAGCCCCCCGGGCAAAAGTGCAGCTTTTTCGAAAGAACTCATTAGTGGGCCGGAATGATCATTAAGGAAAGGCTTTTCATCTGCAGACTCCATAAAATGGATGGAAGTAATCTTATTACCGCCGGTTTGTTCTTTGAGAAGCCGGAAAAGCGTCAAAGACATTGAATAAGCAGAATGTGGTACAATCGAGAAGGGGAGGCTCATTTCCGAAGCAGTTTCTGCGATTTTTGTTATCTCATCCAAACGACTTTTTGCCTTTTTTGGGTCATTCCCGAACACCTCAAGCAGGTTAAAGTATCTGATCCTGCTTCTTTTTTTCATTTTGAAGGTAAGAGATGTATTACAGATATCGGCGCATAAAACTATTCCTTCTCTGTACATTTCTTCATCAGCCGATTCTGCAAAATCGGTTATGGTTTCATTGTTTGCACGCCTTGTATTATTAACATCGGCAATAAATCCGCCTAAACCACCAGCCTTACCTATTGAATCTTTCATGTGCGATAGCTCAATGTGGCAATGGCAATTTACAAACCCCGGAATTATTATACCATTATGAAATTCAACTGAATGTTTTTCTTTCAGATCACCCCCTGTATCCTCAATATTTAAAATGGTGCCATCATCCTCTGTTGAAATTACCGCTCTTTTGAGAACCGTTCCGGAATTGGTAAAAAGATACTGGCCGGAGAAGCGTTTCATATCACTGTTTCAATATAGGTAAGAGTGATGTTTTCAAACCAGGCATGTATTTCACAAACAGCAGGATTGTTATCAAAAGAGTAAAGTAAACCTTCAAAATAAAGAGTTGTTTTTTCAGGAACCTTTATTATAATGGAATAAGCATGTTGCTGGCCATCTTTTATATAATTAATCGATTCAATATATGACCTTTTTCCTGTGGCAATACTATCGGGGTTACATAAAAATCCTGTCAACCGGGGGTTTACGGACTGGTCATCCGGGAAAACGGTGGCAGAAAAATGCAGTGCATAAGTACCCGTCTTCCATAGTGTAGCCTTGAATCCGGAAGAATCTGCACCGGAAGTCCCGGGAAAGAAATAAAACTCTTTCCCTGTCCATAGGTTTTCCTGGTGTGTCATTGAGAGTAAAATGTCTTTTTCGATAAGTGACTCTCGTTGGCTCAAAACCGCAAGAACCTTGTCATAAATCTTAATGAGTTTCTGAGGTTTTTTGATGAAATAGTATTTCATCGTTTTGTCCATCGATGTCTTAGTGTAACCGTGGTTTTCAATTATAGTTATATATGTTGAAATAGAGTCATATGAAGCATACCTCTGCCGAATATCAGAAAGGGATAGTAGTCCATCGGCAAGATAGACATCGGTTAAAATAGAAATAAAGTCCTTTTCAGGAATGAGTTTTATTCTCCCGGAATTGTTTTTTTTGCCCGAGCAGGAACCGGCAAGTAATGAAATCATGATCAATATGAGAAGCGTGAACCGGGTCATTGAAATTTTTTATTAGGGTTTATTCTCACTTTTTGGATTCTAATAGCTTTTTTCAACTTTGTGTGTAAATATAGTAATTGATTATTATACGTCCTTATTTAGAAATTTCTTTGTAAGAAATCTAACGGGGTACCAGGCAGCCCAATATCCAATCAATAAAACTGTTCCCGGAACAATAATAAAGTCCTTGAGCTTCATAACTACCGGATAAGAATCCATTATCAGCGATTCGCTCTGAAGTTTTACAAGACCATAGGTTTGCTGCAGCCAGCAAATTGCAAATCCCAGGATTATTCCTGCAATAGTTCCTATTATGGAGATTAGCCAACCTTCAAAAATGAAAATTGTTTTTATCAGGTTGTTATCGGCACCAAGGCTCTTAAGTATTTCTATGTCACGCTCCTTCTCAATTATCAGCATGGTAAGGGAACCGATTATGTTAAATGAAGCAATGATTAATATGAGAGTTAAGATAAAAAAGATAGCCAGCCTTTCTGACTTCATCACCTTATAAAAGATCTCCTGTTGTTCATCCCTGTTCTGAACGATAAACCCGGTACCGTAAATTTTCGTGATGTTTTTTTGAACAGCCGACGGATCTGATTTTTCTGTGAAACGTACCTCAATTGAACTTACTCCATTTTCATTCTCAGTCAGTTCCCGTGCAAATTCAAGAGGGACATAAACATATTTTGAATCATATTCTTTTTCTACTTCAAAGATTCCGCTTGGTAGCAGGTATTTACGGCTCAGTGACGATTCAGCATTAATATTTGTACTTCCTGTCTTGCGCGGAACAATAATATTTAATGATTCTATAAAGTTTACTCTAATTCCAAGATATTGCGCTACACCCATTCCGGGAATGGCGTATGACCTTCCTTTGTTGTCTGTCAGGGTAAAATTCCCTTCAAACATTGAACTGTCGATGTTTGAAACCATAGCATAGTTCTCATCAACTCCCTTTATCGTTGCGATAGTTTGTCTGTCGCCATATTTCAGAAGTGCATTCTCTTCCAAAGCAAGAGAATAGCACGATACGCCTTCAACAGTTGCAAGCAGTTTCAGCCGCGACGTATCGGCAACAAAGGTTTTTCCCTCTGCAGCAGTTATTTTTATGTCGGGGTCAAATGTATTGAAAATGGCTCTTACCATTGTTTCGAGACCATTAAATACAGAAAGGATAATGATGAGGGCCATTGTACCAACAGCAACACCTGCAATTGATACACCTGAAATTATATTTATTGCATTTCGCGATTTTTTTGCAAACAGATACCTTTTTGCTATATAAAATGATAGTTTCACTTTTCTTACTTTCTGGCGGTAACCAGCAGGCCGGTTCCGGATTTATGAGTTATCAGCAGGTCGAAAACATTAAGTATGATTGAAACAGGGAAAATAATAAGATAGTATAAAGGGAGAAAAATAAAAAAGAGATATGAGGCATTAAGCATCTTTATCGGAATCTTCATTGACAAGTGCCACGATATATTCCCGGGCCTTCCGTATGTATAACCTGCCTCAATGTTTCTGAAACCTGCGCGTGATAGTTTTTCTGTTATATCCTTTATGCTGTATCCGTCTCGTACATGTTCATCTATAAATGATTCCCCTTCTTCGTTGTTAACATCAGAGCCTCCTTTATCGGAGGGAGTTGATATTAAAAGAATGCCATTGTCTTTTAGCGACCTGTGGAAATTCTGAAAGACGAGAATATCTTGTTCAATATGTTCCATAACATCTACGGAAAGAATGAGATTATAGCTGTTAATATCATGTAGGGTGGTCAGATCTCCATAGTCGAAGATTACTCTGTCCGACAATCCTGTTTTTCTGAAAAAGCTGTTGCAATCCTCTATCTGTTCTCTGTTTATATCTATAGCCTTTATTTTCCAGTGGGAATTCATTCTGCTCATACGCCAGCTGTATTGTCCAAAGCCAGATCCGGCATCCAGGACAAATACCTCATCAGGAAAAGCATTGCCAATTTTTCGTAACGCTTTTTTTACATGCCATGTACGGAGAAGCAGCAGGTCGAGAAGGAAATAGAGTGTTTTTCTCAGAAACAATGACCCTGCAAAGATTCTGCCCAGTGATCTTTTTATAGGTTCGTACTGCATATATATCAGGATTTCAGGAGCTTGTCTATTTTGTCTATATAGTCAAGACTATCATCAATATGGAATGCGATATCCGGTACAATCCGGAGTTGAGTTCTGACTTTTTGTCCAAGTTCAAATCTGATCTTTGAGCTGTGTTCCTGAATGGAGTTCAGAACCTCGTCCTGATTTGTAGCAGGGAATATGCTTAAATAAATTTTTGCGAAAGAAAGATCGGGGCTGAGCCGAACCCTTGTTATTGAAACTAATTTCCCGTGTGCAAATTCATTACCTTTTTTAAGAAAGATGTCGGCCAGTTCTTTCTGTACCAAACGCGAAACTTTTTTCTGTCTTGTCGATTCCATGGCCTGTTTTGTTTTAATGGGGCAAAGGTAGTAAAAAAGGCGCAATGGCGCAAGAAAACCCCCTCTGCCGCTGCGCGGCATCTCCCCCAAGGGGGCGGAAATCCAATAAACGGACTTTTTAGCCCCCCTTTAGGGGGGTTGGGGGGCAGGCTTGGTGGGAAATAAAGGGGGGGCTTCCGCCCTTCCGCCCTTGCGCCGTTGTGCCGTTTTATTAACTTTACACCGAAATTTATAATATTTGACAATGGACACAGTAGTGAGTGGCATCAGATCAACAGGGAAACTGCACCTCGGAAATTATTTCGGGGCTATAACGAACTTTCTTAAAATGCAGAAGGAGAATAACTGTTATTTCTTTATTGCTGATTATCACGCTCTTACAACTCATCCAAAACCTGAAGACCTGCATGGAAATATTAAGCAGGTTCTTGCGGAATACCTTGCCTGTGGTATCGATCCTGAGGTTGCAACAGTTTTTGTTCAGAGTGATGTGCCCGAAGTAGCAGAATTATATCTGCTTCTTAATATGAATGCCTATGTCGGAGAACTCGAGAGAACAGCTTCTTTTAAAGAGAAGATAAGACAACAACCCGACAATATAAATGCCGGACTATTAACTTATCCTGTCCTTATGGCAGCGGATATTATTATTCATAAAGCTCATAAGGTACCAGTTGGAAAAGATCAGGAGCAGCACCTCGAAATGACCCGCCATTTTGCCCGCAGATTCAATATGATGTACGGTGTGAATTATTTCCCGGAGCCAGATGCTTATAACTTTGGCCAGACCCTGGTGAAAATTCCCGGACTCGATGGTACAGGTAAGATGGGAAAAAGTGAGGGAAACGGCGTATTTCTTGCCGATGATCCTAAGGAAATAAGAAAAAAGGTTATGAGGGCGGTAACAGATACGGGTCCGGCAGCGCCGGGGCAGGAACCATCTGAGGCAGTTAAGAATCTTTTTACAATTATGAATGTTGTTTCAGAGCCTGAAACTGTTAAATATTTCACAGAAAAATATGCGTCATGTGAAATCCGTTATGGGGATATGAAAAAACAGCTTGCAGACGACATTATTAAGTTTACCGAACCTATACGAATCCGGATAAATGATATCCTTGACGATAATAAGTACCTTTCCGGTGTAGTTTCAGCAGGCGCTGAAAAAGCCAGGGCAAGCGCTTCAAAAACGGTAAAAGAGGTGAGGGAGATTATAGGTTACAGACCATTCTGAAAAAAAGAGGCTGTCTCAAAAGTTGTTTATTGCCCCCTGTCCCCCTTCGCTTCGCTCTGGGCAGGCTCTAAAGGGGGTTCTTTAAGATACTGATTATCAGAAAGTCCATCTGCCAGCTGGCGGATGGATTTAGGGGCTAATAAAAAATTAGGGCTTTTGTGACATCCTCGTCCCGTAAGAATTAGTTAAAAAGACCATACTGTTCTTTTATTATTAATTTTGTGGTACAATTACATTTATTGACCATAAAGTGAATAAACGAATCGCAATCATTTTACTCGTAGTCCTGTTTTTTTCACTTGCTATAGTGGGGTATTTCTTACTTCGGGGCAAAGAGACCTTATTCACAGATCCTTACAAGGCAATTTCTCCGGATGCTTGCATAGTTTTTGAGACGGTAGACTTGCAGGGTTTTATGAATTCTCTGACGTCAGACAAAGGACTATTCGGAGAGATGGGAAAGATTAAAGAGTTAGCCATCTTTAACAGTAAGTTGAAATATATTACCAATCAGCTTAATAACCCGGGCTTAAAGAAGCTGTTGAATGAGCGGACCGCACTTATATCATTACACAATGCTAAAAACGGAAAACTTCAATCGCTACTTACAATAACTATTCCCGGAGAGATCAGATACCGTCAGATAATAGAGCTCTTGAGATCAGGCGGGGTTAGTGATATTCTTGAAAGTAAAATAAACGGTAGTTCAGTTCTTGTGCTCCCATATTCTTTAAACAACAAAAAAGATACTTCCTATATTGCAATAATGTCAGGCTTATTAGTTGCAAGTACTTCTGAATTACTCATTGAAAAAGCTCGTTCTCAGGTGAGTACGGGGAAGGATGTTCGTAATTTGCCAGGATTTGCCAGAGTTTTACAGGCATCGGGGAAAAATGTAGATAAGATCTTTATAAATTTTGCCAATCTCCCCGGGATTTTTAAATCTGGTTCCGGAAGCGCAGGAAAGGACCTTGCGAAAAAAATTTCTAAACTGGCAGGAACCGCAGAAGGAGATATTTACATAAATGAAGAAGGTTTGGTACTGAGCGGATATACAGAAAGTGTCGATTCAGCAGAAATTCTTTACAAGTATAAGTTTTTTCCTCCGGGAGCACTTCATACATATAAAATCCTTCCGTCAGCGACGGCGCTTTTTGAGACATTTATTCTTCCACCGAAGCTGTCACAAGCTAAGTTCGATAGCACGTATAATAAAAATGCAGTTTCTCTCGCAGTTAAGATGAAAAAGTACATGGGGGAGGAGATTACAAGAGCTTATATTGATATTAAAGAAAGACCAGTTGACGATAATATACTGATTATATATGAATTAACTAACCGTGCACAGGCGGAACAGATCTTACTTGAAGAACTCGGTACAGAGAAAACCATTCTCTATTTTGAACCTGACGAACAGCTGAAGATTCCGGTCTATAAAACTGCTTTTACCGGATTTACAAAGGTTATCCTGCCAGGATTTGCAACAAGTAACGATGGAACATATTTTACGTTTTATGATAATTTCTTGATAACCGGCAGTTCCTTTGTAACAATTTCAAAATTGCTGTACGACAATCTTCTCAACAAAACTCTTGCAAACGATCTGACATACCGCGATTTTGAAAGTACACTTCCCAGTCGTGCAGGCTACTTCTTTTACTGTGTCCCCTCGCGTATTTCAGATTGGCTTGCAGCGTTTCTCGATGACGGAATAATTAACGCCATTAAAGCAAATAAAAATTCAATAGGTAAAATCCAGGCTGCAGGCTATCAGTTTGCATCAAGTAATGGAATGATATACAATAGCTTATCGTTACGATTTAAACAGGTGGCCAGAGAAGAATCCACTACGGAATGGGAGACTCTCCTCGACACTCTTGCAGCTATCAAACCATTCTTTTTTACCAATCATATTACCGGTGCAAAAGAGATTTTCATTCAGGATCTGAAGAACAATACATACCTGATAAATGCTGCTGGCAGGGTGTTATGGAAAGTACCTCTTAAGGAGCGCATCATTGGCACCGTTTATATGATTGATTATTTTCGTAATGGAAAGTATCAGTTACTTTTTTCAGGCAGGAATTGGCTTCATCTTCTCGACAGAAACGGAAACTATGTTGAGAGATATCCGGTTAAACTCAGATCACCTGCAACAAACTCGCTGGCAATATTTGATTACGATAATAATCTGAATTACAGACTGTTTATAGCCGGAGAAGACAAAATGATCTATTCTTATGATAAAACAGGTAATGTTGTAAAAGGATGGCAGCCATTCAGAACTTCAGGGCAGGTTAACCCGGAAATAAGTTATTTTAAAATTTCAGGAAAAGATTATCTGGTAGCTTCCGATGAGGTCTCAATCTATTTTCTCGACCGTACAGGTAACAAAAGAGTTAATCTGAAGGAATCCGTTACAAGAGCCAATGGTTCGTCATTGAGATTGATACCGGGAACGGAACCCTGTTTAATTTGTTCATCACCCGATGGTACCCTACAGGAAATATTTTTCGATGGCAGGATCAAAAAAGTTAAGGTAAGAACATTTTCCAGCGACCATTCGTTTGATTTTTTTGACGTAGATGGCGATGGTTTTGGCGAATACATTTTTATTGATAAGGGTATATTGTATCTTTACGACCGGAATAAATCGGAAATTTTCACCAGAAATTTTGGCTCTGGAGAACTCGGTGGCCCGATTAATTTTATTTTTTCAGCTTCAGATAGAAAAATAGGAGTGTTTGATGCAACCAATAGTCTTATTTACCTGTTAGATAAAAATGGTGTTACAATGAATGGATTTCCACTAAGGGGAGCATCAATGTTCTCAATCGGGAAGTTGTCGGACAAAAGCGGTTGGCATCTTATAGTAGGAGGCACTGACAGGTTCCTGTATAATTATAAAATTGATACAGAGATAAAATGAAACAGATTATGAAAAGGAAATTTACTTATATGATTTTCATGGTTATGGTTTTAGCAACCACCGGTTGCATAAAAGAAACCTATAACATGAGTAAGCTCTCTGAGAAGATTCACCTTTCGCCAACAATTGGCATCTCGGCCATAAAGGGAAGCGTTTCATTAAGCGATATTGTAAAACCAAACGATACCGTTAGAATTGATCAGAATAAATTCGTAAAAATTGTATTCAAACAAGACTCCGTTCTTAATTTAAAGATGTCCGATGTTTATACATTGAATAATATGGTCGCTTTCAGCCAGTCTTATGTTGTCGGAGAATTACCTGTTGATCCGTTTACCAAAACTTTGAGCTTTACGCTTTTGCAGATTGTTTCGAATATTTCTGATCCGCTAAAAACACAAATAAGTAACCTCAATAATACTACAAGCGTTTTCCCCCCATTCCCGAATGCTCCTGCAACAGCTATCACAATGACAGAAACGCCTCTGCCTGTAATTACAAATTTAAATAATGCTGTTTTCTCAACAGGTACTTTAGATATTTCTATTCAAAATAATCTGCCTACACCAATCAGTAACATTAAAATACAATTGTTTAATTCTGTTGGGCATAGCTCAATTGGTTCTCAGAAAACAATCGCATTAATTCTCCCTTTAGGAACAGGTACTGCTTCAATTGATCTTGCCAATCAGACAGTTAAAAGCGTAATTGCTGTGGCTCTAAGTTTTACCGGAAATGGGAGTAGCGGGGTACCTGTACCTATTAATCTTAACACGAATAAAATTGATATAACTGTAGCCGGCAGTAATTTAAAAGTCAAATCAGGAAGTGTGACTGTTTCGGGAAACACCATAACATCTCTTAATAATTCAGGATCAATTTCCTTTACCCCTGGCAATGGTGTCGAGATTGATAAAATCAAAATTACATCAGGGAATCTTTCCTACAAGATTCAGAAACCAAGTGCTTTACTGGGGAAGATGATAGTATCAATGCCCAAGGCTTTTAGAAATGGCACTCCGGTTTCAAACCAGATAGATATGGGTATTGGTCCGAATGTAAATGGAAATATATCATTCACCAATACAAGAGTCGATCTGGGGTCAGATCTTGTTCAACCTTTCAACAAAATGCCATATAGCTTATCGGTTAGTACAACCGGAATGATTGACTTCAACTCGACGGATGTTCTTAAAGTCGACTTTCAACTTCTCAATCCTGTTATTAATTATGTAAAAGGGTACTTTGGTCAGCCAACTCAAACATTTGTGCCAGATTCAATTGATCTGGGAATTGCAGATATCTTAAGCCACCTAACAGGATCTTTTCTTGTTTCGAGCCCTTTAATAAGAATTAATTACTCAAACTCTTTTGCAATTCCTTTTCTGTTAACTTTTGATGCGACCGGAAAGAAAGGGACTAACAAAGTTAATCTTGCCCGTGCTCCGATTCTTATTAATTCCCCGGTTGATACGATTATACACAATGTTACTGGTTCGTTTACGGTAGATAAAACTAATTCAGCTCTACCGGCACTTATTTCAATGTTACCAGAGGTTATCCGATTTTCTGGTTCAGCCAAAATGAATCCTTCTGTTGATCCGCTGGGGGCTCACCCCATGAATAATTATGTTTATGGCGACAGCCGGTTCATTATCGATTCTCTTGAAGTTGAAGTTCCGCTGGAATTCAGAATCAATAATCTTCAGTTTGCAGA
>DATCHE010000109.1:0-8399 GCA_036508535.1 Bacteroidales bacterium | reverse complement strand
ATGTCATCTTTAAGTCAGAACCCCGCAGGACTGGGGGTTTACAGATCATCTGAGATTACTGTAACACCTCAGCTATTTCGTATTAATACACTTGCCGGATTCAATGGTATAACATCTGATTATCTGTATAATTTCAACCTGGGTCAGATTGGAATAGTCAGTAGTATTTATAATCGAAACACCGAAACAGGTCTTATATCATTAAATCTTGGATATTCATTCAATAAAACAAATAATTTTAATCAGAGTATTGTAATTCAGGGAATTAATAGTACCAGTTCCATGGCAGATTATTGGGCCCAGAGTAGTAATGGGATCTTGAAAGATAACCTTATGGATGCTGCCGGGATGGCATACGATGCCTGGGTTACCAATACCAAAGTTGTCGGAGGACTGGAGTATGCGACTGTATTTTCAAATTATGGAATCAACCCGACTTCAACATATGGACAGAATGTACGCCGTATTGTTTCTACTTCAGGATATACCGGTGAACACGCGTTATCGATGGGGGGGAATTATTCGAATAAAATCTTTTTTGGAGCCACTTTTGGAATTAGTACCCTGAATTATACCAGTCATTATGAACACCTTGAGTCGACAAATATTGCATTGCCATCAGAATTTAAGAATTTTACATACACCGAACATTTTGAAAACACCGGAACCGGATATAATCTGAAACTTGGCGTAATAGTAAAACCAGTTGAGACTATCCGGATAGGTCTTGCATTTCATACTCCTACATTTTACAAGATAGATGAAACCTTCTATGAGAATCTTACTTCAAATTTCACAAATGGCGGCCATCATGAATATGTAATAGACCCTATGAGATATAGTTATGCGTTGACTACTCCATTCAGAGTGCTGACAGGGGTAGCAGTCCAGATAAAGAAGATTGCTCTTTTAAGTGTCGATTATGAGTTTGTCGACTACAGTATTGCCAAATTCTCAGATAATAAGGATTCTTACGATTACAGTTCAAAAAACAGGGATATTAAGAACAGCCTGAAATCTGCAAGTAATATCCGGCTTGGTGGTGAGCTCAGATTGAATAAATTGTACCTGAGGACCGGATATGGTTATTATGGTAAAGCATTCAAACCGGGAGAGGAAAATCAGAATCTTGACTATACCTCAATCTCAGGAGGGATAGGCTACAGAGAACAAAATCTATCGATCGATTTTGCGTATACAAATTACAGTTATTCACAGACAAATATCTTGTATCCTCTGGATAGCAGTTTTGTTCCTGCTTCTGCCAATTTAAGCACTCATACAAACATGTTCACATTGACATTAGGATATAAGTTTGGTTTATAGAAGTTTAATCTTATTAATTAAAGGAGGCTGTTTCAAAAGCCTCCTTTTATTTTATCCCTAAATCCCTCAACCAGCTGGTGGAGAGGCTTTCTAAGAACCTCCTTTAGGGGGCAGGGGGCTATATGGTGGCCTAAAGTCGATAAGTTTAAGTGGATTAGAACGTATATCTTAATCCAGCCTTAATGATTTATTAATTTCAATTTAATTAGTTCCAATAATCAATGATCTATTTTTACGTTATTAATATGACAATAAGTTTTCAATAGTTATTAAATATTCATTAAAAATAAAAGTTATGAGCTCAAAGAAAGTTTTATTAGGTGTTCTCGCAGGCGTAGCCGTAGGTGCATTATTAGGTGTTTTATTTGCTCCCGATAAAGGTTCTGTTACCAGGGAAAAGATCTCTAAAAAGGGAGAGGATACCATGAATTCAGTGAAAGACAAATTCGATGATTTAATGGAAGAGGTATCAGAAAAAATGGATGACTTAAAAGAAAAAGTATCGGATTCGGTTGAAAAAATGAAGTCATAAAGAATTCATTTTACTTTCAATAATCGGTTTTTAATAATTTAACAAACCTAACCAATGGAAGACAATTCTAAGCTTATAGAACCTCTTTTTGAGAAAGCAGTAGACTATGGAAAAAGAAGACTATGAAACTTTTTTCAACAGGTTTATAAGGGCATTTGAAGAATCCATTGGCCTGGATAAATTCAAACCGCGGTATACAACCTAACAAGTAATTTTAATTCTATTATGAAGGCAAAAAGCTTAAAAAAAGTTCTTATAGCCATTGATTATGACCCTACTGCACAGAAAGTTGCGGAATCTGGTTTCTCATTGGCCAAATCATTAGATGCGGAAATCGTTTTATTGAACGTGGTTTCCTATCCTTTTTTTGCCCCGGCACCGGAGTACTCTCCGATAATGGGATTCTCAGGCTATATGGATATGAATCCTGCTCAGGCAGATGCCACTGAATTCCAAAAAGAATCTGCAAGGTTGTTTCTCGAGAAATCAAAAGTTCATCTTGGTGAGGAGAGTATTATAACCATGGTAAAATCAGGAGATTTTGCTGATACTATACTTGAAACTGCGAAGGAGACGGAAGCCGATATTATTATAATGGGTTCACACAGTCGTAAATGGCTCGAAAATATAGTGATGGGAAGCGTGACTGAAAAGGTTCTTCATCACACATCTATCCCGGTTGTCATAATTCCAACGGGGCTTAAAAGAGGGTAGTAATTTATTCTGTCATCTTATTACAAATTGTCAGGTCAGTGTAAAAATGAACAAAAAATTATATTTTCTGTTAAAGTAATCAGAAGTTCGATTCATCTTTATCAGCAAATATAATTTCAGAAATATATGAGGTATAACCAGCTCGGAAAAACAGGCGTTCTGATCTCGGAACTTTGTTTGGGAACAATGACTTTCGGAGGACGAGGATACTGGAAAGCAATTGGTCAGTTGCCGGAAGACGAGGTAACTCATTTGATTGAGGTGGCTCTGGGGAAAGGTATTAATTTCTTTGACACAGCAAATGCCTATTCGGAAGGACTTGCTGAGACATTACTTGGCAAGGCTCTGAAAAAACTTGGAATTTCGCATTCGTCTGTCTTTATTGCTACAAAAGTCAGGCTCAGAATGGGGGAGGGGGCAAATCAGGTGGGATTATCAAAACTACATATTCTTGATTCGGTAAATGAAAGCTTGAAGAGGCTTGGACTTTCCCATATCGATATGCTTTACATTCATGGAGTCGATCCTATAACTTCACTTGAGGAAACTATGAGGGGTCTTGAGGATGCTGTCCGCTCGGGAAAGGTACGTTATCTGGGTGTCAGTAATCATCCTGCATGGATGGTTGTTAAGGCTAATGATATTGCTGAAAAATCAGGGTGGTCAAAATTTGTAGCATCACAGAATTTTTACAGTATTGCCAGCCGTGACATTGAAAGGGAGATAGTGCCGATGTCTCTAAGTGAAGGATTAAGTATTATGCCCTGGAGCCCGCTTGCAGGTGGCTTTTTGTCTGGGAAATTTAACCGCGATAAGAAGATCGCCGGAAACAGCAGACGCGACGAGTTTGATTTCCCGCCTCTGAATAAAGAGAGAGCGTACGATATAATAGATGTAATGACTAAAATCGGGAAACAATACAATTGCTCACCAGCCAGGGTTGCCTTGTCGTGGATAAAAGATAAACCCGGTGTGGCAAGTGTAATAATCGGAGCAAAAAATATCGACCAGCTGCTGGATAATGTGGCATGTACAGAATTGAGTCTTACCGATGACGATTTGGGAAAACTCGAAGAAGTAAGCGCATTAACACCGGAATATCCGGGTTGGATGATTAACAGACAACTATCCGGAAGATTTCCGGAAATGAAATAAATAAGTTATAACACTCAAATAGTTATATTAAAATGAAAAAGATTGTAATAATTTCAACAGTAGCTTTGGCTGCCCTTTTGTTCTCGTTTAAACCTGCACCTCCGGCCGTATGGACAGTGGATAAAAACCATTCAAAATTAGGCTTTACGGTAACCCATATGTCCATCTCCGAAGTTGAGGGGTGGTTCAAATCGTTCGATGCAAAGATTACCACATCCGGAGAGGATTTCTCAAATGCCGTTGTGGAAATGACAGCAGATGTAAACAGCATCAACACTGAGAATGAGATGCGTGACAACGATCTGAGAAGTCCTAAATACTTCGACGTTGCAAACTTTCCTTTACTCACCTTCAAAAGCAAAACCTTCGTAAAAGTGAGTGATACAAACTATAAAGTAACAGGTGACCTGACTATGCATGGGGTTACCAAAACAATAAACCTCGATGTTCTTTGCAGAACCGGAAAGAACCCTCAGACCCAGAAACCGGTTGCAGGTTTTAAAATTACAGGAACATTAAAGCGTTCCGATTTTGGAATTGGTACATCTATGGCTTCAGCTATGATAGGTGATGAAATATCATTGCTGGCAAATGCAGAGTTTCAGATGAATTAATTAGATTCTGAAATTGGGCTAAAGCCTTATACGGGGACGGAGTTCAGACTGGTGATGTTGAAAAAGTCCTTTGTGTACCTTAGTGTTAACCTTATAAAGAAAGGTGTTAAGCCCCCTTCAGGGGGTTTGGGGGCAAAAAAATAGGGGAGAATGTAGAAACCAAGAGCTTATCACACGCTCTTCCGCGGATTTTTCGGAACAGAAAAAGAGAAGACGCTTCCTTTATCAATAGCACTCTCAACCCATATTTTGCCATTTAGCTTTTCAATAAACTCTTTACAAAGTTTTAATCCGAGTCCTGTGCCCTGTTCATTCTCAGTGCCTGGCATCGAGTTTCTGGATTCGATACTAAAAAGCTTTGCTATATTTTCCTGCAAAATCCCTATTCCTGAATCTTTAATGGATATCACAACCCCATCTTTCTCAATCTTTGCATTTATTATTACAGTACCATGTCTGTAAGAAAATTTTAATGCATTACTCAACAGATTCCTGATTACAGTATTGAGCATATTTTTGTCGATTGTGATATGAATGTCCTCTGCAGATTCGTAGGTTAACCAGATCTCTTTATTTGTGGAAGGTAATTGAAGGTTTGATATATTTTCACGGATAATGTCTTTTAAATTTATTTTCTCAGGCGAAATTTTTAATTGCCCTGTTTGTGATCTTGACCAGTCGAGAAGATTCAAAAGGATTGAATAACCGCCTTTCGCTGAATCGTTCAAGATAAGCGCAAGTTTTTTAATATTTTTCGGAGTCATTTTGTCGAGATTATCGTACAATAATTCCGAAGACCCAAGCAGACTGGTAAAAGGATTCTTCAGGTCGTGTGCAACGATATTGAAAAATTTATCCTTGGTTGCAATAAGTTCTTTTAACTTGACCTCGTTCTGTTTAAGCGCTGCTTCAGCCAGATCGTGTTCCATGAGCTCCTGGTTTAATCTAATATTTACATTTTCCAGTTCAGCAGTTCTTTCTTTTACTTTTTGTTCTGCTTTAACTCTGTCGGTAATATCATCGTGAATAGTGGCAAAATAACCTTTCTTATGGCTGTAAGTAATAATTTTGAAAAAACGATTTAACTTCTTTGAATAATGCTCAAAATTAATGTTATCCCCATTGAGAGCTACTTTACCATACCTGTCGATCCATTGGTCCTCACCAGATGGCAATACTTCCGATACCTTCTTTCCGATAATATTTTCAGCTTTTAATGCTGTCAGTCTTTCGTAAGCACGGTTAACGCTAAGAAATCTATAATCACAGGGTTTTCCTTTTTCATCAACAATAATTTCATGAAATGCGAAGCCATCAATCATTGTATCAAACAGTAGACGGAATTTCTCTTCACTTTCCCGTAGAGCGGCTTCGCTCTGATTACGTTCCAACTCACCTGCAGCTCTGATTGCCACGAGTTTTAATATAGCCTCTGCCACCGATGTATTATTAAGGGGCTTTTTCCCTATAACGGCTATAAGACCGATTGGTTTTCCATCAAAACTCCAGAGAGTAGTTCCCACATAACTCTCAGCTTTCAGCTCCTGTAAGGCAACATCGTTGGGAAACAACCGCCTGACGTTCTTAGGGAAGCAGCATATTGTTTTTCCAACTACATCGCCGCAAGGAGTTTCTCTAAGTGTGTAGGACTGATTGGCATCAAATTTACCATTATTATAAATGGCAACAGTCTGTGCTGTCAATCCTTCTCCTTCAATTTTGTCTATACATACATAGTCCATATCAAGACTCTGAGCAAGAAACTTTGCGAGGGATCCAAAAAAATCTTTTCCTGAACCAGGATACCCGCATTGTAGAAGGAATTTCTGGGTATCGGAAATCATCTTGCGTTCAGTTATATCCGAAACAGTTATCAGACATTGATCCTCAATATTAGTTCTTATACCGGTAAGCTGAACGTAAATAGGCATATTACCATCAATTGATAGAGAAACTTCCTCTGTTGCTTTAATGCCTAACTTAAATACAGCTTCAAGGAATTTATTAAATGCCGGTAATGAGTACTGCGAAACAAAAAAAGCAAATCTGCTGTTTTTTAATTGAGATCGTTCTTTTCCCAGTATTTTTGCTCCGCTCAGGTTAAGTTCAAGGATTATGCCATTTTTTGAAAGTTTGAAATGGCCGGAGGGTGAAAAATCGTATAATTCAGTGTACTTACGGACAGAAAGTTCAGATTTTTCCTTTGCCAACAAGAGTTCTTCATTCTGCATTTCGAGTTCAATCTGATGTACTTCAAGTTCATGAATCAGTTTAAGTGTTTCTCCATCTGAAAGAACTGAGACAGCTTCAGAAGTGCTGGTTTTTTGAAAATCTTCTTCCTTTTGCCTATAAGTCAAAGTTTTAAAGGAGCTATTTTCTTTGAGCTTTTTCATAATTTACTGATTCATTTAATAGCTTACCTGCCATATTAATATAGTCTTTCCTTTCAGACTTTCAGTGGAATAGAAAAACTAAATTTACTGCCTTCATTTTCAATACTTTCAACTCGTATAGTACCTCCGAGTTTTTCAACAAATTCTTTACACAGCTTAAGACCCAGGCCGGTACCCTGTTCTTTTTCAGTTCCTGGTTCAGTGTGTTTTGTTTCGAGATTGAAAAGTTTTTCAATCTTGTCTGGATAAATTCCTATACCATTATCTTTTACCTGAATGATAAACTTATCGGCTTCTGTAATTATATTAACAGTAACGTTACCACCTTTTCGTGTAAATTTGATTGCATTGCTTAGCAGATTCCGGAGAATTGTATTGATCATGTTCTTATCAGTAAGTACATAAATATCCTCTTCGGATTCATTTTTCAGGGTTATTTCCTTGTTGGTAGCCGGAAGCTGTAGATTGGAGATATTCTCATTAACAATATTTTTCAGATTAATTTTTTGGGGAGAAATTTTTAAAAGTCCTGTTTGAGATCTTGACCAGTCGAGCAGGTTTTGAAGAATAGAGTAGCCTCCTTTTGCCGAATCATTTAAAATTGAAGCAAGTTTTTTAATATTCCCGGGACTCATTGAATGAATGTTCTCATACAGCAATTCGGAAGATCCCATAAGGCTGGTAAAAGGATTTTTCAGATCGTGAGCAACAATATTAAAAAACTTATCTTTTGTGGCATTCAGTTCAACTAATTGGTTATTTGCTATTTCAAGTTCTTTTGTCCTGTCAACTACTTTTTGTTCTATTCTTCTTCTTTCAGTAACATCTTCAACCAAAGACATAACGGATGACATCTTTCCATTCTGATCGACAAGCACTGAGTTATACCATATACAATTAATGATATCTTTTTTCTGTGTATAATTTCTGTTTTCGGAAACAACTTTTAACTCTTTACCGGTTAATAATATTTCCATCGTGCTTTCAACAATTGGAACATCCTCTTCGTATATTAAATTTAGCGAATTGATATTCTTTCCCAATACATCCTCCTTTTCAAACCCGAAAATGCTTACTGCTTCGATTGACCAGTTAATAACAATGAAATCAGAGTTCCATTCAACGATTGCCAATGGTGAATTTTCAAAATGATATTTAAGACGCTGTTCGCTTAACCGTAATGCTTCTTCCGATTCACGCCGTTTTCTGTCGATGATGTTAACTGATCGTGCAGTAAGCCAGACGAGTATCAGAAAGCTGATTGTGTAGGTCATTGCAACAATTACAACACCCTCGTCTGATTGGAATAACCTATAATGCTCACCTTTTATCCGAAGCCAGCCTATTACAACAGGTAAAACTAAGAGAGAGGGCAACAGTCTCCTCGCTGTTATCCCACCTATTTGTGAAGATGTAAATGCTTTTAAGAGCCAGGAGTCGGGTTTCATAGCAAGTATGACAACACTTATTCCCAAAAAAGCAACGTTGGTATTAATTGCCAGGGATATATTTCTGATATTCAAATCAGCATTGTTTATTATTATATAACTAACTATATTATAATAAGATATCAAAATTATAGGAATAATTAATATATGAACCAGACCTGTTGTTTTATTCTTAAAGGATACTAATAAAAGAATTATAACTCCAATGAAGAAAATG
>DATCHE010000108.1:0-27276 GCA_036508535.1 Bacteroidales bacterium | reverse complement strand
TACCTTTATTATTTATCATATGTAGAAAGAACTTTTCAGCTTTCTTTGCATCATCCACTGAAAATGCAATACCTCTTTCCGCGATCTCCAGCAATTCTTTGAAGCAGTGCATTTCATGTTGAGATAAGAATCCTTCACCAAGCGATGAAAGTTTGAAATGAAGTATTACTCCGGGTTTATCCGGAATGGTATTTTCGGGTCTGTAATAGTTCCAACAATGAGGAATATTGGCACCTATAAAAACCATATCATACTGGTCAAAAAGCTCAACACTATCACCAATGATCCTTGTTCCATTACTTTTAATATTCAGAACAATTTCATATTCGGGGTGAAAATGCCACAATCCACCTGTATCATTGATGTATGCAGCTCTGAATCCACCACCATCGTCATATAATATTTCTTCATGTTCTGCAATCATGGTAAAAATATCTGTATTGTAAATCGTGTACAATCAAATTTAAGCATTATTGGTCAATTAATTAAGGAACACATTAAAAATATTAAAGAATATTTTGTCCTTTGCAATTTAATTTGTAAATTTGTTCCAAGCTCATAATAAGTATTAGAGGAGATGAGCAGGGTTAGGAGTGAAAATCAACAGGATTGTATTGCAGACATTGACTTTCACATCAGGAGCCTTAGGAATAGCGCCAGCTTACCATGGTTCCATCCTTTTATCAGACAGTAGACACGGGAATTATCTAATAAATAAAACCCGTTACACGGTTTTCACAACTACCCTTTCTCCTCTTTTTTCTTTTTTCTTATTCACACCCTGGTTTTTAACCTATAAAATTTAATCCCTCAGCTGAATAAATTAGATTATCTTTGAGCGCTTTCAGTAAAGGGGAATCCTGAAAGTATTTATCATCAACCTGTATAGAGCATAATGAAGACCTATATCAGAAGAAGGGAAAAAAACAAACAGTTAGTAGTCTTTTATGGTGGATGGGGAACGGATGAAAACGTTTTCCTCCCGCTTTGTAATGATGAATTTGATTTCATCCTTTTCTATAACTATTCTGCAGATGAAGCGCTTGTTCTTCCGGAAACGAAGACTTATGAAAAAATCACTCTTATAGGCTGGTCTCTAGGTGTTTGGGCCGCAGAATACCTGTCGCCAAAAACAGGTATTAAACCTGATGTCACCATTGCTGTAAATGGGACACCAATGCCTGCCGATAATCAATATGGTATTCCAATTAATATTTTTGAAGGGACGCTTAACAATATTACTGAAGAAAATATTGAAAAATTCTATCTGAGAATGTTTGGGGATAAAAAGACATACCAGACTAATATTGAAAGGGTTCCACACAGAACTCTAAAATCTATGCACGATGAACTCAGGTGGTTATATAACCGGATAATGGAACAAAAAGACCCTGGTTTCAGGTGGGACTATGCAGTAACCAGCAAGATAGACCGCGTGTTCCCTTCAAAAAATCTTGATGGTTATTGGGAAAAGGAAGAGAATACAAAACACATTGTTCTCCAGCTTCCTCATTACTTTTTTCACAAGTGGGGATCTTTTACGGATTTTATAAGTTTCGTTGAAAACTATAAAATAAAACAACCCAGGCGTAAATAAAAATCTACACAATTACAGGTCTTTAATTAGAATATTGGAATCGGACTTTGCCACGAGCTTGTCAAATTTTTCCAGCATTAAAATGACCTTTTCGTATTCCTTATTCTTAATAACCATTATATGCTCAATACCCTTCTTGTCGAGCCGTGAAAACACGTAGCTTACTGATAATCTGTTTATGTCAATGGCAGGTTGGTAAAGTCGCTCCTTATTGTCATCCTCAAGTGTAACTGAAACCAGGTTTACACTACTCATATCCTGAAGAATGTCTCGTGCAAGTCTTACAGGAATTTTAAGAGTTGTGGCAATTTGTTCTGCACTGATAGGTTTCATCCCAAGTGAAAAGTTACGAATTATCATATGCATAATCATAAGTACAAGAGCCCGTTTCTGATAATTACTTATATTTAATGCCTCAGATTCATATTCGTAACGTGAAATATTCTGATTGGCAAAAGTAAGCTCAGCCCCAAGCAGAACTATTGTCCAACTGCTCTGCATCCAGATTATAAACAACGGGACTGCTGCAAAACTTCCATAAATAGCGCTAAGTTTTGTAATTCCAAATTGAAGATCAATATACAGCCATTGTAACGCCTGAATTATTGTTCCTGCAATTATCCCTGAGATTAATGCCGGCATGAATTTTACTTTTGTATTTGGCATAACAATAAAGAGAATTGTAAGCGAAATCCAGCTTAATATATATGGAATTATCTTAATTAACAGACTGACTATTGGTTTAAAAAATTCCAGAATTGGTGCATTGGAAATAAAGTTGGTAAGCTCGGTACTTATAAAGACCGTAATACTGCTCGACAGAATTATAAGAACAGGTGCTATAAGCATTATCGTAATATAATCTGTAAATTTCCTGTACCATGGCCGGGCTGATCTAATTTGCCAGATTGTATTAAAAGAACTTTCGATATTGTTAAGCAATGACATCACTGACCATATAAGAATTGCCATTCCAACACCGGCAATATATCCACCTCTTGTTTGCTGCAGAGCACTTCTGGCATTCTGTAATAACCAATTTAATACCTCCTGGTGTGTCTGGAATTTTTCGGTTATTATATGCTCCAGATTCTGATCAAGACTAAACCCTTTTGCAATGGCAAATGCTATTGCTGCTACCGGTATCACAGATAGCAGAGAATAGAATGTCAGCGCGGAAGCGCGAAGTTGCACCTTGTCATTGGAGAATCCCCGTGTAGCCAGAACTATTATCCTCATTTGCTTGAAAAAGAAAACTTTCCATCTGGATATTTCTGAAAGTGGAGTATGCCAGATTGCATGATTAAAACGTTTAATCTGATTCATAGTCCATAATACAGGATTTGCCATACTTAACTTTTTGTTATATTTTCAGGTAGTATCATTATTGCTCTAAAGATCAAATATAAGAAATCTCTCAGGGTGTTTAACCGGATATATATAAAAATCATTAAATTCACCTTAAAAACAGAAAATGGAAGTTGAAATTCTGGAGTTTGTTGAAGGAGCTCAAAAAGCTAAAGGAGTTACTGTTATAATTGATGTTTTTCGTGCTTTCTCGGTTGCATGTTACGCATCAGACGCCGGGGCAGTCAGAATTATTGCTACAGCAAGCGCTAAAGATGCGTTCCTACTGAAACCAAAATATAAAAACTCCCTTCTTGTAGGAGAAAGGGATGAAAAAAAAATTGAAGGATTTGATCTGGGTAACAGCCCTACTGAGATAATTAAAGCTGACCTCAATGGAAAAACTGTCATTCAAACAACTACATCTGGTACAAAAGGACTTGTAAATGCCATAAACGCTGACGTTATACTTACAGGTAGTCTTGTCAATTTAAGTGCAATTATACGATATATTAAAGTTCTAAATCCTGAACATGTAACACTCGTAGCAATGGGTTACAGGGCAACTCAGTCTGCTGAAGAAGATCTGTTATGCGCTGAATTGATTTCATCAGGTCTTAAGGATAAATCCTGCATTTCTGAAAATTTAATTTCCAATCTTCAGAATAGCTCAGGGCAGCGATTCTTCAAACCTGAAAACATCGATTTTTCACCACCAACCGACTTTTTCCTGTGCACAATGATTGACAGATTCAATTTTGTGCTTAAAGCAGAACCCAGATTTGACAGCAATATTGAACTAATTAGAATTGATTTTTAAAAACCTGAACTAAATAAGCTCTTAATTAATTACCATATTGCGAAGTGGTATAGAATAAAACTATTGTACCTTACTTCGTAATTCATTTAAAGTAACTTTATTTAGGAATAACTAAAAAACAGGAAGAACTGTTTTTCTTCTGTGAATCTCGCGATATGTACAAAACATACATATTTTATAAAAACTAAACAGTCTGACAGACAGGTTACTGGATTCGAGGCTGATCTCCATTTTCTCCCTGTACTTTATAAATATTCCGGCCAAAATACGTGTTAATCTGAAGAACCGTAAAATGTTATATACCCTGAGGAGTTTGACTGTTTCGGAGAATGATTTTTTATCAGTAACATTATCATAAAGCTTACTGAGATTTTCTATCCCAAGCTTTGTTTTAGTAAGAAAATCCTTGTTTGACTCCAGTCCCTCATGCATAAGACCATTATCTATATGAAGTACTCCAATACCTGCTTTTTTCAACTGGTAACCCATTAAAGTGTCTTCGTGTCCGTATTGTTTAAGCTCCTCATTAAACCTGATTTTGGCGAAGATTGATTTGTCAAATAGTACATTAAAAGTTGAAAAACTTGCATGTGGGTGCTTATTCTTTTCAACTGCTTTCCGTTGTTCTCTTTTTTTCCCATACTTCCACCGGAGAAGTTTGTCAGGATCTCCGGGAGGACTTTCATGATATAACACTCCTCCGCATATTACTTTGGAAATGTCCAACATTGGGAGCCATGATCTGATATATTCTTCAGCGGTACCTGTCAGCATTGTATCCGCATCAATGAAAATAAGGTAATCGCCTACTGCTTCAAGCGCCAGCCTGTTCCTTATTGCCGCACGTCCGATATTTTTCTCGGAAATAAGTAATCTGACTCCTGCGCCTTCCAGTGAACGGTATTTTTCCCTGAATTCAGCGGACGAACCATCATCACCTATAAGTATTTCAGAGAACTCAGGAACCTTCCCTATAGCACCTTTCATAATGTGAACCAATGCAACAATATCATAATCATATACTGGAATAAGCAGGGAAATCTTCATCATACTGTTAATGGTTAATATATCAAAAATACAATTTTTTTATTTAATATTTACTTCTCATTCTTTGGCAAAGAAATTGCAATAGCTAAATTTGCAGATGTGTTTAATAATCTGACTAATATATGAGAAAGATAATTCTTGCTGTTTTTCTGTTAACAATTTCAATATTCTCCTTTAGCCAACAAAAAAATGGTTATGAAATAGATATAACCATTCATGGACTTCAGGATTCAACAGTTTTTTTGGCTTATCATCTTGGTGATAAACAGTTTATTAAAGACACTATCAAACTTGACAAAATTGGCCATGGAATTTTCTCTGGAAAAGAAAATCTGCCTCAGGGTATATATATGATCGTACTTCCGGGTAGGAAATATTTTGAAATATTGATTTCAACAGATCAGTACTTCAGCCTAGACTGCTCCTACAGTGATTATTTCAATACATTAAAATTTACTGGCTCTGCCGAGAATTCTGCATTCGTTGAATATCAAAAAAAATGGATGGCAATGCAGCAAAAGGCGACTTCGGTTGCAAAAAGAGTTCAGGATAATAAACAGAACAACGATTCTTTAAAAATACTTTCTTCCTTACAAAAACTGCAGGAAGAAAGTATGAAATCGTATCTTAAAAGTGTTGTAAATTCCAATAATGGAAATTTGCTTGCGACACTTGTAAAAGCGTTGCTTCCACTGGAAGTTCCTGAGTTTTCAGTTCCGGCGGGTACACAAAATCCTGATTCTGTAAGATGGATACATAATTATAATTACAATAAGGATCATTTCTTTGATAATGTTGATCTTACAGACGAAAGATTACTTCGCACACCTATACTATATGCAAGACTTAATACATTTTTTACAAATGTCGTAATTCAGTCAGCCGATTCAATAAATATCGAAATTGATAAAGTCATTAAGATGTGTCAAAGTAATTATAAGGTTTTTCAATTTGTAGCGGTATATCTTTTTAACCATTTCAGAGAGAGCGAGATAATGGGACACGATGCAGTTATGGTAAAACTGGCTGACGATATTTATCTTTCAGGGAAAGCCGATTGGGTGACAAAAGAATTTAAAGATGATCTTAAAAAACAGATCGATCTTATTAGACCAAATCTGATTGGCAAAAAGGCACAAGACCTGGTAATGGACTCATATAAAGGGATATTTGTATCATTATACGACGTACCTGCGGAATTTACAATTCTGTATTTCTGGGAACCTGACTGCGGGCATTGCCAGGTAGAAACACCCAAACTGAAGGCATACTACGACAAGGCGAAGAATGAAAGTATTGAAGTGTTTGCGGTTTGTACAACTGCTGATAAAGCAAAATGGACCAAATATATCGAAGACAATAAACTGACATGGATAAATGGATGGGATCCTAAGAGAGATTCCCATTTTGACTACTACTATAATGTGCAGTCTACTCCAATGGTTTATATCCTTGATAAAAACAAAAAAATCATTGCTAAGAAACTGGCTGTTGAGGACATAGGAACCTATATTGATAATTACAGAAAATATTTCAAATAAGTTGATTTTCTTCCACTCCCAACCAACTTACGAGATCGTAGATTGACCCGAACTCAAAAGATGAGTGCTTTGCCAAAAGCTGCCAGGTCTTATTGCTTGCCGACGGCGTTATTATATATGGTATAGTTTTTATTTCTGACACAGAAAATCCTGCCCTATTAATTGCTTTTTCAGTCCAGTGTCTTATGGGCCCTTCTCCTTCCAGATAAATAATTTTTTTATGCTTACTTAAAAAAGAAAAAGTACCATTGTCCGAATTGAACTGTACAGCAGGAGAATCGAACAGGTGATCGAATGCTCCGGCAATCATAAGGTCTTCCGGCGCTCCCTCAATAAGTTTATTATCGAGTATAAGCCATATCTTATCTGCCTGACTGATAGCCATATTAAGATCATGAGTTGAGAAAATAATGGTTTTTGCATTTTCATGAGAAAGAAGATGCAACAGGTGGAGAATATCATACTTACTCCCAATATCAAGAAAGGCCGTTGGTTCGTCCATTACCATAATTCCGGTATCTTGTGCTAAAATTCTGGCAATCATAGCCCGTTGTCGTTCTCCATCTGAAAGTTCGGAAACAAACCTGCTGCTGAATCCTGTCATACCGGTCTTTTTAAGTGCATCGAGAATTACATTATGATTTTCATTATCAATATTCCCCATCCAGTTAATATATGGAAACCTGCCAAGAGCAACCAGATCAAATACACTCATATTACTCACTTTCACAATTTCAGTTGAAATGTATCCGACTTTTTGCGCCAGTTCTAATCTTGAATAATCCTGGATGTTTTTCCCGCCAAACAAAATTTCCCCGCCTAACGATGGCTGCAATCCTGTAAGTGTTCTCAGGAGTGTACTCTTCCCTATTCCGTTTTTACCGATAACTGCGATTAGCTCACCGCAATTTGCAGTGGCATTCAGTGCAGGTAACAGAATTTTTTCATGTCTTCCTGAAACATACCCGATCTTCAGCGAATCGAGAGATAATATAGGTACTGAGTTCCCTTTCATTAAAATAAACCTGAGAATTTGCGGTGGCGAAATATTACCCAAATAACTATTGGAATACCAATTAAAGAAGTTACTGCATTTATGGGAAGAACTCTCTCTGATCCCGGCAACTGAGAAATAATGTCACTTGCCAGCATAACAACGCCTCCAATGAGAATTGTCCCGGGTATTAATATTTTATGATCAGAAGTTTTAAACACAATCCTTGAAATATGCGGTACTGCTATTCCGATGAAACCTATTGGTCCGCAAAAAGCTGTAACACTTCCCGTAAGGATACTGGTGCATGAAAAAACCAATACTCTTGACAGCCTGACATTCAGTCCGATACTTGCAGCATAATTCTCACCCAGCAATAATGCATTCAACATCTTTGATGTCAGCAGACTCATAACTATCCCTGCAGAAACCGAAATTAGCAGAACATTTAACTGTCCGGAAGTAAGATTACCCAGACTTCCCATTGTCCATATTACATAAGCTTTCAACATCGACTCACTACTAAAATACTGCATTATTGTAACAACTGCAGATATTCCGAAAGAAAGCATAATTCCGAGAATAAGAACTGTCATTATATCTTTTACTCTTGATGAAATAAACATAATGAGAATCATTACTGCCCCTGCTCCTACCCATGCAGCAGCCACAAGTATCCAGTTTCCTAATCCTTTTAAACTGTCAGGCGATATAGTTGAAGAAAATCCGAGTATTACAAAAGCAACCCCGAGACTTGCTCCTGAACTTATTCCAAGAACATCTGGTCCGGCCATCGGATTTCTGAAAACAGTCTGCATCTGCAACCCGCTCAATGATAATGCTATACCTACTATTAAAGCCGTAACTGCTTTTGGCAACCTGAATTTCAGAATTATTGTTGCAAAACTACTGTCTGTATTTGTAAAGAGAGCGTTAATAACTTCAGAAGCTTTTATACTTACTGATCCAAAAAACAGATCCATCAGAAATAAACAAACTATAAGAACTAAAAGAATGACAAAGGTCAAATCTCTTTTTCCGCATGGTCTCAGGTATCTGTATTCCAGGAGCTTCGTTTCAGTTTTCATGGACTCTCCGGTTAATAGACTTTTCTGTAAAAGAATAACTTACTATCAATGAATAATTCAGGATGAAGAATAGAAGCCAGATCTTTCAGACTAAGATGAGGATAAACTGTTCCTGTTTCCCAATAATCATTTCCGCCATTAACTTTTATTCTGTTAATATTATTATACAGATTATCTTTCCTGAAACAGGGAAGTTCTGAAAGCCGCAGATCAACAGCGGTAATTTCATCTTTCGTTTTAACAGATCCTATGTTCAGCCAGTAGTCAGCAGTTAGGGCGCCGAGATATACATTTTCCATCCCATAAGGCATTGAAATGGACGAGATTGTATTTTTCCAGATATAATCTCCACCTGCATCACTTATCAGTTTACTTATATATGAATTGCCTGGAGAAACATACCATGTATCTTTATATGGAAGACCAAGGAGAACTTTCGGTCTGAAAGTTATGCTCTTACTAATATATGTTTTCAACTGGTTATATACCGCTGCTTCTGAGTTAAAAATACTATCAGCCTCACTCTCTTTGCAATATAGTGCTCCGAACAGCTTGATCCATTCAGCTTTGCCTAAGGGATCTGTTTCGAGATAGTCTGCATTAAAAATAACTTTAATCCCCAGTTCGTTAATTTTACTAACATAACTAACTGATTCACTACCTATTCCATACATCATAATCAAATCAGGAGAGATTTTTAGTATCAGTTCATTATTAAGACTGGCCTCATATCCAACATCTTCTATCAGCCCTTTTTCAACATTCTTTATGAGAGTATCTGAATAAATATATCCGGTTCCTGAAACTCCGGAAATACTACTTTCTTCACCTAACGCTGAAATCATTGCAACATGAGTAGTTGACATACAAACTATTTTACGAAGAGGGACAAAAATAACCATTGAAGAATCAACACCAACCGGTATTTCTGATCCTCTTTTTAGCAGATAATAATCCTGACTCACATTATTTGCTCCCTGCCATGGGTTAATAACACTAACTTTAGTAAAGCTACCTGTTTTCAGTATAGTTAAACGTTCAGCTATAGTTATCAATTCTCTTTTATCAGCGGTACTTGTGACTAAAAGTCTCTCCTTCCTGCGATTACACGATTCAGTCAGAACAATCAAAATAAAAAAGACATAAACCAAAGTAAATTTCATTTTTACTTTTTAAGATTCAAAGAAACTGTCAAAAAATATGCTCTTCCTGGTTGTGGATAATATGCAATTGTCTTGTATGAAACATCAAAAACATTTTCAACTTTAAATCTTATGTCAATAAAATTCTCTTTAAAATTGAATTTCACACCACTGGTTATGTTATTGCTGGTATATCTCTTCAGGAAGCCTGTGTTATCTGAAGTTGTAAAAGTGCGACCTGTAAAATTGGTTCCAAAAATTGCATAAACATTTTTATACCCAATATTTAACGTGCTGTTTACCTGATTTTTAGGAATGTAAATTAATTGTTTATCGCTGTTCTCAGAAGCAATGTTATTTATTTCTCTTGCCTTTGTATATGAATACCCTGCATTTATGTTAACCGACAGTTTATTAAGCAGATATTTAGCAGACAATAATGATTCAAACCCCGAAGAGTTGACGCTTCCTATATTTTCAGCCACCCAAAAATAAGAATCACCCGGACGCCATTGTATCATATCCCTTATAAAATTATTAAAATAGCCGAGTTCAGAACTCAGGGTTATTGATTGAAAAATCTGATGGTCAAGTTTATATCCAATTTCGTAAGAATAAGCATATTCATTTTTCAGGTTTCGATTGCCCCCCGGATTCCAGAAGAGGTCATTCAAAGATGGAATCTTTGAATTTCTTGATATATTTAATTTAAGAAAATGTTCTTCTCCGCTTATAACCCTATACTCAAATCCAGCTGAATAATCGGGAACAAGCAGCGACTTTTTGTCAAGGGTTTCTCTTAGAAGGATAACAGCACCCAACCTTTTACCTTTTTTCCTTTCGGCAGATAGAGTGACTGATGCATTATTGCGTCGTATATTATTACTGTAATTGTTTGATTCGACACTATTTAATTCGTTATTAAGAACAATTTTAAAACGAGAGTAAGTGCTTAATGGGACAGTCATTCCACCTTTAACAACCAGAGTATTAACTTTATTTTTTGAATTGATGGAGTATAGCTGACTAGTGTAGTCAAGATTTGTAATAATCCAGGCAGCTGAAGTGAAATACTCCAGCTTTCCTTTTACAAAATCATAGTTTACATGACTCCTGAATGATTCATCAGTTTGTTTTTCTCCGGAATATCCGTATAAAGTAGAACCAGGAAGATCGCGTGATGCCGACTCATACCAGAATCGGGCTGAAAGAATATTTTCAGACTTCCTGTAATAGAGTTCCTGCATGAAACCCTTTTGACTGATTTGATTATTCTCTCGTTTCTTCCAGAGAGGTTCAGGTATTGATTCTGTATCTAAATATCTGAAATCATTTTTGGAGGAGTTTATATAGCCTTTTGTAACAGACTGAAAATGTTCACTTCCTGTGCTTACTTTCACTAATTCAGAATATCTTCCAAAGCTTCCGGCACCCGAACCGGCATCAATTACCGTACTTGTCTTCCATTTTGGTGCATTCTCAAGATTTATAATTCCCCCTATGGCACCGCTTCCCAGATCCATTGAAGCGCCACCGAAACTAATGATGACGTTATCAATCAATCCTGAAGGGATCAATGAAAAGTCGGACTGCCCCAACATCGGATCATTTATATTTATACCGTTCCATGTGACCTGTGTATGTCCTGCCAATGTACCTCTGAATGAAGATGTTGCTATTCCTCCGGAACCGTAATTTTTAATATACAGGGTAGTGTTTTCGTTTAGCACTTCGGTAAGTGACGAGAGTAAATAATTTTTGAGGTTCAGAGAATCGATATCGTAAAACTTAAATCCCGGCTGCTCTGAACTGATTTGCTTTCCTGAGATAATCACTTCCTGAATTTTCAATGTATCGGTACGAAGTGAATATTGTCCGTTTAATTGTAATGAGGAGAGACTTATAATTAAAACAAGTTTTGTAGCTGAAACATATTTCATAAATCTCTGACTGTAAATTTTCACCATAATAATACTTATCATTTGATGCGACAATTATTATTCCTGGCTGACAGAAGATTAAGTAGGAATCAGAAAATGATCCGCGCTTTTCTTCCCGAAAGCTTTGAATAACAGGTTTGTATGGCAGGTCTTCTGACTTATCCCGGTTTTTTGAAGCCTTCCCATCCGCCAGCCGGCGGACAGTGGCAGGTAGTTCAAAAAACCATCATCGTTTAAACGATCAGGCATCACAGCAGCGGGTACTGTTGCGGATTCAAACCGCATTCCCTTTTCATTACAATGATATATTTTCATTGTAACACCAAAACATTACAAATATATATGATATTTTTATGCTGGCACCAGGTTAATCCCTTTCAGATATCAACATTTGTTAACAATTATGCTAAATGGTACCGCAAGAATTTCTTACAATAAGCTCAGGAGATATATTTACCTGTCGTTTAAATTTCCCCTTGCCCGAGTTTTTAACCTCTGACCAGATCATATTCGCGACTTTTACAGACATCCCCGACAAGGGCTTTCTTAAACAAGTTACTGGCGAAAACATAAGATCAAATCCTGTTCCTTCCTCCATCGATATAATAGCGATATCCTGAGGAACTCGTAATTTCTTTTTCCTGATCGAAGTCATTATCGGATAAACAAGATCTGCATTCATAATAATCATTACATCTGCCCGGTAAGGTGGCCGAAGATATTTTTCAAGCTGGCTAAAATCTATTTCTTCATCAACTGAAGGCTTATTCAGTTCAACAACAACAGGCCTGTTTACTCCCGCCTTCTGAACTACAGCATCAATTATATCCTGAATAGCAGTTGCATCTGTGTGCATACTTTTGCGGGCGCCAACAATTAAAATATTATTATACCCAAGTTTTTCAATGTGCTTTGTAATGAGAAGTGCCCCGGCCACAGTATCAGTGCAAACAGTATTAAGCCGTAATGTTTTTATCGGTTTTTCAAGAATTACAAAAGGGTAATCCGTAGTTCTAAGTCCCCGTATTGTATTATCATCAGCAGCATCTCCGAAAAGAATCAGGCCACTATAGAACTTTTTAAATGCTCCAATAAGCCTGTCGTAGCGTTGATCATCCGGGTCTTTTGTAATGATTGAAAATCCGACTCCAATGCTTAAAAACGCCTTTTGAAGATGTGGTGTTATTTGAATAACAAACGGGTCATTCAGGCAAGGAACAATCATACCGAGTACACCTGGTTTTTCTTCGACAGGTGAAATTTCATCCTTATCATGCAAGGATTCAAAATAACCCATTTGCTTCGCCAGGTTAAGTACTTTCTCCTGAGTATCTTTTCGGATACCTTGCTGGTCGGCTTTATTATTGAGCACGAGTGAGACTAGTGTAGCTGAAACACCCAGCCTCCCGGCTAAATCTTTATTCTTAAATTTTTTCCCCATTTCCCAAGTTAATTGGATGAAATAAATTTAAGTCTTTTTTTGAAGCAGAGAATTTAATTAAGAATATTTAACAAATAAAAAAAGGATGTCTCAATAGTTTTTTTTGCCCCCTGCCCCCTAAACGGGGTTCCTTAAAGTCCCCTTTAGGGGATTTAGGGACTAACAAAAATTAGACTTTTGAGACACCCTCTTCTAATAACTTACCAATTATCTGACTATTTTTTCGGAGGATTAATTCCTCTTTGTTTAGCTGCTGCTTCAAGTCGTTGCTGCCATTTTGATTTTTTAACAGGTTTCTTCTTATTCTCCTCAAGCTTAGCAAGAACAGCATCTTCATTAACGAATCTTTTTGATATTATATTCTGACCGAATGTAATCATATTTGCCAGGAAGTAATAATATGTTAATCCTGATGAGAAGTTATTAAGAATCAGCATAAACATTACTGGCATCATGTACATCATAAGTTTCATTCCGGGTTGATCAGAACCTGGAGTTGAACCTTGCATCTTCATTGTAAGTAAAGTCGAAGCAGTCATTAATAATGTAAAAAGACTAACATGGCTGCCGTACATTGGAATTGTAAAAGGAAGTGTTAATATCGAATCGTATGTTGACAAGTCTGTAGCCCAAAGGAAGTGTTCTTGTCTTAACTCAATTGAAACAGGGAAAAACCTGAACATTGCAAAAAGAATAGGCATTTGAAGAAGCATAGGGAGACAACCTCCCATCGGGTTAACGCCTGCTCTTTTGTACAAATCCATCGTAGCCTGCTGTTTTTTCATAGCATCTTCCTTCTTTGGAAACTTCTTTCCCAGCTCTTCTACCTGAGGTTTCAAAACCTGCATTTTTGCTGTTGACTGGAATGATTTGAATGTAAGAGGAAACAGTACTATTTTGATAATTAGTGTCAGAATAAGGATAATTAGTCCATAATTTACAAAATAATTATTTAGCCAGTTAAATATTGGAATTATAGCAAACCTGTTTATCCAGCCTATAATATTCTTTCCGAGAAAAACCAGTTTTTCAAGCTGAAGTCCTTCTTTTTTAAGAATTGTAAAGCTATTTGGTCCATAATACAATTTCATATTAATTGTATTTGACGCATCCTTATTAAATGGAACTCCCAGCTCAGAGGTATTATATCTCATAAACTTAGCAGAGGTCAATGTCCTGGTTGAAGATATTGATCCATTCAAAAAGAAATCATTTGTAATTATTACTGACGAAAAGAACTGATCCTGAAATGCAACCCAGCTAAGTTTGGTAGTAATATCAGCTTTTTCCAATTCCTTACTCTGTCGTTGCTTCAGGTAAGTAACATCGTCCTGATAGAATTTATATGTAATATCAGAATAATTTTCCTCGTTCTGTCGTCCTTTTTCCTGCTGGGGTATATACATTCTCCAGTCTAATGTAATATTGTTCTGATTTGAAGCGATGATGCCCTCCATAGATTTGAAGGCTACATTTAAATCAACACTATATTTATCAGGAGCGAGTGTGTAGGTATACTCTATATATTTATCATCAGCTGCGAACAGTCTCAGGCTTACACTTTGTGGTTGGGAATTCACCACAAATGATTTTTGATCCGATACTGGTATAAAATACAGGTTATTGGTCTGAACTGCTTTATTGTCTACCGTAAAAAAGTTAAATCCAAAAACTGTGGAGTCGCCTGAAAATAAAATCAATGGCTGTCCATCAAAGGTTTTGTAATCTTTTAACCTGGCAGAATATACTCTGCCTCCTTTCGGCGAAATTTTAAGTTCGACCTTATTATTTTCAAGTGTTATGAACTCGTTCTCTCCTATTGCAGCCTTAGCAAATATCCCATACTGGTTTACATCTACCGGAACAACAGAGGGGTTCGTTATTGGAACTTCACTATTTGGCTTTTGTGAGAGTACAGAATCAGCTTTCTGAGTTCCCGTTACTATTCCAAGTTTAAGGTTAATCTCATTTAATTTTGCAACGGCATCTGGCTGATTTGCTTTAAAGCTCAGAGCATTAATATACTCTGACCTGGCTGATAGCAGGTCGCCTTTGGAATAACTTTGTTCCGCTGCTAAAATAGCATTCTTATAACCTGTATTTACCCGGCTGTTATTATATATTCCTGCTCCTATAAAGATTGCAAAAATCAGTATTATGCCGGTAATTGTATTTCTATCCATTCTTTAATATTAGTTAGATGATGTTGAGACGCAATGCATTACGTCTTTACCAGGTAATATTGAGACGCAATGCATTACGTCTTTACTTTAATATAGATCCATTAAGCATTGCAGATCTACCCGATACATGCTTTTATAAAACTTACAAACAATGGATGCGGGTTAATGACTGTACTGCTATATTCAGGATGAAACTGTACTCCAATAAACCACTTATGATCAGGTATTTCAATGATTTCTACAAGATTTGATTCCGGATTTATCCCAACAGGAATCATTCCATTTTTCTTAAAATCTTCATAATATTTATCATTAAACTCATACCTGTGTCTGTGTCTTTCAATTATTTCTGTTTTTTGATATGCCTGGTAGGCTTTTGAATTTTTGCTGATAATACATTTATATCCACCAAGTCTCATCGTTCCCCCTTTATCAATAATACTTTTCTGCTCTTCCATCAAATCAATTACAGGAAACTTTGTCTTATGGTTTATTTCTGTTGAATGCGCTCCTTCAAATTTCAGAACATTCCTGGCAAACTCGATAACAGCACATTGCATTCCAAGACATATTCCAAAAAATGGGATGTTGTTTTCCCTGGCATATTTTGCTGTAAGAATTTTTCCTTCTATTCCTCTTGATCCGAAACCTGGTGCGACAAGTACTCCGTTTAATCCACTAAGTCTTTCTGAAACATTTTCTTCAGTAATTTCTTCGGAATGAATATATATAACATCTATTTCACACTCATTTACTGCACCGCTGTGAATAAATGATTCAGCAATAGATTTATAAGCGTCCGGAAGTTCAACATATTTTCCAATTAGCCCAACCTTAATTTTATGTTTTGGATTATTCAATTTCGAAAGAAACTCTCTCCATTCGGTAAGCGGGGGCTCTTCGCCAATCTTAAGTGCAAGTTTTCGAAGTACTGTATTATCGAGTCCCTGTTCTAACATTTTTATTGGCACTTCATATATTGTTGACACATCAACTGACTCAATTACAGCATTCTCTTCAACATTGCAGAAGAGAGCAACCTTCCTCTTAAGATCCTCATTCAGGTGTCTGTCAGTCCTGAGTACCAGAATATCAGGTTGTATTCCTGTCTCCAGAAGTTCTTTTACAGAATGCTGAGTTGGTTTTGTTTTAGACTCTCCGGTTGAGGATAGATATGGAACCAGAGTCAGATGAATTACAATGCAATTTTGAGTTCCAAGTTCCCATTTAAGCTGGCGAACCGATTCAATGTAAGGTAGTGATTCAATATCGCCGACAGTTCCTCCAATTTCAGTTATAACTATATCAAACTTGTTACCTGAACTTACAAGTTTTATTCTCCTTTTTATCTCATCGGTGATATGAGGAATTACCTGAACGGTCTTGCCCAGATAATCTCCCTTACGTTCCTTATTAATAACGGATTGATAGATGCGTCCGGTTGTAACATTATTAGCCTGACTGGTTGGAACATTTAAGAATCTTTCATAATGGCCAAGATCAAGATCTGTTTCAGCGCCATCGAGAGTTACGTAACATTCTCCGTGTTCATATGGATTAAGTGTACCGGGATCTACATTTATATATGGATCAAGTTTTTGAATGGTAACAGAATAACCTCTGGCCTGCAATAGTTTAGCCAGAGAAGCGGAAATAATGCCTTTCCCCAGAGAGGATGTAACTCCCCCTGTAACAAATACGTACTTAACGTCAGTCAAAGCAATAAGATTTTTTATTTACAGTTTGAATTCATATAAATTATTCATCGAAACCGGATTGGTCAATCATCTTGACTTTTTCTTCAAGTGTTTTAATCAGCTTCTTAGCGCTATCTATTTTCTCTTCTACCTCTTTGATCATTGTATCAGCTTTAGTAGATTTAGCAAAGAATCCTATATTATTCTCCCAAAGAACGATATCGCCTTCCAGTTGTTTGATCTTAGTGAAGAATTTATCCCTCTCGTTTTGAACTTTTCTGGAGGCTTTAGGATTTGTCTTAAGATTATCAAGTTTCGTTTTATACTTCAGGATACTCTTATCTTCATCACCAATTTTTAATTTATCAAACTCTCTATTCAGTGCAATTCTATATTTATTGGTTATTTCATCTTTCATGTTAAATGGAACGAATCCAATATCGGTCCATTTTCTTTGAAGTTCTTTAAGATGTTCAAAGGCAGCATGCACGTCAACGCTTGGCGGAAACTTTTCAAGTTCTTCAATTATTGCAAGTTTTGCTTTCAGATTATCTTCATACGATGTATCAAGTTCAGCAAAAAACACTGTTTTTCTGTTGAAAAAGTGATCACATGCCTTGCGGAATCGTTTCCAGCATTTTTCAGATTGTTTGCGTGGAACAGGACCAATTTCTTTCCACTCTTTCTGTAGTTTAATTAAAGCATCGGATGTAGATTTCCATTCAGTGCTTTCCTGAAGAGATTCTGCCTGAATACAAAGTTCATTCTTCAATTGAAGATTCGTAAGCTGAACCTCTTTATTCTCTGAATAAAAACCTCGTTTCTTTTCAAAAAAGGAATCGCACGCATCTCTGAATCTCTGATATACTTTGTTATTTTGATTTTTAGGAGCAAATCCGATTGTACGCCAAATTTTCTGCATCTCAACAACCTTGTCAGCTCTCTCATCAAAATCCTTGAAGTTCATTATTTCAAGCAGGTTAATTGCTTCCACTTCTTCACAAAGAGTTATTTTGGCCTCAAGATTTTTACGTTGGTCATCTTTCTGCTTTTCAAAATATTCATGATGGCTTTTATTGATCTGTGAGGTAGCCTCTTTGAATCTTTCCCAGATATCATTTTTCGATTCCTGGGGTACCGGTCCGATTTCTCTCCACTGATCATGAAAATCCTGTAAAAATCTGAAAGCATTTACAGGGTTTGGTTCAAGAAGAAGTGCTTCTGCTTTTTCGCAAAGTAAAATTTTTGATTCAAGATTCTTTTTCAGGTCAAGATCTCTTAATTCCTTATTGATTTTAATGTAATCGTAAAATATTTCAACATTATGGTGGTAATTCTCCCAAAGATCTTTTAATGAGGACTGGGGAACCACACCTGTAGTATGCCAATCATTTTGAAGTAAGCGGAAGTCATGAAATGTTTTGTTAATTGACTCCTCCCGGTTGACAAGGTCTTTTATTTTTTCAATTATATCATACTTTTTCTTAAGGTTCTCATATTTTTCAGCTTCCTGAACCTTATTATAGTCTGTTTTTTTCTCTTTAAATTTTTCGAGTAACTGTTTTACTCTCGCATCGTCTGAGTCGACCCATGCTCTGTAATCTTCAATTTTTCCGCCACCTTCAAGAAATTGTGCCTTTCTCTCGTCTGCATCCAGTTTCAGCTTTTTATAGAAGAGTAGTTTTATACGATCAACGTCATCCCTTATTTCAGCTGGCGCCCGGTTCTCAACTATAAGACTAAGTGTCTCAACCAGTTCATGCTTAGAATATCCTGAATAATCAACAGGAGGAAGTTCTACATCGTCAATTTGAATTTCTACTTTTGGCTTGAGATCTTCTTTCTCAGCCTCAAGTTCTTGCGCGTTTTCCGCTTGTATGGCATCCTCAGTTCCGGCAGCATTTTCGATTGTGCCGAATTGTTCTTCTTGAACAGAGTCATCCGGATTTTTCTTGGTCATAATCAATCCTTTTATAGTTCAGCTCTTTATCAGTAATTTACACCATGTACGTCCATGGAATTTTCAGAGTACGAAAATATTGAAATATTTAGTAATACTCAAAGTTTTAGCATAAATAAATGTAAGAATCAGATATTAAGAACATGATAGGCAAATAGTCGAAAAATAATGTTGGATTTAAACATAGGTTAAAACATTACCAATGAATCCTTTTTAAAATATTTATAATATATTTGATTGGAAATTTCAGGGATAATCTGAAATAACTTTCTGTTGATAATTTTTAAAGGATTTCATTATGAATAAACGTGAAATTATTATTCTTGTTGCAGTTATGGTATTTCTTGCGGTAAGATTATATCAGAAGTATAAGAAGAAAGAGACTAAAAGTTCGGCATTGGATAACAAGACATCCTCCGGCACAGGGTTTCCATCCTCCTCAAAAGACGATGATTATGAGCCATATTCGAAAAAATGATTCCGGATTATCTTTTATTTTTTGAAACCATATAGCGGAAAGGGTTTACTATCTTCTGAAGAAGACGTAAATCTTCACTTATAATTTCTGTGGTTCCACTCATATTTTGCGTGAAATCAAGTTTTATTCCATATAATGTATTAAGACCGTCCGGAAGTTCAATTTCAATTATATAAGCGTCGCCTGTCGGAACAAGTGATTTTGATTTAACTATACCTCTGACCATTCCATATTCGAGATAAGGGTAACCGCTTAACTTAATATTTACCAGTTGTCCGGTTTTTACTTTCCCTGACCGTTGCATCTTCAGATTGATTCTACCGAGATAACTGCCGGCATCGAGTGGAACAATATTAATAACGGGTTCATCTTTTAAGACTGACTGATTAACGCTCCAAAACTTAGTAAATGAAACTATGCCTTCAATAGGAGAAACGAGCAGGTAATTGTTTTCCCAAATATTAATCTGAGCTTTAAGGTTCATGAAGGACTCTCGTAAAGTTGAAACATACTTTTCCCGATCTTCAATACGGTTAATACGATAGTCCTGAAGCAGTTGTCGTTTTTCAGCTAATTCAATAGATTTTGCAGAATGATCAAGACGAACCTGTTGAAGTTCAATATTGATCCTGATGAGTGATTGATGTGATTTCTCCAGTTCGCTTTCAGGAATAACCTTATCGGCATAAAGCAAAGAATCCCTTTTAAATTTTTTTGCCTCAAAATTCCGGTTTTCAAAATTCAATTTCTCTTTTACAGTCAATCTGTTGATATATTCCTGAATTCCAACTATCTCATCGTTCAGAGATTTTATTTTACTTCCGAAAAAATCATTAACAGTATAGTTGTTAAGGTCTGATAGATTTTTTAGGAAAGATGCATAAAAAACATGTAGTTCACCCAGGTTTGAAAATTCGGGAAGTGTTTGTAGAACAAGATTTTCCGGTTTCTTTACAGTATCAATTGTCTGTTTAAGCAACTCAATATCAGACATCAATGCGGAAGTCTCCATCACTGCAATTAACTGCCCGGACTTAACTACTTCTCTTTCTTTTACATATAGGTTTTTAATGCGTCCTGTTATTTTAGTTACAAGTGTTACCGGAGGATTAATTGTTGTAATCTCAATCTGAGCAGGTATTATATCAGGATATCTGATTAACCAAGCCAAAAGAACAAATAATACAAATACTGAAAACAAAACAGCAGTTCCCCACCTGAGGATTTTTCCGGGAGGTTTTCCCATTATCTCATTAACCGGGGCAGAATATAATATTTCAGGTTTTCGATCTTTCATCAGTTAAGCTTAGTTCCCCAATTCAAGTTGATTTTTAACCAGATTATAATAAGCGCCCCTTTTCACAATAAGCGATTCATGATTACCCGTCTCTATTATCCTTCCGTTGTCCATAACAACAATTTTGTCTGCACCCTTTACCGTGCTAAGTCTATGTGCTACAATAATAACGGTCTTACCTATATAGAATTCCGAAAGGTTTTCGGTGATTGTTTTTTCGTTATTGGCATCGAGTGAGTTGGTTGCTTCATCGAAAATAATAATACCAGGGTTTTTATATACTACTCTTGCGATAAGGAGCCTCTGTTTCTGACCCTCACTTAGCCCATGACCATTTGCGCCTATTTTTGTATTATATCCGAGTGGAAGAGACTCAATAAATAATTTAATATTCGCAATCCCGGAAGCTCTCATTAATCTTTCTTCATCTATTTCTTCATATCCCGGAGCAATATTTACAGCTATTGTATCAGGAAACAGGAACCCATCCTGCATCACAGCCCCTACTTTTGCTCTCCAGACTTTAAGGCTTAGATTTGATAAACGGGTATCGCCTATCAGAATTTCACCATTTACCGGTTGATAAAATCCAAGTATCATTTTGAGCAGGGTAGTTTTTCCACTGCCACTGGTACCAACAATTGCAGTTATATTGTTTTCTTTTATTACAAGATCAACATCTTTCAAAACGAACGGAGACCGTGGACCCTCATATTGATAGGACAAATTATTGAGATAGATGTCTTTATTATCAGGAAGCTTTCTCACTTTCATTTCCTGATTCGGTTCTTCTTCCTCCATATTATGAACTTCAGCAAGTCTGTCCAGGCTCATTTTTGCATCCTGTGACATTCTGAAAAATCCAATAATCTGGTTTACCGGCACATTCAGCTGACCTATTATAAATTGAACAGCCAGCATCATCCCGAGAGTCATATTACCTTTGAGAACTGCCGTGGCAGCAGTTATGGTAATAAGAATGTTAGTTACTTCATTAATGAACGTTGCCCCGGCTGACTGATATTGAATAATACTCAATCCCTGTACCTTTAATCTGAACAATGTAGCCTGAAGCTTTTCCCAATCCCATCTTGTACTTAATTCACTTTGAGTTAACTTAATTTCCTGCATTCCGTTAACAACGTTTATTAACTTATTGTTTGAAGCAGACATCTGTTTAAAACGCTGATGATCAAGTCGTGCCCGCGATTTCATAAAAAGGGATACCCATATAATATATAAAATTGAGCCGGCCAGGAATAGTGCAAGAATTTTCAGACTAAAAATTGCCAGGACAATTCCAAAAACGATCATATTAAAAAAGGAAAATAAAATATTCAGGCTTGTTGAAGTAAGAAACTCTTCAATACGGTTATTGTCATCAATTCTCTGAAGAATATCGCCGGTAAGTTTAGTATCAAAAAATGCAACAGGAAGGGACATAAGTTTTTGAAGGAATCCCGAAATGACGGCAACATTCACTCTTGATCCTATATGAAGCAGCAGCCAGCCTCTGATAAACTCTACCGACATTCTCCCAATTACCAGCGCCAGCTGGGCAAACAGAATTAGATATATAAACCCTATGTCGTTATTATTCAGGCCAATATCAACTATTGCCTGCGTAAGAAAAGGTATAACAAGCTGGATGCAACTTCCAAGAAGTAAACCAAGAACAAGTTGAATTACATATTTTTTGTACAGATAAAAATACTTAAACAAAAAACTAAATCCTCTTGGCTTCTCAAGCTCACTTTGGTTCTCAAAAAGGGAAGGTGTCGGCTCAATTATTAAAACAAGACCTGTCTCTTTTCCATCTGTTTTTGTTGAAGCCCAATTAAGTAAAAACTCTTTGTAAGTATATTTAATAAGTCCAATTGCAGGATCAGCAACCCAGATTTTACCATTCTTAATTTTATAAACAACTATAAAATGCTTTTGTCGCCAGTGAACAATACATGGCACCGGAACATTGTCGCATAACATTTCAAAAGGAATCTTAACTCCGATGGTCCTGAATCCCAGAGAATCGGCGGCTTCAGAAAGTCCAAGAAATGACACCCCTTCCCTGGTAATGTAACATTTTTTTCTTAGTGATTCCAATGAGAAACTCATCTTGTAAAACTCTGCTACCATTTTCAGGCAGGCAGGACCGCAATCCATCGCATCGGGTTGATTTACAAAAGGAAAAGACATTTGTATTTATAGAAAATTGATTTTAAACTTAAGTAAAGATATTTATATTTTGGTAATGGTTATCTTATAACTAAGATAAAATCAGACCCGGAAAAGTATTAAAACAATTTTAGGACTTGGAAATACTATATTTGCCAATTGATTCGTAGTACCAAATGGGGTTTTTTAAAACTTTTTCTGATACAAGTCTGATCGAGGGTGTACGCAAACAGGATGACAAGGTCCTGAATTGGCTATATGACAACTATTTACCTGCTGTCAGGAGTTATGTCTTTAATAATAGTGGAACAGCCGAAGATGTGTCGGATGTATTTCAGGATTCTATAATAGCTCTATATACACAGATAACGGAAGGAAAACTTAATCTTGAAACAGATCTTAAAGGTTATTTTTTTGGAATTGCCCGCAACGTATGGAATGCAAAACTCAGGAAAGAAAGAAGAACGACTGAAATAGAATTTGACATTGCCGAGGAAGAGGAAACAGAAGACATAAATAATCTTATACTTGAGAGGATTGTAAACAAGGCATTTCAAAAACTTAAACCCGATCAGCAAATGGTACTTAATTTGTTTACTGAAGGTCTTTCTTATGAGGAAATTGCAATAAAAATGGATCTTAAAAATGAAATATATGCCAGGAGAAAAAAATATCTTTGTAAAGAGGTCCTTCTCGATCTGCTAAAGGAAGATCCTGAATATCAGGAATATATTCGCTTTCTGAAATGAAATACTAAAAAACCTGCGCAAATAATCATAATTACTATTGCTGCAAAAATTAAATATTTAGAATAATAGAGAGGATTATTATTACCATAAACAACCAGTGCAGACCAGAAATATGGATGCGACCTTAGCTGGTCGACATCTTTGAGGTAGGCTATTCTTGCTTTTCTCAACGCATTGCTTTTCGAATTTCCCGCTTTAAGGTTTTTATAGAATGTTTTTACGATCTCTGTACCTGATCTGTCTTCAATCTCCCACATCGACATTACAACTGACTGACAACCAGAGTAAATAAACCCTCTCGCCAAACTCAGAATACCTTCGCCTGAATCTAAATGGCCGGTACCTGTGTTGCATGAACTGAGCACTACCATTTTGGCTTTCAATGGAATACCATAAACTTCATATGTCTTTAAGTAGCCGTCTTCAATAGTGTCATTCTCATGGCTGAATATCAGTGTTGAGCGCATTGGATCCTTATCATTAATAAGTGTATGCATTGCCAGATGAATTATATCGTACTTGCCTGATTCAGATTTAAAGACTGATTCTTTTGCCGCTTCATTTTCAAATAGTTTACCTCCTGTAATTTTGGAAACATATTCAGCTTCCAGTCGGGCGAATGGCAGATCCGGAAGCGTACCGCTGTCAGCCTGTCTGCTCATTAATAGTTTTTGGATATTTATAGGTTCCGGGTAATTCGGGGCAAATACAATTACTTTATTTCCAAGTCCAAGGGTTTTCCTATCCGATTCAGCCATAAATGTTGCAGAATAAGTATATGAAATTTCATACTCATTCATCAGGTAATCTATATCACGATATAAAATACTTTCACCGGAGACTGAAGATGTTGGAATTGTTTCAAATGGAATGTATGAAAGAATATTATCTGGAGAGATTAATATCTTATCCGAAACCAGGTAAGGCTTAACAGGTACTATTAGGGTTTTATATAATTCATATCCTGTTGACTGAAACTTCTCAAATGATAATCTGGCATTATCGGTTGGTGAGGGCATTGATAATAAATTTCTGAACTGATTAATTTTCAAATAGAATACAGAATCTATTTTTATTGCCAGAAGCTTCTGATGTTTTTTGTTAGCTATGAAAATAAAAAGTAAAGTGTCTGACATAATAAAATTGATATAATTCCCATTTCGCCCAATAATATTAGGTATATCTTTTAGTTTTGCTACCTGTGTATTGTACTTATTAGCATAATAATCAGGATATTGATTTTCAAATACAAGTATCAGTGAATCCCGCTTTCTTATAGTTTCCAAAAGGTTCTCTTTCCACTTAAAAATTAATAAAGAGTCAGGTTTTTCGACAACTGATTCTTCGTTAATCCTGGCATTAAGGAGGTTAATCTCACGCTGGAGAATTTGTTCAAAATCTGCTATATCAGGAGGAACATGAAACTGGACTGCTTTTAATTCCCGTGAAGATGAGAGTAATCCTGCAACCTTGCTTTTTTCCGAATATTCAAAGGCCTTTTCCAGATAAACCCGATCCGTTGTCTGACTATAAAGAAGGTTGAAATCGCGAATTGCATTTATATACGAATCTCTGTACCTGTCACCCAGGATTAGTCTGCTATCTTCCTGACTGATATTTATCCTTACTTTTTCGAGAAGCGAAACTATTAATTCTGAAGTTTTTGACGCAGCGATAAGGACTTTTTCGTCATGAGATTTTGTATATATATCCCACAATATTAGATATTTCGTTTTATAAACATTCAGAGTTGATTTATCGATTTTTATTTGATCTACTCCCGGGTTCTCGAGCGATTTAATGGATACTTTTATCTCATTTTCTGAAAAAAGTAACGATTGTATTATCCCCAGCGCTTTTTCAGATTCGCCTGCTTCAGTCAATGATAGTGAATAACCAGTATAGACAGACGTTTTTAAAAGCAGGTCCTGATTATTCTTACCAAGATAATCCATGCATCTTAAATAGCATTCAATAGATTTTTTATAATCATGCTTATATTCCCGCAAATAATCAGCATAATTTTTGAGCACTTCAATATAGTTGTGCGAGTCCTCTCCTGTTTTTGTAGTTGCTTTCTTAAGCGCTTCAATCAGTAACGATTCTCCTTTGCTTAGTTTTCCTTCATTGCATAAAATAATTGAGTAACTGTTAATTAAATTATAAGCTAAAGGAGAATTATTTGACATGGCAAGTGCAATACCTTTCTCATAGTATTCATTTGATTTATCTTTCAACCCAACATTACTATATGTCACAGCCTGGCTATTCATGAGATTTATATAGTTATCATTAAGGGCTAGTCCGCTATTCTTATAAATTAACTCTGATTTATCCAGATAAATCCTGGCTTTTGAGAAATCTGCCAGACTGATATAGCAAACCCCTAAATTGTAATAAAGATTCCAAATATTTTCCTGAGATACAAGATCACTGTTTATATTAACAATTTTTAAAGCAATATTTGAATAGTAAATTGCCCTTTCATAATCCTGAAGTTCTATATTAGCTACGATAAGGGATAGGTATGAATATATCAAAACCGGAGTTGATTCACCACTTATTTTAACCCACGTTTCTATAGATTTCAGATTAAAATCTTCAAGCTTTTTAAAATCACCCAGATCAGAATAAGCCAGACCAAGATTGAAAAAAGCTCTGGCATAGCGATCATCGTAAACCCCCTTTTCTTCTCTTTTTGTTACCGACAATTTTAAATAGTAGATAGCCTTAACCGGGTTTCTGATAAGTGTAAAATACACACCTGTGAGGTAATAAGAATCAGACAGGCTTAAATTTTCAATCTTGCTGTTATTTATCTTTTGAATAATAAGATCTACTAATAATTTACTCCCTTCAAAATCTTTTTTTTGAAGAGCGGTCTGTAGAGAAAAGTTTAACTGACTAATTTCACTTGAACCCTTGGTCACTGTTTTTTGGATAAGCTTATCTGACTTGTAATTCGGGTTCTCATCAAAATCAAAAACGGGTTTAACGGAATTAGCAGAAATATTGATCCAACACAAAAGGAACAAAATACCGGTAATTTGTATTGAAACAATATATCTTTTTACCATTTAAAATTCTGACTCGTTATTAAATTTTACAATATTTCGTAAAGATCAATAATAATAATGCCAAATTCAACGCATTTTGGTCAAAAAAATAGCCGCTGTATATACCTGATTATGTGATCTTTAAAAAATAGTTTAAAAATAGTTCATTTTTTCGTGTCACAAATCGGTACCTACCGACATGTAGCAATATAGAGATTAACATAATTACGAAAATATAACTTAAAAATTACAACTATGAAAACAATGACTTTCGAATTGACAAATGAAATTTTCAACGGATTTGAACTGTTAAATGAAGAGATGATGAAAGTTCGTGGAGGAGATAATGAACCGATTGTAAAACCAAATCTTCCTCCGGTTTTGATCTAAGAAAATAGAATATATTCCGTTTAACAAAATCAGGATAATAAATTAATTTGAATATATAATTTGCTTTGAAAATAAGTTCGACTCAAATTTATTAGTTTAAATTATTAACGTGGCCGTAAAGCATTGTACAAAACATATGTATATTGCTGTAAAAGAGTAAATTGCCGGCATACTTGGCAGTTGTATGTTTGAATTTTAATTCAAATTATGTAATATAATAAACTTATGAAAACAATAGATTTTTCATATTTCATCGAAAGGTATGTTGCCGGAGATATGAATGATGCTGAAAAGATGTGGTTCGAAAAGGAGCTTGATGGAAACGAAAAGCTTC
>DATCHE010000107.1:0-10254 GCA_036508535.1 Bacteroidales bacterium | reverse complement strand
TACTTATGCCAAGAAGATTACGGCTTTTGCCGTCATCCCTGGCGCAATCACAGGTGCATTACCACCGCTTATCGGATGGATCGCTGCAGGTGGTGGTTTATGGGAAAAACCTATAATATTTATTGAATTTCTGCTTTTTATCGGGCAAATTCCTCATTTCTGGTTGCTGATTCTCAAATATGGGGAAGAGTATAAACTGGCAGGCATTCCTGCTCTTACTGATGTTTTTAACATATCACAGATTAAAAGGATAACGTTTAGCTGGGTGGTATCTTCTGTCGTTGCGGCACTCTTCCTATGCTGTTTTGAGATCATTCAAAATCCAGTGATAAATATTATTCTTGTAGCTGTATCTATATATATGGTCTGGCAATTTATAGACCTGATCAGGATTGGGGCCGATAAAAATAACTACAGGAAATATTCAATTGTCCTCGATGCCTATTTTTTGCTGATACTTCTTTTATTAATTTCTGACAGGATCGTAACATAACCAACCCTGAAAAGGAGAATTTGGCAAGCTATTAAAAATATAGACAAGCCAAATTTGACCTATAAATACCATATGATTTTATTTTGTAGAGCCGCTACTCAGTAATATATTGAAATATTTTTGGTAGATTGAAATATTTTACCTACCTTTGTAGCCGTATTACTTAAACAATTATTTTGAGAGTAGCATTAAAACATATCGCTTTTATTCAAACCGGGGTCTTTGCGAAGCCACTTAAGGAAGGTCAAATTGTGTACTTACAGTCAAAGCACTTTGATGAAAATGGAGTCCTTAGAAGCTCTTTATACCCTGATTTAAAAGCTGATAGCATTTCTGAAAAACATTTATTAAAGAATGGTGATATAATATTTGCTGCCAAAGGAACAAAAAATTTTGCAGCTCTTTACGAAAGTAAAAACAAACCTGCAGTAGCTTCCACTTCGTTCTTTGTGATTCGTTTAAATGAGGATTTTCAAGACAAAATTCTGCCTGAATATTTGACATGGTATCTCAACAGTGCTTCATCTCAGAATTATCTGAAAAGCCAGGCAGTAGGAAGTTCTATAGTTTCCATCTCAAAATCTGCGATTGATGAATTGGAATTATCTATCCCGGATTTGGATACTCAAAAGGCGATTTTAAGAATTACTCATCTCAGAAGCTCAGAAAGAAAACTGCAACAGCAAATTGAAATTCTTAAGGAAAAACAAATTCAACAACAAATAATCAACGCTATAAAATAAGTAACATGACAAAAAAAATAACACAAAAAGATATTAACGACGCCGTCTGGAAAGCTTGTGACACATTTCGGGGAAGCATTGACCCCAGCGTTTACAAGGATTATGTTCTCACTATGCTTTTTGTAAAATATCTAAGTGATGTTCATGATGATAAATATGAATCTCATTTGAAAAAATATAGCGGTGACAAAGAACGTGCAGATCGAGCAATGAAGCACGAACGATTTGTGGTGCCGGAACACAGCCATTTCAACTATTTGTTTGACCACCGGAACGAACTTAATATTGGCGAGTTGATAGATATTGCATTGGAAGATCTGGTTGAAGCCAACCGTACAAAATTATATAGCGAAGATGGTGCAGGAATATTCCAGAACATTAATTTCAATAGCAGTGTATTGGGTGATACTAAAGATAAGAACACCAGGCTGAAAAACCTTCTGCTCGATTTTAATAAAGAAACATTAAACCTGAAACCATCACACCTTGAAGGAACAGATATTATTGGCGGTGCATATATGTTCCTGATTGAGAATTTTGCAAGCGATGCAGGTAAAAAAGCCGGAGAGTTTTTTACTCCTAAAGAGGTATCAACCCTTATTGCAAAACTTACCAAATCAAAACCTGGTTCCCGAATCTGCGACCCTACTTGTGGATCAGCATCATTATTGATTAAAGCAGGAGAAGAAGTTGGTTCAGATAATTTTTCACTCTATGGACAGGAAGCCAATGGAAGCACCTGGGCCCTGGCAGTTATGAATATGTTTTTACATGGCTTTGATAACGCCACCATTCGATGGGGAGATACAATCCGAAACCCCAAACTAAAAGAGGGCGATGCTCTGATGAAGTTTGATACCGTGATTGCAAATCCTCCTTTCTCTTTAGATAAATGGGGAAAGAGTGATGATAAAGAAGAAAACAAAGCAAGCGACAGTTTTGACCCGGAAACTGACAAATACAATCGTTTTTGGAGAGGGACCCCTCCAAAGAGCAAAGGCGATTGGGCGTTCATAAGTCATATGATTGAAACAGCTTACGAAGGCAAAGGGAAAGTTGGCGTTGTAGTACCACACGGAGTTTTATTCCGTGGTGCAAGTGAAGGGAAGATAAGGCAAAAGACAATTGAGGAGAATCTGCTGGAAGCAGTCATTGGGTTACCTGCCAACTTGTTTTTTGGAACTGGTATTCCAGCCGCAATCATGATTTTCAACAGGGCAAGAAAAGATAAAGGGCAAGACTCAGTTCTTTTTATCGATGCCAGTAAACACTATGAATCGGCTAAGAACCAAAACAGACTACGACCTTCAGATATTGAGCATATTGTGGATACTTATCGGAAATTCAATGAGGGAAAGCTGACTACCGGAATTGTTGAAGATAAATTCAGTTTTGTAGCAACATTGGACGAAATAAAAGAAAACGAATACAACCTTAATATTCCACGGTATGTTGACACTTTTGAAGAAGAACCTGAAGTCGATATTGCTGCTGTACAGGTTGAAATCGAGAAACTTGAAGGGGAGTTAAAAACTGTGCAAGCAGAATTGAATAAGTATTTAAAAGAACTTGGTGCATAATATGAAAATTCAGTACGCCTCCGACTTACACCTGGAATTCCCTGAAAATAAAGAATTCTTTAAAAGGAATCCTTTGCTGCCCGGAGGCGATGTTTTATTGTTGGCTGGTGATATCGTCCCATTTGCTGTAATGGATAAACATGATGATTTTTTCAATTATGTCTCAGATACTTTTGAAACTACCTATTGGATACCGGGCAATCATGAGTATTACTATTCTGATATATCTGAAAAATCCGGATCACTTAATGAGACAATAAGAAGTAATGTTTTTCTTGTGAATAACTGTTCTGTTAAACATGAGAGCGTCAATTTAATCTTTTCTACCCTATGGTCCGAGATTAGCCCTGCAAACCATTGGCAGATTGAGCAGGGTATCAGTGATTTTCATGTGATCAAATACAATGGGAATCGTTTTTCATCAGAGCAATTTAACCAGTTAAATCATGAAAGTATCAGTTTTCTCAGGGAGGTACTACACCACACCTGCACCGGTAAAAGGATAGTAATCAGCCATCATGTTCCCACTTTTTTGAATTATCCCAGGAAATTTAAGATGGATAAACTGAGCGAAGCTTTCGTAGTGGAACTATCTGATCTGATTGAAGATTCAGGACCAGGTTATTGGATCTATGGCCATAGCCATCATAATACAAAGGATTTTTCAGTTGGAGAAACTCAGTTACTAACCAATCAATTAGGTTATATCAGGAATAACGAACAAATTGGATATCATAATGGAAAAATTATTGATATGTTTAAGTGAATGCATTGAATTACAATATAATTGCACTATATTTGCACGATTGCACTGCTCATGCAATTATGCATAAATAGAGCAATTATATAGATGCATTATAATGATATAAAATTGTATAATGAAATGAATGAGGTTAAAAAATATCTCAAAGAAGCGTTAGGTATTGATGCTGAAATCACACTATTAACCACAGACAAGTTAAGAAAGTTACCAGTTTATATTACTAGTGAATATAACATTCAGCTCATTAAGTTATTTAATCAGAAATTTTTACTTGTCCTTGTAAGAAATGATTTTACTACAGAGCGGTTAAGGAAACATCTTGATACAATCAAAGTTGCATTTAACACAAACACTATTGCCGTTATAAGACAAGTTGAAGCATACAAGCGATTAAGGCTGATTGAGAAAAAAATCCCTTTCATAATTCCCTACAAGCAGATGTATTTACCCGATTTGCTCATTGATCTTAAGGAATATGTAAGCATTCCTAGAGAGCTTCCGTTAGCAATGCGTCCGGCAACACAATTGCTTATATTATATCATTTGCAGGTAGAGACTCTTGAGGGTATTAACCTTAAAGGAATTGCGGAAAAACTCTTTTACGATGCAGCAACAATTACTCGGTCCGCATTCTATTTGCAAAACGCCGGATTATGCAGAATTGAAGGAACCAAAGAAAAGTGCCTTAAATTCGAAAAAGCAAAACGTGAGTTATGGGATATTGCTGAGCCAGAGATGACAACTCCGGTAAACAAGACACAGTTCTATGCAGGTTATACTTTGGATCAAAACCTGAAGAAATCAAACATCAATGCATTGGCCAATTATTCTGACCTAAATGATGAACAGGTAGAGTTTTATGCAATGCGTCCTGGCTATGGGAGGTTTATCGGTGAAGTGAATCTTAAACCGGTTGATCAGATGGAAGGGAATGTATGTATCGAAGAGTGGAAATACGATCCTGCCTTGCTGACTAAGACAGAATATATTGATCCTCTCTCGCTTTATTTGTGTTTCAGGGAAAACAAAAATGAACGTATTGAAATGGCGCTTGAAAAATTAATAGAAAAATTCCCATGGTAAGAGGTATAAAGATTTTTTCTGAATATTTTAAGGATTACACTGATAATTATGTAATTATTGGAGGTACTGCTTGCGATATAATTATTGAAGAGGCCGGTCTTGTTCCCCGGGCAACAAAAGATATCGATATCATCTTAGTTGTTGAAGCTCTTAGTTCTGATTTCGTAAAACAGTTCTGGAAGTTTATTCAGGATGGAAACTACGAACGGAAAGAGAAAAGCGCCGATGATAGAAAATACTTTCGTTTTATAAAACCTGAAAAAACAGACTTCCCCTATCAGATAGAGTTGTTTTCACGTAAACCCGATTTAATTGATCTTGAAGAGCCAGCATATCTTACTCCCATTCCGGTGGATGATGATCTATCTAGTCTATCTGCAATTTTGTTGAGTGATGATTACTACAAATATATGATTGACCACAGCACTTTTGAAAATGGAATTCATCATGCGAACACTGAAGCGCTTATTTGTCTGAAGGCCAAAGCTTTTTTAGAAATATCCGAACGAATAACTAAAGGTAGCACTGAGGATATAAAGCAGCTGCGAAAACATAAAACCGATGTTTTCAGATTGGCAGTTACTCTTACTGAAGCTGACATTTTTGAATTGCCTGAAAGAATAAAGGAACACTTACAAACATTTACAGATACTATTGCTAAAGACCTTCCGGACAAAGCAATCTTTAAAGAGATGGGGCTTGGGAATATCGACGTAGAAAATGTATTCCACCAGTTGATTATGAATTTTAACCTGACAACAAATAGTTAACAAATTAGCAATAACCGCTAGCTATAATGAAAGAAAATATAACCACAAAACCCTTTTATAATTCTACTATTCCTGTGGATTGGAGTTCTTCTGAATTTGGTAATGTTTTTAATTTTATTAGTACGTTTTCATTTTCCAGAGAGCAATTGACAGACGAAAAAACAGTTGATGAAATTCAGTATATTCATTATGGCGATATTCATGCTAAATTCGAAAATGAAGTTTTAGATTTTGAGTCTGAAAAAAGAATTCCATATATAAAAGAAGGGTTCATTAGCAATGATGATCCAGAAGATGAAGATTTTCCGTTATTACAAGATGGTGATTTAATTATTGCTGACGCTTCTGAAGATTATAAAGGAATATGTAATAGCGTAGAGCTAAAGAACATAAACGGAAGGAAGGTGGTAAGCGGGTTGCACACTTTTGCAGCAAGAGGAAACATTGAAAAAATTGCTTTAGGGTTTAGAACTTATTCTTTAAATAACCAGCAGGTAATAAGAGAACTTTGGAGAATTGCAACTGGCATTTCTGTTTATGGAGTTTCTAAAACAAATCTTTCAAAAGTAAAACTTGCACTTCCCCCTCTTCATGAACAAGAATCCATTGCTCACATTCTCAGTTTGATGGACTCAGCTATTAATAAGAACAATTCCTTAATTGCAAAAAAAGAATTGCAAAAAAAATGGCTGCTGCAAAATTTATTGACAGGGAAGAGAAGATTGAAGGGATTTCGTGAGGAGTGGAAAGAAATGCATATTAAGGATGTTTCAAAAGAAGTAAGTATCAGAAACAGAGCAGATAATCAACTGACCGTTTTATCATGCACAAAATACGATGGACTTGTTCCTTCTTTGGAATACTTCGGAAGGAAAATATTTTCAGATGACGTTAGCACATATAAAGTAGTTCCTAAAAATCATTTTGCTTATGCTACAAATCACATTGAAGAAGGAAGTATTGGTTATCAGGAAACTTTCGAAGAAGCCTTAATTAGTCCAATGTACACGGTTTTTAAAACAAATTCATCAATCAATGATAACTTTTTTTATAAACTTCTTAAATCTCATAGATTGGTTTACCAGTATCAAAATAGAATGGAAGGCTCGATTGACAGACGAGGAGGACTTAGGTGGGATGCATTCTCCATAATAAAAATTCAGATCCCATCATTTGAAGAACAAACCGCTATTGCCAAAGTGTTGCAAGCAGCCGATAAAGAAATTCAACTACTCAAAACCAAAACAGAAAAACTGAGGAAGCAGAAAAAGGGGTTGATGCAGGTGCTGCTGACGGGGAAGAAAAGATTAACAGTTTAATCTATGAAATATCAAGTTTACGATTTAGGACAATTAAAAAGTGGACAACGAGTACAAGTTACTCTTTCAGGAAATGCAGCTAATGTATGTTTGATGGATAGTTCAAATTATCAAAGTTATAAATCCGGTAGAAGCTATAGGTATAGTGGGGGATTAATTACAAGGTCACCAATAGTTTTAGGTGTTCCAAGTTCAGGGCATTGGTATGTAACTGTAGACCTACAAGGTCTGAGGGGAACTGTAAGATCATCCATTCAAGTTTTACCTTCTGCTCTGCCACATTACAATGAACCAGCACTATCAACGGTTCCCTCATTGGTTAGAAAAGAATACGACGATACGTATAATTTAGATCGCACCATTAAAGACTATGATGTTTTTATCTCACACGCATCAGAAGATAAAGATGAAGTAGTTCGCCCTTTGGCTATTGCCCTGCAAGCAGAAGGATTAAGCGTTTGGTATGATGAATTTGAGATGAAAATAGGTGATAGTCTTAGAAGAAAAATAGATAAAGGGCTTGCTAACAGTCGCTTTGGTATAGTGGTTTTGTCAAAAGACTTTATTAAAAAAGGATGGACTAATTATGAATTAGATGGAATTATTACGAAAGTGGTTAGTGGAGAGCAGATTATGCTACCAATATGGCATAATATCACTAAACAAGAAGTAATAGATTTTTCCCCTTCATTGGCTGATAAATTGGCTAGAAATACGTCAGCGTACACTGTTGAAGAAATTGCGACCGAAATTTCTGAAGTAATTAACAATTCAAAACTTTAAAAGTGCTCAAGAAAACATATAAAAAAGTAAACGGGGCTGATGCAGATGCTGCTGACAGGAAAGATAATATATCAGTAAAAAATAAAGAGTAATTCACTTAATAAAAAGAAGAGATGTCAAAAAATCAATTTAGTCCTCTTCATAGTATACCTAAGGAAGAGGATATAAAGAAGTTGGTTTCAAATTTTGAATATAAAAAAATTGAAACCAGTCAGTTACCTCAACCAATAATTGATAATGGGCTAGTAGGTAAATGTAATAGCTTTATAGTTGCTGCCTCAGGTAATACTGATAGTATGCTTTATTCCTTTGTTGGCATACGACCAGACAAAGGTAATGTTGCAGATGAACATCCTATCGTCTTAAGTTATGATCAAAAGGATGCAAGTAAAAACTTTGGAGGAATCATAGATCATGGTGACTGGGACGATCGAACAGTTCCTCTGCAGCAGTGGCAAATAAATGCTATGGAGGAATTACAGCAAATTTTGCTTACAAATCAATTCCTCCGGGAAGTTCAGGATTGCTTGTTGATTTAAGTACTAACGGGATGTTAAACGGACTATCAAAACAATTTGAAATTCTTAACAAAAATAAACCAAAATAAGTATGTATTTCTGTTATGTTGATGAAAGTGGTCATTGTGGTACAAAATATGACTCTAATCAACCTGTCGAAGTTTTAGTTGGGGTTGTTTCGGATGCTTCTAAGATCCATAAAACCAATCGAGAACATTCTAACTTTCTTAGAAATTTATTGATAAAACATGGAATCGAAGTATCTGAATTAAAATCTGCTCAGATTTTTAGAGGACGGAAGGAATGGAGTAGTGTTGACTCTGCTGTCAGAAAACAAGTTTTTACAGATCTTTTAAGATGGGTAAATGAGAGAAGTTGTAAACTAATTGTATGTCCAATTCATTCAGAGAAATATTTTGAACTAAAAAAGGACAATAATGAATTCGCAACTAAATTCCATTATCCATATGAAGCAGGAGCATTCAATATCTTATTGAGTTTGCAACGTTTAAAATATGGTTCTCATAATAATAAAGGAAAGACTATTGTGATCTTTGATGAAGAGGGAGACCATGATAAAAGACTAATTAAGCTATTGTCAGAAGATTTATCTTATACAGATAATTTTACTCAAATAAAAATTCCAAAAAGAAAAAAGAAAAAAAATGAAATAGAAAGGTTTTGCCAAATCATTGACATACCATTTTTTTCTAAGTCAGAACATTCTCAATTAATTCAAATAGCTGATTTAGTTGCTTTTGTTGTATCAAGATATATACAATTGAAATCCTTTAATATTCAACCTTCATTTGAAGATGAATTGGAAGTTATGGAGGGATTTTATTTGGGTATCAAGGATTCATTGGTTCCTGCGGCACACATAAATCCACCAATAAAAGGTGACACATTAGCATCATTCTATCAAGAGATAAGACCTATAGGTTGGACACCACAAAAATGGATTATTAAATAGAATATGAATACGCCAAGTTTCAAAGAAGACCATATAAGTCAGATACCTGCCTTGCAGCTATTGCAAAAGTTGGGTTACAAATATTTGAGCCCGGCAGAAACCGAAAATCTCCGTGGCGGTAAAACCAGTAATGTTTTGCTGGATGATATTCTGCGTAAACAGTTAAAGGAGATCAATTCAGATAAAAGAATCAGTTCAACAAAGACAACTTATATCAGTGATGCCAATATTGAAAACGGAATTCGTGCTTTAAAAGAATTACCGATGAATGAAGGCTATATTGCTGCCTGCGAAACGGTATACGACCTTATTACATTGGGAAAAGCATTTGAACAGAATTTTGACGGAGATAAAAAGAGCATTACACTTCACTACATTGACTGGAATCCCGGAACATTTTTAACTAATAACGTGTTTCATGTAACCGAAGAATACAGCGTTATGCGAAGCGCCAGTAAAGAGCATTATCGTCCCGATCTGGTTTTATTCGTAAATGGAATTCCTTTATGCGTTATTGAGTGTAAACGACCTGATATGAAAGAACCGCTGGCACAGGCTATCAGTCAGCACCTGCGCAGCCAGCAGGAAGACGGCATCCGCGCTCTGTATGTTTATGCACAGGTAATTATGAGTGTTGCTACTCAGGAAGCTTCGTACGCTACTAACGCAACACCTGAGAAATTCTGGTCAAAGTGGGAAGAAAAATTTACAACGGGTGAAGAAGAAGAAAAATACAGAAACGATTTACAGGAAATTAAAAATCGACCGTTAAGGATAGAACAGAAAGAGAAATTGTTCAGCGAACGGTTTAAATACGTAAGGCAATATTTTGATGATCTGGAAAAAGAAGAGATTCTCCCCACTGTTCAGGATAAATATCTGTTCGGGTTATGCAGACCGGAAAGGCTTATGGATATTATTTTCAACTTCATTCTCTTCGATAATGCAGAGAAAAAGATTGCACGGTACCAGCAGTTTTTTGCGATTAAAAAATCCATGAAACGTATCCTTCAGTTTAAAGAGGGAAGGCGGCAAGGCGGAGTGATCTGGCACACACAAGGCAGTGGGAAATCACTAACAATGGTAATGCTTGCACAAGCTATTGCATTGGAAAAATCAATCCGTAACCCTAAAATAGTATTGGTAACGGACCGGACTGATCTGGATAATCAGATTACAGGCACATTCAGGAAATGCGGAAAGTTTGTTGAGAATGCCACAACCGGGCA
>DATCHE010000106.1:0-4750 GCA_036508535.1 Bacteroidales bacterium | reverse complement strand
TGCCCACAGATTCCGGTTCTATTGATTAAATTACAAGACTTTATGCTTATTGCATAGTGAACCTGGAGGGACTCGAACTCCCAACCAATAGAACCGGAATCTGTGGGCATTATAAAAGCCAGGCGTATTGACCACATTTGGCCGGTAAAATTACAATTAACATACATAACTAAACAACAAGCACTTAACTCCGGCTTGTGGTGGTCAATATAATCTGGCGAGATGTGGTCAAGGCCACGGTTCTTCGTCAAAATTGGGGATGTTTTAACCTGATTGAGACAAAATCACTTTCTTCCTCAATAGATCAAAGCTGGCCCGTCCATACATTTGCCGCTTAATGCTCTTGATTCTATTGACATGTCCCTCCACAGTTCCGTTGCTCCAGCTCATGTTGATCCCATTTTCAACAGCCTTAATATCGCTCAACAGACCTCTGGCAAAGCTTCTCTGCTTTTTTCCATTCTGCTTCTGTCTTTGCCTCAGGTATGAGGTCGCCATTTCGAAATGCGTTTACATCTAGGTTTTGGACTGTCCATACCTGAGTTCCGATTTTTACCGTTTTTATTAATTTATTGCCAACCTGGGCTGTTGGAGTTGATTGTTGTCTACTTCCATTGATATTTATTCCTGATTCCTATCAACAATTGTCGCGGTAACCAAAACCATTTTCGCAAAAACCACAGGTTGGTAGGCGATTTGATTCTTTGGGTGTAGTCTTCTGATAACACAGGCCCCAGCCAGCCTGCGAACGAACGCAGAGCGAAGCCGAGAAAGTCGGACCATGAAAGAGGAAACCGGCCAGTGCGGGCTGGGTCCGAGTTGAGCGCATGGATAGGCCTTGAATACGGTTTGTTATGACGTTTCTGTTCATTTGAAATGGACATTCCCGCATAGGTAAAGGCTATCAGCAGATTTCCATATAACGACTGAAGCACCACCATCGCCATAATCAAAACTAGATATACCTTCAGCAACATCTCCACCACTATATAATCCCACAATAAAAGAGTGGAACCCTCGTGATTCTGAAGATTTTTTAAGATTCAACAATACTCGTTCACGAAGTTCTTCTTTATTCCCTTTAAGAAGAAATTGAGAACCCCAGGGTTGCTTAAACCCTGTTGGGCCATCAAAGCGATGTGCACACAATACTGCCGTCATTTATTGTTGCGTTTTATGAGAATTAAATTTTGCTATTTTATTTATCGTTATAATGTCCTCGTGCCTGTAAGATGATTACTGTTACTATTTCATTATCTATTCGATAAACAAGTCTGTGTTTACTGTTTATTCGTCTTGACCAACAACCAGTAAAGTTGTATTTCATTTCTTCGGGTTTCCCAGTCCCTGTCTTTGGATGTTCCGTTAATTCATCAAACAAAACAGAAAGCTTCTTTAACGTGGCTTTGTCTCCCGATCTCTTATGAAACTCTATATCAGCCCGCTTGCGTTCGATGATGTCCCGATAAATCGGAACAGGTTGTGTTTGGCAGCCGAATATAGTCTTAACTATTTTATTTGTTAAGCTTTAGAAATCTGTCAAGCACTTTAATCAATGTGTCAGGTGAAATAGGTTTAACTATATAATCGTTAAAAAGATCTAAGAGATTAGAGTCTTTGTTATTGTGATTGTAGTAAATAGCGGTTTGTGCAATTATAGGAACTGAAGGAAACATAGTTTTGATAATTGTTGAAGCTTCGTATCCATCCATTACTGGCATAAGAATATCCATAAGGACTAAATCTATTTTAACTGTTTTTATGATTTCAACAGCCTCCTTCCCGTTTTTTGCATGGAATCTGGTTATATTTCTGAAATCAAGAACCTTGTCCAAATATTTCAAATTAATATCGACATCTTCGGATATCAGTATATTCCTTTCTCCCCAATTTTCAACTAATATTGAAATATCTTCTTCCGGTTCGTAATGCTTCAGTTTGCTTTTAACTACATTTACAGGAATACTGAAGTAAAAAGTTGATCCTTCATCAACTATTGAATTAATCCATGCCTTTCCCCCAAAGGCTTCTGCAATTCCTTTAACAATTGTTAGTCCAATACCGGCACCACGAAAAAGCTTATTTTGGTTTGATTCCACTTTATAGAATTTGTCAAATATTTTCTCAAATTCGCTTTTGTCAATGCCTATCCCGGTATCTCTGATATAAAACTCAACTTCTGAATTTTCAATAAGTTTTGTTCCTATTTCGATTCCCCCAAAATCAGTATATTTAATTGCATTGTCAATTAAATGGTATAGCGCTATATTTAAATTATTTTCATCTGCTTCAATTGTGATATTTTGGGTGGATTCTATATGAGTTAAAAAATCTAAATGTGATTTGTCCTTTCTTTTGAGAAGTTTTTTTGAATTAGAGATTAAATTATTCAGGGAATCATTGAGATTGAATTCCTTTTTAACTGAGATAATTTGTTTTGTATCAATCTTTGAGGCAAAAACCACATTTTCAATTAATTCCAATAAATCATCCTTCCCAAAATTTATCTGTTCCAAATAGAACCTTATGTCTTCTTGTGAACTTGTAGTATCCTGAAGTAATTCGGAAAATCCAAGAATTGCATTTAACGGTGTTCTGATTTCATGAGACATGTTCTGCAAAAATGCTGTTTTGAGTCTGTCGCTTTCTTCAGCTTTCTCTTTGGCTGCTATCAGATCCATGGTTAGCTTCTTTTGTTCCGTAATATCGAGATTAATTACCTGATAATGCTTGGTCCCATTCCACATAACTTCTCTTCTCCAAATTTTTATATGGCGGATTCCCGCGTTTGCACATATAATACTTATCTCATAATCAAATACATCATATCCATTATTTCTTTTTTCTTTTCTTTTCTGATGTTGCGCATAACTTTCAGGAGTGTATAGATTTATTGCTTTTATACTTGTAAATTCTTTCAGACTGTTTAATTCAAAAATAGCTAGGAAGGCTTTATTGGCATAAATTGTTTTTCCATCGGTGGAAACAATACGTATGCCTATAGGAGATTTGAAAATGGAACGATGGAAATTTATTTCCGATTGGAGAATTGCTTTGTTAGCAATGGTTAACTCATCTATTTTATTCTTCAAGTCTACCTCTCCCTGTTTGCGCCCGGTGATGTCAGTAAGAGTACCTACATAACTTACAATTTCATTATCAATAATTTCGGGTTCTGCATTTCCCATAACCCAGACAATACTCCCGTCAGGTCTTAGAAAACGATATTCTGCTTTGGATGGTTTTTGTGATTTATTATCAGAGAACCAGCCTTCCTTAAGTTTTTCTTTATCGTTGGGATGCACAGCCTTCAACCATCCGAAACCAATAGCTTCTTCAAAGGTTAATCCTGACATTTCTAACCATTTTGGATTAACGAAGGTTGTCTTGCCATCGGGATCAGTCCTGAAAATTCCAACAGGAGAGACGGCGGTCAGAGTCTTATATAAATGCTGGGTTTTATTTAAAGCTTCCATTGTCTGCTTTTGTTCTGTTATGTTTTGCACTGTACCATCATAATAGAGAATTTTTCCATCAGAATCATAAACGGCTCTTGCGCTTTCGCTGACAAACAATGTTGTCCCATCCATTCTTATCCAAGTTGATTCCAACCCTTTAACCTCACCCTCCCTTTTCAGGACATCCATAAAATAAGTGCGGTCATAAGATGGTTCAAAGCCGTCTTTCTCAAGATTCCTCTCAGAGAGTTCTTCAAAAGATGAGTAGCGTAGTAACTTCACAAGAGTAGAATTAGCAAAAATAATTTTACCATCCGGAGTTGTTCTGTAAATCCCTACTGTGCTATTTCCATATAAGTTACGGAACCGTTCTTCGCTTTCCTGCAGTGCCTTTTCCGCCTTCTTGCGCTCGGTGATTTGAAAGGTAAGTTCTTTGTTAGCAATGGCTAATTCTGTCGCTGCCTGTTTGCGATCGATTATGTTGGTTGACATTATAAAGACACCTTCCGGCACCGGTTCAAAACTGAGATGGAACCAGCCATTTGTGCCGTCATCAAAATTGAATTCATTTCCCATCTGACGGGGAACCCGGTCTTTCATGCATTGCTGTAAAACGGAAAACATTGGGGTTGTTTCAATGCCCGGGTACATTTCCATCATTGTATGTCCATGCAACTCTTCAGCAGTTTTTTTGCCTTGCTCTGAAGCTACTTTATTAATAAATATATAGCGGTACTCAAAATCAATTATCTGGCAACCTTCCAGCAGATTTTCGAGAGTTGACCGGAAGCGTTCTTCACTTTTAGCCAGGGATGCAACTTCAGTTTTAATACTTTTTTTCACTATTAACAAATTAAATAATTCACAGGAAAGGTCTATCCGCCCACGCACGGCGTGGGCATAATTCTTATTTTTTTACATAAAGTTGAAATTTTCCAGATTTCCCCGCAAAAAACAAGTTAAAGCCTCTGTATTATAATTATTAAAGAACGACCTTATGCAAATATAAATAAAATACTCTAAATCATGAAGTTGATATAACTTTATTATACTGTTATTGGATATGTTCCTAATACAATCGTGAATTAAATAATACCATTTCTATTATTCTGGAAAAACCAGTGGTCTGTACTGGCGCAGTTTTTGTAAATCCATCGATTTTGTAATACAGGCATGAAGCATTCCGAAAAGACTCCAGATTGCAATTGATACAGAGTACCCTAATCTTGATCCATACTTGTCGATAAAACGACCCATAACAAGCAGACCTATTGAATATGCAACCTGAAAAG
>DATCHE010000105.1:0-8886 GCA_036508535.1 Bacteroidales bacterium | reverse complement strand
TAAGTCAATCGGGTATTCCGAAGGCGGTATTGTAAGCAAAACAGTTTTGAAGAAGCAAACTGGCAATATTTCCCTTTTTTCTTTTGATAAAGGTGAAGCATTAAGTGAGCATAAAGCTCCATTTGATGCAATGATCCAGGTAGTTGATGGGAGAGGGGAAGTGATAATCGGAGGGAAATCATTTATCCTTAATTCCGGAGAGAGTATTATAATGCCGGCCAATATCACACATGCTGTGAATGCAGTGGAAAGATTCAAAATGGTGCTTACTATGATAAAGAGTGAATAACAAAAAAGATGTAGTTCTTATTCGTCAACTTCTTGGACAGGCAAGGCGATGACAGGTATGTAAACAATGAATCGGGTGTAGTTTGTCTGAAATAATCTTAGAAAGAATAAACTTGAAACTCTTAAAACAATATTTAAGAAATGCCTGAAGAAGTAGTAAGTTTTGTAGCCCATTACGGGTATTTAGCAATCTTTATTCTTATTTTTCTTCAGGAAATTGGTATGCCTAATCCGTTCCCTAATGAGCTCCTGCTTATTTTCTCAGGGTATTTAACATTCAAGGGGCTTCTATCCCTGCCTTTAGTTATCCTTACAGCTATCTCTGCCGATTTTATAGGAACAAACATACTTTACTTTATTTTTTTAAACACAGGGACATTTATTATTCAAAAAAAACCAAAATGGCTTCCACTATCTGATAAACTTATCAAAAGACTCTCCGCTAAAATATCTAAAGGTGGTAAATTGAGTATATATATCTTCCGTATCACACCATTTACAAGAGGATATGCTTCTGTAATTACTGGTCTTCTCCAGATAAAACCTAAAGTATTCCTGCCAATTGCATTAATTTCAGCTACAACCTGGGCTAGTGTATATGTGATAATTGGCAGATTTATTGGTCCTTCCTGGAATATTTTTTTACAGAATATAGATGATTTCAAGTATATTATGATAGGTTTCCTGGTGTTAATATTATGCGTGGCTTTTTATGTTTACAGCAGAAAAAAGGTAACATGTAAAGCTAAAGACGACACTAATAACACCTTAATTATCTGATAGTAACACAACAACTCTTCTAAATATTAAATGGCTATATGAAAATTCACGTGATATCAGAAACTCCTTTTATTATGAAAGCAACGGGTGTCCATACTGCTTTTATGGATCATGTTGAGCTCTTAAGGGAGAAAAATGATATTGAGGTTGTTGTAAATAATGAAGGAACCGGCGATATAATTCATGGTCATACTTACGGACTATACTATATCAGGAAAGGTCTGAAATATAAAGGCAGGAGGGTATTTACAGTTCATGTAATTCCTGATTCAATTAAGGGCTCATTACCTATGTGGCAATTATTCATGCCCTTTGTCAGATTTGGCTTAAAGATTGTCTATTCATATGCTGATGTATGTATTGCTATTTCGCCAATGGTTGAAAAAGCAATAATTGAATCGGGTGCAAAAACACGGATAGTAAGGATATATAATCCAGTGCATTTAGACACATGGAAGAGGACAAAAGAGAATCGGGAAAAAGGCCGGCGGTTACTTGGCTTGACAGATAATGAATTTGTTGTCATTGGAGTAGGACAATTAATTAGAAGAAAAGGTGTTGACGATTTTCTTGATATTGCTGAGTCCATTCCGGAGGCTAAATTTGTTTGGGTGGGAGGGAGACCATTTGGAGGACTGACTGAAGGAATCCAGAGGATCGGAGATAGGTTTAGAAATGCAGGAGAGAATGTCATAAATACAGGGAATATTGATCTTGAAAACATGCCTGAAATGTACGCTGCTGCAGATTTAATGCTCTTTCCGTCATATCAGGAAAACTGTCCTCTGGCGCCAATTGAAGCCGCTGCCTGTGGAATGCCTGTAATCTTCAGGGACATTGAGGAGTACAAGTCACTTTACGAAAATCCATATCTGACTGCTTCATCAACAGAAGAATTTACCATGCTTACAAGAAGAATGATACATGATAATGACTTCTATAATAAGGGAATTAGTATTTCGGAACAATTACTGAAACAGTTTGATAAGGATATAATCAGACGAAAGCTTATAAACGTTTATGATAGTCTGTTAAACAACTGGGAGTCTTCTAATTTCAACATAGCCCTTCCGGAAGTGGACTTAAAATATAGGTAATTACCATAGTCCTAATTCCTAAGGACACCCGACACATCCGGATCAGTCAAAATCAACTTTTTTAAACTCTGCAAGTTCAAGAGCTTTTTTTCTATATGCTTCACCGGAGTTGGGATCATTTTTGGCTATACTTATCCGGCTTAGACCGAAATAGCCGTATGCCTCAAATTCATTTCCGAAATATCCAAAAGATTTCATTCCATCAATACCATTTTGATAGTCCTGTTCAGCCAGTTTATTATTATGATACTTTTTCTCCTGAATTATGCCATTGAATATTGCAAGTTTTGCCATGAAGAAGGAATTGTTATTTAACTTGGATAGATAAATTATGTGATTTTCGGCATCATCATATTCCTTGAGCAAAAGCAGATTTGTAATATACATTGAAAGGTACTGAATGTTAGCAGGATACAATTCGTGCAGGTACTTACTGTGTTCGAGTGCCTGCTCAGAATTATTTTCAAAACTTAAACATATTTCGGATAGGAATGAAGATGCTTCTGCCTTAAATAGCAGCGAATTTCTTGCCGCAATATGAAGCTCGTTAATTCCACCTGATTTATCACCTCTAGGGAAGAGAAAAGCCAGTGCTTTGTACGCCGGATATGCTTCAGGGTAGGCTTCGCGATAATAATTATAGAGTCCGGTAAAGAAATAGAAATCGTTGTACGAGGATGTAAAGTCAAAAGAACGTCTTATGTATTTATATGTACTTATTACAAGAGGAAATGCTTCTTTATCCATGTTATTGTCAGTGTAATAAAGTAATAACATTCCTCTGGCCGACAAATTAGCAAGTAAAAATTCTGCTTCATTTTTCTGATTGGTTATTGCTTCACATAACTCAATGCATTTTCGTAAGTCCTTTTCAAATGAAGTACGGGCAGGGGAGGTGGTAATCATTGGAAAATTTTCCCAATAGGTTATCATTCCATTAATAAGATAAACATCCGGATTCCCCGGATAAGATAAGTTTAATTTTCTGCAGTCTTCACGGGTATCATCAAACCGAAGATTATACAAATTGTTTATACAATCTTTAACCAGCTTGAGTGATGCACTATCTGTAAGAATTTGTGCATTAATTGATAAGGGAATAACGCAAATTAAAAAGACATTTAGCTTTAAAAGCACCTTGAAAAAGCCTTTCAGGAACTGTACAAACTTAAAATTCGATCGCACCATCGACAGAATTGAATTAAGAAATTACGTACTTATAGCAAACGGTTTACTTATAATAAAACTCAAGTTCATTTTTAACTAAGATCGTTAAAATGCCTTTTGCAAGATTATAAAATAAATCACAATACAATAAAACAGTTATAAGAGCTTTTTGTTTCAGTAAGTTCACCGGAACTCAGTTAACAGGAGTAATTGTAACAGGTCCTAACAATCCTGAAGCCATTGGTTCCCAGTTAGAGGCATCGAAAGGTTTGTAGTACAGATCAACAAAATTTATCTCATTAAATTTTCGCCATTCCACTTTTCTTTTATCCATATCAATTATACGGTTAGCCATAAGATTAATGACTTCAATTTTCAAAGTATTCTTGCCTGTTTTAAGAAATTTTCCGATGTTAACCTTAAAGGGAACATGCCATAATATACCCGCATCCTGCCCATTCACCCAAACTCTGGCGCTTTCTCTTACATCGCCAAGGTCAAGTATATAGTCCTCTGCACTTTTTGCAGCCAGTTGCAAAGTAGTACTATATTCACCACTTCCTGAAAAACGAAGGCCGTTCTGGTCAGTAAGTTCAGTCCAGGAAATAAGGTTAGTTAGTGTTTGTGATTTGGGTAATACAGGTCCTCCATCAGTAAATTTTAGTTTCCATTTACCTGCAATTGCCAATGGAACTCCTAAAGATTCTATATACTTCCAGTTTTGCCTGTCTGAAATCTTCTCTTTTGATGTCTGCAAAATCAATGAATTTCCCGGATCTATTTGTACACGAACATTGATTTTGTCCCCGTTAACAGTCGTTTGAGCCAACCCGTAATCGCCTGTTTGCGGATCGAGGATCATTACTGAACCCGCATTTAAATTAAGTGGAATAAAGTCGTTGACTTTTTGAGCAGTATGGTTAACCAGGTAGTAGTATTTGTTTCCTTTAACATCACGACGGATGAACTTAAGTCCTGAAGCAGTAAGGTTTTCGCCGTTAATATTTTTGTACTGGAGTGCTTTTTGCACATCTGAAGAAACAATAACCTGTCCACTGCCGATCTTTGCCAGTCTGATTCCATCTCCGGCGTCAGCAAACGCTAAGGATTTGGTAAGTTGTTTTAGTTGCTTGCGACGAACATCCAGATTCATCATTCCGGGAACATCATCCGGCATTTTTTCTAATATAACGATTGCTCCCTGCTCAGCAAGTTTTAATATAGTTGTAAAAGTCTCAACCGGCATAAAATCAGTTTGAGGAACAACTAAAACCTGGTAAGCAGCTCCTTCAGGAGATACTTTTAACAATCCGTTTTTAACTTCACTCCTGCCTAAAAGCATGTCCGAAACAAAGTCAATTGAATAACCTCCATCCATAAGTTTCATTGCATTCTTATAAAATGGTGTTGGTTTTAGCCAGGTAGGGATCGAAGAAATGGTGAGTTGCATATCGAGTTTCCTTATAGGGGCATAATGTCTGACATCAGCATATGGAAAGTAAAGCAATACTTCGCTATCGGCAGTTCCGGCCTGAAGGATTGATTGACAATGGGTAATATAATCTGTCAGACCATTAAGATGTGGCCACCAACTGTTTGAAGGGGCAAAGTTTGTAGATGCGTAGAATAACCAACCCGGCCAACCAGCTTGCTTAGGAGAATACGTGGTGCCGTGAAAAAAAATATGATTGACTCCAGCCAAAAAAACCTTTTCAGCTTCTGGCTTGGTGTTTGACAGCGGTACTTTAAAGTGTTCACCGAGCCAGGTAAAGGTTTCACATGAAGTATAAGGTTTACCTAATACATTTGCAGCTGAAGAAGCAAATTTCATCATTACCCTGTCAGGAGGCACATTCTTGGTGTCAACTGTATAATATTTCATTCCCGGAACAGGAATCCGGTTGATTCCATATGATTCAGGTTCAGGAATATTAGCATTAGCATAAATATCTAAGATGTTACCCGGGAAGCCATGTGCCTGATTCCGGGAAAGAGCTCCCTTGCCATTCACCCATTGATGCCAGGGAACACTATAGTTTTCATAAACCATTTCAGCCAACGTCAACCGGTAGTCGGAACGAATTCTTGCCATAATATCGGTATTTTCCCTGCTTAATAGTTCCCTCAAATAATTTCTTACATCATACCCACGGCGTTTCTGAAATTCATCAAATAGTTTTGGAGAAAAATCGGCGCCTGCTGCCTCATAACTATCGTTAAAGAAAGAGCGAATACCAACATTTTTTCCGGCAAAAGCATCGTCAAATCTTTTCAGATAAATGCCAAGCGCATCTTTGGAGAGATGGTCTACAACATATCCCGCTCCTCCGGGAGCAGCACGTTTAACTTTCATTCCTGTATGGCCGGCAAATGCTGCGTAGATCTCCCAGTTGCCAGTTTTTGGACTCCAGTTAAGGTTTCCATTTTCATCGACTTTGTCAAGAATATTCAGTATTTCTCCTTTACTACCATAGGCAGTCAGAGCTTTCAGAGGAGCACCCATATTTTTTTGCAGAGAATCCTCTGCCATAATTTTTTTATCCAGACTTTCGCCGGCCTTTAGTTTATATATCTGAATAACCAACTTTCCGGCTGCATATTCGGGAGTTATTTGTGGTCCTCCAAACGGCCAGCCTGTTCCAAGATTCATATCTATACCCATGCCCAGACTGTTGCCTTTCTGAACGGTAACATTAAGCATATTCATCCACTCCGGTGAAAGGAAGTCGATGTATTTTGACTCAAAACCCTTAGCACCATAGATCGGTGTGATCTCAACCCCGCCTATACCAGCTTTGGCAAAAAGAGTTAATTCCCTTTCCAGGTTTTCTTTATCAACAGCGCTGCCCATCCACCACCATCTTGCCCATGGATGCATTTCTTTTTTCACTTCCGGCCAAACGGCAGGTTCTGAATCAGATTTAATAACCGAGCTTTGATTTTGAGTACAACTGCTCAATGCCAAAATAAACAGCATTACAAGAGTAGAGAATCTTTTCATTTCAATAAGTTTTTGTAAGTAGTAATAGTAAAAAACGGATGCCACTGAGGCATCCGCTTTCATTTTTATTAGTGTTCAACCAATATTAATAACCAGTATTCTGTTTCAATTTTCCAGGATTCAACTGAACCTCGTACTGAGGTATTGGGAATAGAAGTTCAAAATCTGCGATAGTGCTGATTGTTGGGCTACCCCATCCGGTTTCTTCATTTGGATATTTTGCCCCATTTGCAAAATGGGCATTCATCACTGTCTGTAATCTTCCGGTTCTGAGCAAATCGAACCAGCGGTGTCCTTCAGAAAAGAATTCAACTCTTCTTTCTTTTTCAATAGCAAGGTTCATAGATTCCTTTGTAGCAGCTATTGAAGCATTCGTTACCAGACCTGCACGGGTACGCACCTCAGTTATAAAAGGAAGAGCTTCCAAAGGCAGGTTAAGGCCTGATTTAGCCTCAGCACACATAAGTAAAACATCAGCATAACGTAAAATCATCAAATCACTTCCTGAATCACTTATTGTAGTTTGGCCCAGGTCAATATATTTCTTTGAGAAATAAAGGTATCTGGGAGCATAATTACTTTTCAAACTGTCGGTATAAATCATTCTTTTATCTGTCTTTTCAAATGCCCGTATTAAATCAGTTGTCATAATTAATTCACCAGACCCTGATTTCAGATATACTGCAGTTCCTATTTGTTCGTTTGGAAAGTGCCTTGACTGAAAGGGATTTGCTAAAGAAGGAGAAAATCCACGGGCATATTGTACAGCAAAAATAATTTCAGCATTATTAGGGTTTGAGGCACTAAAAACGTCGAAATAATTAGGTAATAAACGATGTATATTAGTTATCCTGACTTCTTCAAGTATATCCAAAGCATCCTGATAACGGTGTTGTGTCAGATAAACTTTTCCTAATAAAGTTTTAGCTGCCAGGCTCGTAGCTCTTCCCTTATCGACGTTGACAGTATACTGGGTTGGTAATAAAGTTGCCGCATCAGTAAGATCCTTTATAATCTGTACATAAATGTTATCCACGGTTTCCTGTCCAACAGCAAATGCTTCCTGAGTAGTTTTAATATCAGTAAGAACTAATGGTACTGATCCGAATATTCTAACCAGATTAAAATACATAAGACCCCTCAGAAATTTACTTTCACCTTCAAATTTGTTTTTTAAAGCGTCTGTAAGAGTCACTTTTACCATTTTGTCAAGAACAATGTTTGATCTGGAAATAACCTGGTATGATCCGTTCCAAAGGGTCGTCATAATACCACTGGTTGAAACAACATTTGACTCGTTTAGTGAAATATTATCGAGACTATTGTTAATCTTAGTGTTGAAAGCATTATCAGAAGCTAAATCCCCAATACTTAAATAAACATCATATGCATTCTTTAATGAGGTATAAGCATCGTTTAACCCAAAATCAAGTTCCTCCTTTGTAGAATAAAAGGAACCTTCTGTTAATGCATCAATCGGATACCGGTTGAAATAAGATTCAGTGCATGATAGTGTGAAAAATATAATGGCAATAAAACCAATTATTCTCTTTGTTTTCATATTGTAATGTTTTAGTAACAATGTAATAATTAAATTAAAAACCGATACTGATTCCAACTGAACTGTTTCGGGCAACAGGATAGGATCCAAGATCATATCCATTGGAAGTAGCATTATCTCCGTTGGTGTTTCCTTCAGGATTAAAACCAGGATATTTAGTAAAAGTATGAAGGTTAGTTACAGTAAGAAATACTCGCATACTTTGTATCCTTATTTTTTGTATTACTGATTTTGGAAGTACATATCCTATAGAAATATTTCGAATTCGTAAAAAGTTTGTTTCAAAAACATATCGGCTGTTAGTGGTAATATCTGTACTCAGATAATTGGATCCTGCCCTTGGAGTTTTTCCATCACCAGGTTCTGCTTCTGACTTCCATCGGTTTTCAGCAATACGAGCGATAGTATTTTCAAGTTGTCGGTTTAAAGAAATAGCACGCTCAAATTGATTCACCACAAAACCACCATAAGATCCATCAAGTAAAATATTCAAATCAAAATTTTTATACTGAAAACTGTTTGTTAAACCGTACACAAAACTTGGCTGTGCATTCCCAATCAGGGTCATGTCGTTAGCGTCTATTTTGCCATCAGGAATACCAGCCGGACCGGATACATCATCGTAACGAAGATCACCTATCCCCTGAGTACCAAATTTTGCATAGTCTATTAAATCCTGAGCGTTATTAAATGTTCCGACAATCTTATAAGCATAAATATCAGCCATCGGTCTGCCAAGGTAGTTACGGATATAGCTGTTTGCTGCTCCAAATACTGTCGCATCACCATTAAGTGCAGTTATTTTATTCCTGTTAAATGAGATATTGAAATCGGTTTGCCATTTTAAAATACCAACTAAATTTTTTGAACCATATGTAATTTCAAGACCTCTGTTTCTTACATTGCCGATATTTTGATTTGAAGTAGTTGCTTTCCCGTTAATTGTTGGAATGGAAGCTGAAATAATAGTATTGCTGTTTCGTTCGTAAACA
>DATCHE010000104.1:0-4036 GCA_036508535.1 Bacteroidales bacterium | reverse complement strand
TAAAAATTGAATTTCATCCTGTCAGAAACGATGTATATAATAAGGTTATTAATTGCCAACCCGACAAGGGAAATTAATATAAATGAAAAGTATTCTGTAGCAATATGGCTGTTTTCGCTGTGAAATGTCCAAAAACGGTTCCAAATGTAATTGGAAGTTGCTGCCAGAATGAAACCTGTTGAATTAGCAATGTATTTGTTGACCTTAACCTTTTCCTTTAATAGCCAGGTGGTTCCGAAATCAATCAGCATCCCGGAAAATCCCACGACACAAAATTTTATAAACTTTTGAACTAAAAATTCGTTAATCATTTTTTTGTAATATCAACTTTTTCAAAAGTGCTGTTAATTGTTGTGCCCAGTGCAGTTTTAAGTGAAATGCCAAATCTATACTCATCCGGAGGAAGATCAGGAATTACAGCTCTAAATGTTCTCTGAAGAGATGCTCCCCTTTGTAAAACACCAATCGGCTCAGACAATTCTACGGGATTTACATAGGTCCCTTTTCCTTTTATCAGTACTGTACACACCTGAACAGGAAAATCGAAATGGTTAAAATCAATATCATAATCACACGGATTAGTAATTATGAATGAAACAGAAATAGTGTCACCAGAAGTCAGGAATTTCACGGGCAAATCAAATACAATTTTAATCCGGTTTGTAGTTTGCAGACTGCTTGTTTTATATCCTGTAAACCTTATTGTGCCTTTCTCAAAAACCTGTGATCTTCCTTCTCTGGCATCAGCCACGAATGCAGGTTTGTGCTGATAGTTTTTTTCCAGCTGCCATATATCAAACTGAGTTTGGCGTGTATTTAATGTACTGATAGGGAATGACTCTTTCCCGGTAAAAAAAGTAAATAACGAGGGGCTCTGATAGGAAGACAAGAAAACTACAGGCAGATTATTTGCAACAGAGCCGATATATTCATATTTTTCTTCTTTACCATTTAATCCCAGATTTTTAACAATAGAAAGATTAGTTACCAGAAAGATACGAAAAAGTAAGAGTAGCATTAAGGAAGGAATTAAAAATCTACGGACATATTTTTTAAACATTTCACTTACACTTATCCTGTTATAAAGAATAATAATCATTGGTACCGAGCAGACTAATGTCCATTGTGGCTCAACATGACCTCTGAATGAAGTAATCCAAAAAAAGCCAATAAACCCGATTATCATAAAGTGAAGAGCTCTTGTGAATAAATCCTCTGGCCGATACTTTATCAACATATAGATGACAGCTCCAAATATTAGTGGATTAAAAACCACTAACTGATTTGGAATATATTCGAATACATATTTCCACCTGAATCCATCTGATCTGTCGACTAAATGATACTTTATACTTGGAAAATCATTAGCAAACTGCCAATATATATGTGGAGAGAGTAAAAGAAGGGCAACAATACCTGCAAGCCAGAATTTGTATGTTTTAAGAAGCTTCAGATTAGACAAGACGACAAATCCTATGACCAAGACTGCCTGATATTTACTATAAACGAGCCCTGCCATTGAGATAGAAAGAAGAATGACGGCCATCCAACTCTGTTCTTTCAGATAGCTTTTATATGAAAATAGGAATAGCGCTGTAAAGAACAGGAGAGGCACGTCCGGGGTAGAAATAAACCCATATGCTGAAAACATCCATAAAGAGCCGGCTATAATAAAAAACAAAAGTGCTTGTTTGGCTTCTGCATCTTTTTCTTCCAGAACTTTCCAAATTAAAGATAAAGTCCCCAGCTGCAACAAGACTGTCATTATCCTGATTCCTAATAAGCCCTCAAAAAAAAGTGAACTAATCCTTATCATTAAAGCGATCATCGGAGGATGGTCGAAATAGCCCCATGCAAGATATTTTCCATACATAAAGTAATATGCCTCATCGGTAAATACTTCAGTAAAAATTGCCTGTAAGAGATTGATCAGGAACCAGGTTGCAAGAAGCGCAAAAAATATTTTCTTATGATTCCATTTTCTCATATTTGAAAATTCAAAACGAATTAGTGTGAGAAAGTTTTTCTAAACCGGACTACAAATTATTCATATTAAGAATGACTTTTAATGCCTGTTCATGATATACAGTGTTTTCAATAAAATGAAGTGAATAAATTAGTTTTACATTCACAACTTTATTTTCAATGAAATTATAGTAGATATCTGAACGATTATAAGATTTTGCTCTGTATACAGGATCGCCCCAATAGAGATTGTTTCCATGGCTGCTATAAAAGCTCATCTGGCCCTGTCCTCTGTAAAAACTGTTAAAGATACCCAACCCTTTATACTCAATTTTTGTTTCCATCAACAGCCCCCGATGTGCAATCCATCCGGTTTCCATTGCACGGGCACGATCGAGTCCCAATACCCAGCCTGCGTTTGTCTCAAGTTTTGTAAAACTTGTTTTTCCTGCAAAATCAAGCCCAACTGACGTCAGAAAAAGACCATTATCGTGCAAAGCTTCATCTAAGGTTGGGTCCTTTTTCCCGGCGAAATGAAACATATAGCCAAAATGCTGGCCATAAACTATCCCAAAGTTGTATCTTCCTGAAAACCCCATAAAAAAGGCTTCATTCATTGTCAGCGATTGGCGACTGGTCCAATCCAACCAGACATTAAAATAATTCTGATTCTTTCTTATTTCCCAAAATAGCCCATTAATATTTGGCCGGTAATATGATATTGAATCCTGAAAAAAGATACGAGGGTATTTTCCAATTGTATTATTCCGGGGAAATGCACCCATATAGAATTTGAACGGCTTTCTGTCAAATGCATAATATGCTGTAGGATAAAAATAATCAACAGCCCTGGAGCTTCCAAATTCATGTAATACATCAAGACCGATATTTACAGAGTGGATTGAATCCCAGCGCAACCCGACCTCCGGTGAAAAAAGAACACCTGACATAGTCTGCGGGATCTGAACAGAAGAATTACCAAACTCAGTATTATCAAAGAATGGGAATAATCCGAGCTGCCACTTTTTTTCCTGAGAATAGCCGGAAATAGAAATAATTGAAAAAAGTAAAAGAACCAAAAATGACATTTTCATGATGACTGATTCAATGAATTGCAAAAGTAAAATTATAAAAATAATTAGATCCTCTTTCCCAAATTAAAAAATCAACCTTTTTTTGCCTTTAATCCCTAAAGGGAACAGGTTGATTTTTCAGTTTGCTCCTTTTAGGGCCGGGGCAAACAAACTGAAAAACCGTATTAACACCAAAAAATCACTTTTTGATAGTGCTTAGTAAATGAAAATCTGTATTTTCGCGTATAATTAAATGAAATGTCGAATATTGTTATAATACCCACCTATAAAGAGAAAGAAAATATTGAAGCGATAATAAAATCTATTTCTTCCCTTAATACCTCTTTCGATATTCTTATTATTGATGACAACTCACCCGACGGTACTGCCGGAATCGTGAAAAATATGCAACTTACATTTCCAAATCTTCATTTGGTTGAAAGACCGGGCAAGATGGGATTAGGGACAGCTTACGTTGCAGGTTTTAGGTGGGCTCTCGAAAATGGGTACGACTATGTTTATGAAATGGATGCAGATTTCTCTCACGATCCACGCGATCTTGAGAGATTATTCAGTGCATGTAAAGATGACGGTGCTGATGTTGCAGTAGGTTCAAGGTATATCAGTGGCGTTAATGTTGTTAACTGGCCTCTTGCACGTGTTATTATGTCATATACTGCTTCTATTTATGTCAGGATTGTTACAGGGATGAGAGTCATGGATACTACTGCCGGATTTATGTGTTACAAAAGGGAAGTGCTTGAGAATATTAAACCGGATCACATAAGGTCAGTAGGTTACGGTTTCCAGATAGAAATGAAGTTTACAGCCTGGAAACTGGGCTACAAAATCGTTGAGGTCCCTATTATTTTTACAGACAGGAAACTGGGCGCTTCAAAAATGACCGGAGGTATTTTTAATGAGGCACTGTGGGGTGTATTGAAAATGAAAGGGAGGAGCATGTTTAACAAATACAACAAATATTAGTAAACCCCCCA
>DATCHE010000103.1:0-19980 GCA_036508535.1 Bacteroidales bacterium | reverse complement strand
GGGTAATGGAATTACCACCCATAAGCATCCTTCAACTATCTGCTGGAATGCAAAAAAGAGCGGGATACTCGCAAATACTAACTGAGAAGGTTTATGAACTTCTCTGACGGTGGCGACACCTATTGCAGCAATAATTACTCCTCCGGCAAAACTTGCTTCAGCTGAAAAACACATATTTATTTCCCTCCTATTAGTTAACGATTATTGTTCTGTTTGATGAAAAATGTTGATTTTAAAATAATTATCTGATAATGATACAAATATTAATTGGATTAAGGGATCTTAATAAAATAATAGAGTGTAATGAAAAGCCCTCCTATGCTTAAGCTTAGGAGGGCGAAGGTGGAGATTAGGGGAATCGAACCCCTGACCTTGTGGCTGCCAGCCACACGCTCTAGCCAACTGAGCTAAACCCCCTAGGTGAGTAGGCAAATGTAAGAAAAAATTGAAAATAATAATACATACCGTAAACCGTCTCTTTATAGTTTTGTTGAAAAGACACTATTTTGTAATTTTGCCGGGCAATTGGAAATCGGGGTAAATTATTACATACATTTACCCTGAAAGATAAGAGAATGGCACTATTGTTGACAACGGCTAATAAATATCCGGCTTTGCATACATAATAATGTGGGATAATTTTAGAAATACTTTAGATTTTGATGATCTGCTTTTTAAATCGCGGAACAAAGAATATGGTGCGTATCAGTTGCGAAAGAAATACAATTCTGTCGTAATCGGTGGAATTATTCTTGCCTCGGTGATTATGTGTTCTTTAATAATTCTCCCTTTCGTATTAACTCAAAATAATGACAAGGTACTCCGTGGCGGAAATAATTATGTTCAGGTTCAATTGCAAAACTTTGAACCTCCTGAAGAGTTTTTGGTTCCCCCCGCCCCACCTCCACCCGAAGCAGTACATATTCCGGAGATTGTTAAATATATACCTCCGGTAGTAGTCGACACCATTCTCCTAACCGAGCCTAAACTGGCAACCAACGATGAACTTATGTCTCAAACACCAACTGAGGCGGCACCAATTACGGGAACAGGTAATGGTGATGATCTGTTCTTAGGTGATGGAGTACCGGGAGGTGATGAACCTTTTGTTCAGGTAGAGATAATGCCTTCATTCAGAGGCGGTGATATTAGTAAGTTCCGCGACTGGGTTTTTCTGAGAACAAACTACCCGCAGGCAGCCATTGACAAAAAGATCAGGGGAACAGTATTCCTGACTTTTATAGTCGAAAAAGATGGTTCGGTAAGTAATGTAACTGTTGTGAAAGGAGTCGACCCATTATTAGATACGGAGGCAGTGAGGGCTATTTCCGAATCACCTAAATGGACACCCGGTCTGCAGAGTGGACAACCGGTTAGGGTAAGATTTTCAATACCACTGAACTTCTTGTTATAAAATTAAACATCAGTGATACAGTTAGTTATAAACGTATTTTATTTCAATGATTTTCTTACCTTTATCAATAGTTAAATTTTAAGTTTTGCAGCATGAAAAGAATTTTACCATCAATTTTTATCGTAACCATTATCCTCTCAGGATGCGGATCGTCTAAAAAACAACTCCAGAGAGGAAACTATGATGCAGCCATAGAAAAGGCAGTTAAGCAGTTACGCAGAGATGCAAGCGATGTCAAACAGATCGATATCCTCACTCAGGCCTATAAGGTGGCAAACGACCAGGATATCGAAAGAGTAAGGTTCCTTAAGATGGAAGACCGGCCCAATAACTGGGATGAGATATACCTGACATACAAATCTCTGAGCGACAGACAATCACTCGTAAAGACAGTTACTCCTTTAAACTATAACGGAAGATCTGTTGACTTTCCTTATGTCGATTATTTGCCGGACATGGTAAATGCAAAACGTAAAGCAGCCGATTTTTACTATGCACATGGTAACGAACTGATGAAAAGTAGTATAAAGGAATCTTACAGACAGGCATTTGCTGAATTCATCAGGGCAAAAAACTATGTTGGCGATTATGAAGGAATTGATAATAAAATACTTGAAGCTAAAACCCTGGGGATGAGCAGAGTCTTTGTTTCAATTCAGAATAGCTCTTTTTTGAAATTTCCAAATGACTTTGAACAGGACCTTCTTGTACTTGATTTGCCAAGACTTAATTCTGAATGGGTTGAATATCATACCCAGAACCTTAATCCTAACACACAATACGATTATTATGTCAATGTAAATATTAAAAATATAGCTGTTAGTCCTGATCAAACCTCGCAAAAAGACTCAGTGATAAAAAGGGACGTTGAAGATGGATTTACTTATGCTCTTGATAAAAAGGGCAATGTAATGAGAGATACTCTTGGGAATGATATTAAACTTAAAAAATATAAAACGCTGCAGTGTGCCCTGGTTGAGACAATACAATCTAAAGCGTGCCGCATCGATGGTGATGTTGATGTTATACAGATGAATCCTAATAAAGTTCTCAAAAAGGATCCGATTGGTGCACAGTCAACTTTTGAAAATATTTCTTCACGTGCTCTCGGCGACATTCAGGCGCTTAATGCACAGCAACTTGAACGAACCAAAAAAGCTCAGGTTCCGTTTCCATCAGATATTGAAATGGTTATAAGATGTTCTGAAAACCTCAAAAGGGCAATAAACGGAGCCATTCAGAACAACAGAAGATTCATTTATTAGAGGTAAGTAAGTAGTAGGCAGTAATAAGTAAGTAGAATGGAAATAGAAAAGCAGAAGAATACAATATTGAATTTCCAACTTCCGACTTCGGTCTTCCGACTTCCGACTTCCGACTTTTTCATAAGCCTACCATGATAGAAACAAAACAAGCCCGTGAACGTGCAATTCTTGTAGGAATAATTAAGTCCGGACAAGATGAACATGAAGTTGAAGATTTTCTTGACGAACTTTCATTCCTTACTGAGACGGCAGGAGCAGAGACAGTGAAGCGGTTTACCCAAAAAACAGATGTTGCTAATCCCCGTACATTTGTTGGTTCAGGTAAAATTGAGGAGATCGCCTTATTCGTAACTGAAAATAGTATAGATATTGCAATATTCGACGATGAGCTTTCTCCAAGTCAGATAAGAAACATCGAAAAAGCACTTGGCTGCCGTATCCTCGACAGGACAAACCTGATTCTTGATATTTTTGCTAACAGGGCGAGGACAGCTCACTCAAGAACCCAGGTGGAGCTTGCTCAATACCAGTATCTGCTTCCCCGCCTGACGGGTTTATGGACTCACCTCGAGAGACAGAGAGGAGGTATCGGGTTAAGAGGTCCGGGGGAAACCGAGATCGAAACCGACCGAAGGATTATCCGCGACAGAATATCCTTTCTTAAGACACAACTTAAAAAAATCGACACTCAGATGTCTACCCAACGGAAAAGCCGTGGAAAAATGATCAGGGTGGCACTTGTAGGATATACTAACGTTGGGAAATCAACAGTAATGAATCTTCTCAGTAAGTCGGATGTATTTGCTGAAAACAAACTCTTTGCAACTCTCGATACCACTGTTCGCAAAGTTGTAATTGGAAATCTTCCTTTCCTTCTTTCCGATACTGTTGGCTTTATACGAAAACTTCCTCACGATCTGGTTGAGTCATTCAAATCAACTCTCGATGAGGTTAGGGAATCGGACCTTCTTGTTCATATTGTAGATGTTTCACATCCTAATTTTGAAGACCAGATAAAGGTCGTTGACGAAACTCTTCGGGAGCTGGGTTCAAAAGATAAACCCTCTATAATTATTTTCAATAAAATAGATGCTTTCTCATACACACTCAAGGAAGAAGATGACCTCTTGCCTGTTTTGAAGGAAAACTATTCGCTTGCTGATCTGAAGAATACATGGATGGCTACGGACAAGAATTACAAAACAGTATTCATTTCAGCAAAAACAAAAGAGAATCTGGAAGAACTTAAGAAACTGCTTTACGAAGAGGTAAAAAAGATACATATTAAAAGGTATCCTTTTAATGATTATCTATTTGAAAATCAGGAGGTAACATAAGTCAATTTACTCCGACTTCCCGGATTTTCTGCCTTTTGATATATCGCCCCCAACCCCCTAAAGGGGGCTAAAACGTCCGTTTCTTGGATTTTTTCGCCCCCTTGGGGGAGATGCCGCGCAGCGGCAGAGGGGGTTTAATTACCAAGGATGACTTAGAACCCCCCTTTAGGGGGGCAGGGGGGCACTAAAGGTGGGGGTAAACGAAGCATACTCTAATACAACTTATTAGCAGCCATATACTCAGCTATCTGAACAGCGTTGGTGGCGGCTCCTTTTCTGATATTATCCGATACAATCCAGAGATTAAGACATTTTTCCTTCGATAAATCCCTTCTTATCCTTCCAACAAAAACTTCATCCCTGTTATGCGCAAGTATTGGCATCGGATATTTGTTTTCTGCAGGATTATCGTACACAACAACTCCCGGGAACTCGCTCAGAAGCATTCTCACATCGTCGATATTGAAATCTTTTTCAAACTCAATATTTACAGCTTCTGAATGACCTCCTACTACTGGTATTCTAACAACCGTTGCGGTTACCTGAATTGTTTGGTCTTCAAGTATCTTGCGGGTTTCGTCTATCAGTTTTTGTTCTTCTGTAGTATATCCGTCAGGCTGAAAAGTCCCTCCATGAGGGAAACAGTTTTTATCGATCGGGTGAGCATAAACCATCTCTCCTTTAATACCTGCTCTCTCGTTATCCATCTGGGCTACTGCCTTAACACCTGTACCTGTTACCGATTGATAAGTTGCAACAACAAGACGCTTAATCCTGTATTTTCTATGCAGAGGAGCCAATGCCATTACCATTTGTATTGTTGAACAGTTTGGATTAGCTATAATCCTGTCACCCTTTTTTATAACATGACAGTTTATTTCCGGAACGATTAATGGTACATTTTTATCCATGCGCCAGTACGAAGAATTGTCAATTACGACAGTTCCGTTTTTAGCAAAGATGGGCGCCCATTCCCTTGATGTTGAAGCGCCAGCCGAAAAAATTGCGAACTCTGGTCTGGCTTCAACTGCATCCATAACACTTACTACCTTTACAGCCTTTCCCTTAAAAATGACGTCATTACCTACCGACCGCTCCGAAGCGACTGGGATTAATTGTGTTACAGGGAAATTTCTCTCCTCAAGTACTTTCATCATTGTGCGGCCGACCATTCCGGTGGCTCCTACAACTGCTGTCTTCATAGTTATTTGTTTGGAATTATTAAAGTTATTATATAAATTTACTTTGCTATTTACCCGGTCAAAATTAGCTTTTTTTTCAATTCGTCGCGCTGCATGAAAAAAGTTATTTTGCTGGCCATGTTGATGCCATTGACGGCATTCGGTCAGATTATCGAAAATTTTGAATCAGGAAGTGCTAACAACTGGATTCAAAGTACTCAGGTACGCTGGAAAGCTGACAGTATATCAGCCATTTCCGGAAAATATTCATTGCATCATATATTTGATAACCCGGTTGCAGGGATCGACAGGATCGGAGTTCCCGTTAAAAACCTGCATCCCGCGGAGGGTTCGACAAAATGGTCTTTTCTTGTCAGGCATGGTTATAATCCATCATCATCAAATAACTGGTCAGCTTTTCTGATGTCCGATACTGATCCGGCAACAATGACCCTTGATGGAAGTACTAATGGATTCGCAATTGGCGTGAATCTTTCCGGATCGGATGATACTCTTCGTCTTTGGAAAATTAAAGGGAGTGTTTTAACAACTGTGTTAAGCTGCAAAATTAACTGGGAGACGCTTATTGGTACCGCAACTGCTGCAAAAATTATTGTTGAAAGAACACCTGAAGGAAATTGGTCAGCATCAGTTTACAAATTGAACGGGATTCTTATTAGTGCAAATTCCGGAACCGATAAAGAATTATTTAATTCAGCATGGTTTGCAGTCTGGTATAAATATTCCTCAACAGGCGATAGGCTTCTCTGGATAGATGATGTAAAAATAGAAGGTAATTTCTATGAAGACAATGAGCCTCCTGTTGTAACTGGTTGTATTTCCTCAGGAAAGAATTCGGTGGAGATATCTTTTAATGAAGAACCATCTGCAGAATTGATGATACCGGGAAATTTTTCCCTGAATACTACTGAATCAAAATCATCATTCGTTACAAAAATAAAGGCACTGACCTATAGGATTGAGTTTGGTAATAACTTCATTAACAGAGCTTTAAATAAGCTGATAATCAGTAAGATATGCGATCGGTCCGGAAATTGTGCGCAGAATATTGTTTCGCCATTCACTCCGGTTTGGGCTATGCCCGGAGATGTGTTGATATCAGAAATAATGGCTGATCCCGTTCCTACGGTTTCTCTTCCGGCGAAAGTGTATCTCGAATTAACCAACAGGACTGAATATGCATTTAACCTAAAGAACTGGAGACTCTCTTCTGACGGGCAAAATGAACTTTTCCCGGATATAATTATTCAACCCTCCGGAATCGTAATATTATGTATGCCACAAGACACATCACTTTTTCTGAAATATGGGAAAGTCATAGGATTGAAAGGATTTCCCACGCTTACCGGCAATGGAAAGATTTTGTGTCTGTCCGATAGCTCCGGAACCCTCATACATGGGGTTGAATATTCTTCCGAATGGTATGGCGATGAACTAAAAGCCGGGGGTGGGTGGTCGCTCGAAATGATTGACACCCGCATGCCCTTTTATGATGAGGGAAACTGGACTGCTTCCGCATCGCGGAAAGGGGGCACCCCGGGATCAGTCAATGCCTCCTCGCGAAATAATCAGGATATTTCATTTTCCGGAATTGAAAATGTGTTTCCTGATGACAGTGTTAATATAAGTATCAGATTCTCTGAACCATTACTCAATCTCCAGGGTATGATAAAAGACATTAAGATAGACGGCAAAGACATAAAAATTCTGAATCTGGAAGACCCGCTCTACCGCGGGTTTTCTGTACAAACCGAACTTCCACTAACCCGGGGAGAAGTTCATAAGCTTGAAATTTCAGAAGATATTCAGGATTTTGCAGGGAACAAAATTCAAAAAAGATCTTTCACCTTTGGTTTACCTGAAAATATTGAACCGGGGGATATTCTGTTCAATGAGCTTTTGTTCAATCCTCTGCCTGGTGATCCTGATTATTTGGAATTGTACAACAAGTCAGAGAAAATTATTGACGCTTCCAGGCTTCAACTTGTTTCAGTTAGTATTGGGACAGGTGATACTTCCCAGATTATTCCGGTATGCGACGAAAAAAGGTGTATTCTTCCGAAGACTTACTATGCTATTACTATTGATAAAAAAAGAATATCTGACAGATATTTTTCCACAGATCCGGAACATCTCTTCCAGGTAGGATCTCTCCCGTCGATGGCTGATGCTGAAGGGCATCTGGTTTTGCTAAACAGGGAACTCGACTTAATTGACAGGGTTCGCTATAATGAAAAAATGCATTTTTCGCTTCTGGCAGGGTATGAAGGTGTAGCCCTGGAAAAGATAAGGACAACACTTTCGTCTGAAGATCCTGCAAGCTGGCATTCCGCATCGGAGAGTTCAGGGTGGGGCACTCCGGGAGCAATAAATTCAGTCAATATTAAGAATTCCGAAGCTTCAGATATAATAACTTTTTCGTCCTCAAAAATTACTCCGGATAATGATGGGAATGAAGATTTTCTGGTAATTGGACTTGGATTGAAAGGGAATGATAATATTGTTTCCGTAGTAGTTTTTGATGAAACCGGCAATCAGGTTAAGAAGATTGCCTCGAACATGCTTGCAGGACCTGAAGCTTCATTAATCTGGGATGGAACTTCAGACGATGGAACACTTATGACTACCGGAATTTATATAGTATTAATAACAATCTATGATGATACCGGTAAAACAAAAAAGCGGAAAAAGGTTTGTACTGTTATCAGATGAAGGCATGGACTAAAGTCCAAAAAGGAAGAGATAATTCTTTATCCGTCGGTTAAAACCGACGGCAATTAAGGAAACATAATACAGACTACATACAAATGGATTAATTAATTGCCGTTGGCTTCAGCCAATTAAAACCGAGGGTAAATAATTAAATGAAGTTTAGGTGAAATATCAATGGATTAACTAATTGCCGTTGGCTACAGCCAATTAAAACCGAGAGTAAATAATTAAATGAAGTTTAGGTGAAATATAAACGGATTAATTAATTGCCGTTGGCTTCAGCCAACGGTTAGAAGGGGTTGAAGTATTTTAGGGCTTTAGCCCAATAATTCTTTTTTTATTTAAAGGCTTAATATCTGGTTAGTTCATAAACAGTCGGTTTTAACCGACTTTAAATAAATTTGATAATCGGAATATTTACAACGACGAAATCATCTCCGTCATAATAGTTGTCATGCGCGATTCGGTTTTGGCAGCCTCATTCTGCACCGATTCGTGGGTTGTATATTCAATTTTGCCTTCCACCCCCAGATCAGTAATAACACTTACTGCAAAGCAAGGCAGATTCATGTGCCGTGCAATTATTACCTCCGGAGTAGTTGACATACCTACAGCATCTGCTCCAATTATCCTGAAATATTTATATTCTGCAGGTGTTTCAAAAGTGGGACCGCTGGTTGATAGGTAGACTCCTTTATGGATCCTTATATTATGCTCATTTGCAATAAGTAATGCTTTTTTAATAAGGTACTTATCGTACGTTTCTCCCATATCTGGAAATCTTGCACCGATGCGATCATCGTTGGGACCGATCAAAGGATTTGGCAAGAGGTTAATATGATCTGTTATTACCATAATATCTCCGATCTGAAAATCGGGATTTACCCCACCGGCAGCATTTGAAAGGAAAAGACATTTAATGCCGAGATATTTCAAAACCCTTACAGGAAGAGCAACCTGATCGGGCCCGAATCCTTCGTAAAAATGGAATCTCCCTTTCATTGCCACGATTTTTTTTCTGCCAAAATCGCCATAAATAAGCTTGCCGGCATGTCCTTCTACAGTGGCTACAGGAAAGTTAGGGATATCTTTATAATCAATCTCTATCCTGTTTTCGATTTTTGAGGTAAGTTCGCCCAGTCCGGTTCCCAGAATTATTCCTGCATCAGGGTCAATTATACCTTTACCCCTCAGAAATTCTGTTGTTTCGTTTATTCTTTCTAACATAATCAACTATCAGATTATCAAATTCATCCTTGTCATTATTCAAAAAGCATACCCCAACCGGGATATAGAAAAATGCCGACCGCGTCGGTTCTGCAATATTAGCCATTTCCCTTAACCTTACAGCATCTTTTTCCGTTGTAATCAGGTACTTGGTGTGAGATTTAAGATCATTGTAGGCGGCTGAAATACTTCTGATATCTTTTTCATTAAAATTGTAATGATCGGGAAAAGAGAGATGTATTACTTCACCTACAGTTTTCTGAAGGTACTCTTTTAATGGATGGGGGTTTACAATTCCTGTAATCAAAACAATCCCGCAACCGGAAGATTGGGCTAAGTCTAAATGTATTTTCCCCTGATCCGCATTGTCGAAAACCGGCAGTGGATCTTTGTACCAGAATGACGTAAAATAGAGATTTTGGTAAGGAGCTTTATCGATTTCTTTTACAATCAGCCTTCTTTGGATTGGAGATATATTTTCCGGAGATTTTGTAATCAGAATAATATCAGCTCTTCTCATGTTTTCTTTGTTCTCTCTCAGATTTCCATAAGGCATTATATGGTCTCTTACTATTAACCTTTCAAAGTCGGATAGGAGAATAGAAAAACCGGGTGTAATTCTCCTATGCTGGAAGGCATCATCGAGAATTATTACGTCTGTTTCAGGCTTGCTTTCCAGGATCCGTTTTACGCCCTTAACCCGGTTTCTGTCAACTGCCACAAGAACATCTGGAAACTTACGGGCTATCTGTAAAGGCTCATCCCCAATTTCATTTACCAGGGATACTGGTGAGGCAATCCTGAAGTTACGTGTCTTCCTCTTGTAACCTCTGCTGAGCGTGGCTACTTTAAAGTTTTCATGGAGTAGCTCCGCAAGATACTCTGTGTGAGGGGTTTTGCCTGTTCCTCCCACAGTTATGTTTCCAACACAAATAATAGGTAATTGAAATTCTTTAGAAGGAAGAATACCTGTATTGTACAAAAAGTTTCTGACACCGGTAATGAACCCGTATATCAGCGAAAGCGGATATAGGAATATATTCTTACTTTGTCGCATATATAATTCTATAAGTGCCCGGAGAGAGTGCACTTTTTCTAATTGCAAGACTGATAAACATGCATATATTAATGAATATCAATAAAATATGGTAGTCTGGCCTGTATCCCGGTAAGATCTTTTATATCCTGAACCATATTGAAATACCTTATCGATTCGCCAAGCTCCTTTTTTAAAATATTCATTTTTATTTCTCCGCTGAGTTGTGAAAAAATCCTTGTATAGGGATCTTCAAGAACAGGTAATTCCCGTATTGAATAGGAATCTAAACCTGCCAGATCTGCAGCTCCTTTTATTGCAGCTTTTAACCCTCCCATCTCATCTACAAGCCCGATCTTATTGGCACTGGTTCCGGTCCATACTCTTCCCTGACCAATACTGTCGACTGAAGCGGCAGTCATCTTCCTTCCGTTAGCAACTTTCCCTACGAAATCAGAATATGCATCTTCAACGCTCTTCTGCATTACTTCTTTCTCATAAGTATTCATCGGTCTGACGATTGAAGGGAAATCTGAATTTTTATTTGTACTTACAATTTCTGTGGTCAATCCAAGCTTTTCTTCCAACAGTTTTTCTGCATTCGGGATTAGACCGAAAACACCGATGGACCCTGAGATAGTAGTAGGACTTGCATAAATTTTTGATGCAGGTGCGGAAATGAAATAGCCTCCTGAAGCAGCATAATTCCCCATGGAGATAACCAATGGCTTACTTTTAGCAGTAAGTTCAAGTTCGCGCCACATGATGTCTGATGCTATTGCATTTCCCCCCGGTGAATTAACCCGTAATACAACTGCCTTAATTGTTGTGTCGAGTCTTGCTTTCCTGATAACATCTGCGTAATAATTTCCTCCGATGTTACCATCGTTTCCTTTACCCATAACAATTGTTCCCTCTGCATAAATTACTGCGATTTTGTTCTTTGCTGAGACAGCCTTTTTAAGATCAGGGACTTTAGTGTATTTGGTCATTGACACCAGATTGAGGTCTTTATCGCTGCTGATTCCTGATAGTACTTTAAGTGTGTCAATTAATTCATCGCGGAACATCAGTCCATCTACCAGTTTAGATGAAAGCGCTCCCGATGCAAGGCTTCCTTCCAGATTGTCGGCTATGAGGTTAAGTTGTTCAGGAGACAGACCTCTCGATTTAGAAATATCGTCAATAACATTCCTCCAGATTGATCCTGTATAATCTTTTATCTGAGCTTTATTTTCTTCGCTTAACTTATCGAGAATATAGGGTTCAACATAGCCTTTGAATTTCCCATGACGAGTCACCTGAACTTCTACTCCAATCTTATCAAGAGCCTTTTTGTAGAACATTACCTCGCTGCTTAAGCCCTTGAAATCAACCATTGAAGAGGGATTTATATATATCTTACTGGCTGCGGTAGACAGGTAGTAGCACTCTTGCGTCAGTACATAATCAGAATAGGAAATGACAAATTTGCCATCGAGTCTGAATTTTTCAAGAGCGGCTCTTATTTCGCCGGTTGTTGCCCAACCTGAAGGAATAAGTCCGTTTTCTATAAGAATACCTTTTATCTTGGTATCTGTAGAAGCTTTTTCAATGTTTTGCAAAATTTCGTTTAGTCCCGAAGATTGGGTGAGAGTCATATTTAGCAGGTCAATCCCTGCCAATGGGTTTTGATTTCCACGGTCAGGGATTGTAACGCCGGCTTTGAGTACCAGTACAGAATTGTCACTTATTGAAGCAGGTTTGTCGCCCGATGCAACAATAGCGCTCAACCCCGCAAGCATAACAATGAATAGAAGAATTGAGCTGATAATTATACCGACAATGGTTGCCAGAGTGTATTTAAGAAAGTTTTTCATCTTTTTAATCGTTTTGTGAAATGAGTTTTAAATATATAAAAACAAAATGAATTTGTAAAGGTATATATGTATTTAATACTTTTGGCATACAAATAGGTTGATTATGAATATAGTTTTTCTGGGATTGGGAACGAACCTTGGTAACAGGGAAAAGAATCTGAATGATGCATTTACCGGTATAAGGGAACAAATCGGGAAGGTGTTAGAAGCTTCTTCTGTTTATGAAACCGAACCATGGGGTTTTCAGTCTGAATCCAAGTTTCTGAACATTGTTATAAAAGTCGAAACCGGACTAAGTCCTTCAATGTTACTTGAAGCGATTCTTCTGATTGAGTTAAGGTTGGGTAGAGTGAGGAGCGGGAACCAGTTTTCATCAAGGATAATTGATATTGATATTCTGCTATATGAGGATCAGGTAATTGACAAGAGTGAACTGAAAATTCCACATCCAAAGCTGCATGAGAGAAAGTTCGTACTGGTGCCGTTAGTTGAAATAGAACCTGATCTTGTGCATCCGGTATTGAAAAAAACAATGGCTTCTCTTCTGGAGTCGTGTGAGGACAAAAGCGAGGTAAGAAAGATTAGGTAAGTGATTAAAACCCCCTTTGGGGAGATGCCACACAAAGTGGCACAGGGGGTATTCTTAAAGCATTCCGTTATCCGCAAAACTATAGTAATCCTTGTCGGAAATAATGAGGTGATCGAGTAGCTGAATATCCATAAGGTTGCCTGCTTCTTTGATTTTCTGGGTTATTTTTGTATCCGATTCACTTGGATTAAGATTTCCCGATGGATGATTGTGACAAACAATTATGCCTGAAGCAAGAAATTCAATCGCCTTTTTCATCACAATACGCACATCAGTAACTGTTCCGCTTATCCCTCCCTGGCTTAGTTTCATCCGGTTAATCACTTTATTCGACCTGTTGAGAAACAATATCCAGAACTCTTCATGTGCAAGATCGGATAGAAGAGGCTGAAAGATATCTGCTACATCTTTTGAGCATTTGATCTGAGTAACTTCCGGAACTTCCGTAAGCTTCCGTCTTCGCCCCAATTCAAGCGCTGCCGCTATTGTTACGGCACGGGCAGGACCGATTCCGCGTAACTTTTTAAGGTCTGCGATTGTAAGCCTGCCAAGACTGTTGAGGTTATTGTTTACAATACCTAACAATTCGCGGCCAAGATCAACAGCCGACTTGTCTTTTGTTCCGGAGCTGATCAGGATTGCCAGCAACTCGGCGTCACTCAGACTGGACGTACCTTTCTGAATAAGCTTTTCCCTGGGTCTGTCCTCGACAGCCCATTCAGTAATTTTAAGAGACATGTAGCACGAATTTTGAAATGCATGTGCAATATAACAAAAAAGGCCGTACCATAACGATACAGCCTTCAGATATATTATAGAATGATATTATAAACTGCTTACATGCTTCACAATAGACGACTTCAGGTTAGAAGCTTTTTTCTTGTGAATGATATTCTTCTTCGCCAGTTTGTCGAGCATAGAAGTTAGTTTTGGAAGGAGTACACCGGCTTCTTCCTTATTTGTTGTTGCACGAATTGCCTTCAGTGCATTACGGGTTGTTTTTGCGTAATACTTATTATTCTCTTTTCTGACTTCGATCTGCCTGATCCTCTTTTTCGACGACTTATGATTTGCCATATTCCTTAATATATTGTCTTCAAACTCCAAAAATAGTAGTCCATAGGGGAATCGAACCCCTGTTAACAGGATGAAAACCTGACGTCCTAACCACTAGACGAATGGACCGTACAAAGAACCTTAAAATGCGGATGCAAAGAAAGGATGTTTTTTTTGATCTGCAAAATATTTTTACCTAAAAACTTATCTTTTCTGATTAATTCATAATCTTGGTGAACCTTTGTGTAATCCTTTTACACTAATCCGCTAATATCAAAACCATCAAAATCTCCGGAACTCATAAAAAGATAAACAGGGTTTGAATAATTCAGGGCTTTTATTGAGGAAAACATCTCCCCGGAATTGTTATACACTTTAAGATTGTTTCCTTCAAACGCCTTATATACAGAGTCCTTTGACAGTGATTTAAGTTTTTTTAATTCAATAGCATGAGGATTAAAATATACAAAAGCTATGGAAGCATTTGCCAGTGTGCCCTTATACAGAGGCAGAAAGTCGCTATTAAGACTTGAATAGGTATGCAGCTCAAGTACAGCTATAATATACCGACCCGGATAACGCGAGGCTACCGCATCAACGGTTGCTTTTACCTTTGATGGAGAATGTGCAAAATCGAGATAGATTACTCCATTCTCATTTTCTTTTATCTTCTGAAGTCTTTTTGAGGTTCCCTCAAAACTTTTTATTGCTTCATAAAAATCATCCTCAGAAACACCGGCTGCAATACATGCTTCCCTGGCAGCAGAAAGGTTCTGCATGTTATGCTCTCCAAATACCATTACCGGCACTACTCTGTTGTGTGTTGCAGCATAAAACCCGGTCTTATTCTGAAAATAGCCATGGACTTTATACGGTATTTTTTTTATATTGTCTGCGGAATTTAGTGCTAATTTTTTCACTTCTTCGTCTCCGTCAAAGTAAATCAAAGACCCTCCTTCAGATATTTTTTCAATGAAAATCTTAAACTGTTCAATATAGTTTTCAAATGTAGGAAACACGTTCATGTGATCCCATGCGATACCGTTAAGAATTGCAATATCGGGCATATACAGATGAAACTTTGGTCTTTTGTCGAGTGCTGAGGTGAGATATTCATCGCCTTCAAAAACTGCAATCTGAGCTTCATCCGATAACCCCACCATTGTCTCAAATCCATCTATCAGAGAGCCAACCATGTAATCAAACTTTATTCCCAGAAATCTGAAAACATGCATTATCATTGCAGTTGTTGTTGTTTTTCCATGACTTCCGGCAACAACAATTCGTTTTTTATTTTTTGTCTGTTCAAAAAGGTATTCAGGGAATGACTTAATTTCTATTCCAAGCTCACGAGCTTTTATGAGTTCAGGATTATCTGCTTTTGCATGCATTCCCAGGATAATAGTGTCGATATCATTAGTAATAAGACTCGTATCCCATCCCTGCCTTGCAGGAAGAAGACCATATTTGGCAAGCCTCGATTTGGAAGGTTCAAAGATTTCGTCATCAGAGCCTGTAACGATATATCCTTTTTTATGAAGAGCGATAGCCAGATTATGCATTACGGCTCCTCCAATTGCAATGAAGTGTACTTTCATCTTAACTATTAAATTATGAGACTTATAAGCGCTTAATTTTAATTCTTATATTAAAAAAGAGAAACATTAAAAATAAGAGGATCAGCCTTCCTGTGTACTTTTTTTAATATAGTCTGTAAAGTAATGTAAAAATCATGAAAATAGCGATCTTGTTGTTAATGTTATATATTTGTGTCACGGTTATGAAACCAGGAAGATCACATGGAATTTACTTCAAGTCACGATTATAAAAGCGGACATTCCATAGAACTGCTTAGAAGCGGTGAACAGTTCTTTGCCGAATGCGAAAAAAGGATCCTGGAAGCAAAGAACTTCATCCATTTTCAAACATATATTGTTGATGATGACGAGACCGGCAGACGAATTGTCGATGCACTTATAAAAGCGTCAGAAAAAGGTGTAAGAGTTTATTTTCTGTTGGATGCTTTCGGAGGGAGCAGCTTTTCTAAAGAACTTGTGACAAAGGTTGAAGAAGCAGGCGTCCTTTTTAGGAAGTTTTCTCCGGTATTCATATCAAAAGCTTTTCAGTTAAGTCTCCGGTTGCATCATAAAGTACTTTTGGTCGATGGGGAAATTGCCATAATTGCCGGAATGAATGTAGCCAACAGGTATCATGGCTCACCGGATATGAAAGAATGGCTTGATTTTGCGATTCTGATTAAAGGTCCGGAAAGCGCTCACGTACTTTTCATACTTAAAAAACTCTGGAACAAAACATTCATCTCACGGAACGAACGTTCATTTGAAACTATTCACAATCCTGAAGTTTTTGATGATAATGTTAAGGTAAAAGTTCTGCAAAACAACTGGTATAGAAATAAAATAGAAATATTAAAAAGTTATCGTTCTGCTCTGAAACACTCGCACGACAGAATGATAATTATGGCAAGCTACTTCCTTCCGGGGCGAAATGAACGTAAGCTCCTCAGAAATGCAAGCCGGAGAGGGGTGGATATAAAAATTGTTCTGGCTGCACAATCCGATGCCTGGATATTTAAAAAAGCAACCAATTTTCTTTATGATTTTATTCTTCGGAATAATATTAAGATTTATGAATATCTGCCCTCAAATCTTCACGCCAAGGTAGCAACCGTTGATGGTAAGTGGAGCACAATAGGAAGCTATAATATGAACCACCTTAGTGATTACGGCAGTATTGAGATGAATGTGGATATCCTCGATACCCATTTTGCCCTGAAGTTTGAGGAAATTCTCCTTGAGATCATTAAAAAAGATTGTAAACAGATTACCTCTGAAGATCATATACATCATAAAATATGGTTTTATCAGCTCTTCGCCTGGTTCTCTTATCAAGTGATAAGAATTATGATGCGACTTATGTTCCTTTTAACCGCAAAACATAAATAATCCTTTCCTTTGAAAAAAAATATGAAAATTCAACTTTTCAATATAGCAAATTTTAAAGTCGACGGAGGAGCAATGTTTGGAGTTGTCCCAAAAGTGCTCTGGTCGAGAGTTTATTCTTCAGATGAGTATAACCTGATTTCTCTTACACTCCGGTCGCTTATTGTGGAAACAGACGGACATGTAATTCTTGTTGATACCGGATGGGGCGACAAGCAGGATGAGAAATTTTTTCGACATGTTCATCTCAGTGGCGGGGAAGGACTTCTTGAAGGGCTTTCTGGCAGAGGGTATAAACCTGAAGATATAACAGATGTGGTGCTAACACACTTACATGCAGATCATTGCGGCGGCGGCGTTAGGAAAAACGAAAACGGTTATGAACTTACATTCCCGCAGGCAATCTATCATGTCAGCCGCACCCAATGGGAATGGGCAGTGAAAAATAATATCAGAGAAGCTGATTCTTTCCTAGAAGAAAACATTATTCCTATTATGGATAGTGGTCACCTGAACCTTGTTGATGACGATGGTGAATTATTTCCGGGATTTTCTGTCGTAATATGTTATGGCCACACTCCCGGACTTATGATTCCGGTAATTAAGTATAAAGATAAAACCCTGATTTATACTGGCGATCTGATTCCTACTGTTGCTCATATCCCAATAATCTGGAACATGAGTTATGATATAGAATCGCTTAAAACAATTGAGGAAAAAGAAAAAATTCTAAAGGAAGCTCTGAATGAAGGATACGTTCTTGTATTTCAGCACGATGAAAAAGTTGAGTGCTGTACCCTGGAGATGACCCCTAAAGGCATTAGAGCAAAAGAAAAGTTTGAATTCAAAGATCTTTAACAGAGTCTTGTAATTTTTAACTATTTTGTCTCCCTAATCAGATCATTGTTAATAAAATAACACATCATATGGCAGATTTTATCTATGAGAAACCATTTCAGATTGAAAAGGACTCAACCAGCTACAGGCTACTTACAAAAGAACATGTAAAAGTTGTTGACGAAGGAGGAAGAAAGATACTTAAAGTAGATCCAAAAGGGCTGGAACTTCTTGCCAAAGAAGCTGTTTCCGATCTGTCTTTTTTTCTCAGAACATCGCATCTTGAAAAGGTTGCCAAAATTCTTGATGATCCTGAGGCGACTGATAATGACCGTTTTGTTGCATACATGATGCTCCGCAATACCGTGATATCATCAAATGAAGAGCTCCCCTGGTGCCAGGATACCGGAACTGCAATTGTAATCGGGAAGAAGGGAGAAGATGTTTACACCGGAGGTAGCGATGCAAAATATTTGTCGAAAGGGATTTATGAGACTTACAAAAACAAGAACCTCCGTTATTCACAGGTGGTTCCGTTTTCAATGTTTGAAGAAAAAAACACAGGTTCAAACCTTCCGGCACAAATTGATATTTATGCCACCGATGGTAATAGTTATGAATTTCTTTTCATAACAAAAGGTGGTGGCTCTGCAAATAAGACCTTTCTTTATCAGCAGACAAAATCTTTACTTAATGAAGCTGCGCTTATTAAATTTGTGAAGGAAAAGATAAAAGAGCTTGGTACCTCCGCGTGCCCTCCGTATCATCTTGCGCTGGTTATTGGAGGTACTTCTGCTGAGGCGACTTTGAAAACCGTTAAGGAAGCTTCAGCAGGATATCTCGATCACCTTCCGGTAACCGGGAGCGCCGGAGGAAGGGCATTCCGCGATATAGAGTGGGAAAACAGAATTGAAAAAATTTGCCATGAATATGGTGTTGGCGCCCAGTTTGGCGGGAAGTATTTCGTTCATGATGTGAGAGTTATCCGTCTGCCACGGCACGCCGCCTCATGTCCTGTCGGACTTGGTGTTAGCTGTAGCGCCGACAGAAACATTAAAGCGAAAATTAATAAGGATGGAATTTTTCTTGAAGAGCTCGAAAGAAATCCGTCGCGTTTTATGCCTGCAAAAGCTCCTGAATTTGAAAAGCCGGTAGAGATTAACCTCGATCGTCCAATGAAAGAGGTACTTGCAGATCTCACAAAATATCCTGTAAAGACCAGACTGAGCCTTTCAGGGACACTCATTGTTGCAAGAGATATTGCTCATGCCCAGATAAAGAAAGTAATTGATGAAGGTAAACCGATGCCTGATTATTTTAAAAATCATCCGATTTACTATGCCGGACCGGCAAAAACTCCGGCCGGAATGCCATCGGGGAGCTTCGGACCAACTACAGCAGGAAGAATGGATTCCTACGTCGATCTGTTCCAGAGTATGGGCGGATCTTTAATAATGCTGGCAAAAGGTAACCGGAGCCGTCAGGTTATTGATGCCTGTAAGAAATACGGGGGCTTTTATCTGGGAACAATTGGTGGTCCGGCTGCTCTGCTTGCTGCCGAAAATATTAAGTCGGTGGAGATAGTAGATTTTGAAGATCTTGGTATGGAAGCAATACGCAGGATTCGTGTTGAGAATCTGGCTGCCTTTATAATTACCGACGATAAAGGGAACGATTTTTTTGACGAATATAATAAGTAGAAAAGGAGAGGGGGAGAATTGGAGAAGAGGAGCCTGAAGGACAGGACTTAGCTACAGAACTTTAGAATCAGGTTAAGGTTGAGGTTAAGGTTAAGGTTGAGGTTAAGTAATAATCTTGTAGTTTTGTTCTGAACATTTCAGGAATATTGGGAATTTGATATTTTAAAAGTTTAATTTATTTTAATATGAGAAGAATCAACTTATTTCTTCAATCGCTGGTTATATTTTTGATGTTTTCAATTTCATCCAATGCTCAGGTCATAAGGTTTTTTGCAAGTAAAGGTGCCACCCCTGGAGAGAAGGGTTTTTATCTGTTTGACCTGAATCTGAAAGAGGGGAAATTTAATTTGTTATCCGCAACAGATGCCGGTCCGAATCCATCATATTTTTGTATTTCAAAAAAAAACGGGTTGATCTATGCAGGTAATGAAATGTTAAATTTCAAAGGGAAGATTGGAGGAGGCGTAACAACTTTAAGATATGATGCTAAAACCGGAGTAATTGAGAAGATTAAAGAATTTAGTATTCCAAATGGCACACCCTGTTTTATTTCCCTGTCACCTGCCAATGATTTTTTATTACTTGCAAGTTATACCGGCGGATCCTTGGCTGTTGTAAAACTCGATGACGGGGGAATACCGGTTAGCATAACAGATACTGTCCGGTTTAAAAGCGAGGGAGGGAAAGTCTCACATGCCCACATGATTGCTTTCAACCCCGCCGGGAACAAGGTTTACCTGACCGATCTTGGCTTAGACAAATTAATAATATATAACTTCGACA